>JBIOUO010000098.1:0-13800 GCA_044867195.1 Ilumatobacteraceae bacterium
CGCGGCGAGATCCGAGCGACGTGGTCGGCGCCGAACGACAACGGCAAGCCGATCACCCACTACGAGGCGAACCTCAACCCGGGCGCGACCGTCAACGAGACCGACCGCTCGCACACGTGGACCGGACTCGCCGACAGCACGCGCTACACGGTTCAAGTTCGCGCCTGCAACTCGATCGGGTGTGGGCCGTGGAGCGCGCAGGACGGGGCGACGACGCCGGACCCGCCGGTGAACGTCGATTGGCGCAAGGACGGATCGGCGGTCGGCCAGCCGAACTGCAGCGCCCCGTCGTGCGCATGGGTCTACACGACGGCGTCCGGCTTGACCCCCGGGCAGACGTACACCGTGACATGCCACGGATCCGTCCAGGGCGCCTTCTCATCGACGCCGCGGACGGCGGACGGTAACGGCGACCTGACCGACCGCTCGTGCTACTTCGGCTACCCAGCTGAGATGTTCTGGATGACCGTCGGCTCGCACGAGTCCGAGCACCGCCGCTGGGGCAATTGATGCTTCGACCTCGTTCGTTCGCTCGCTCCGCTCGCCGGGATACCCCGGAGCCGGACCTGCGGCCCGGCTCTCTCCACTCGGTCGAGTCTCGAAGCAGGCGGCCTCCGGCCGCACGAAGAACGCCCTGGTCGGACCGGCCAAGCCGGATCCGACCAGATCGAAGGGGGGATCGCGGAGCGCCCCCCTTCGAGCATCCCCCCACGGAGCGATGAAGGGACACCGTCATGAGACCAGCGACCGACCAGCAAGCCGAGTGGTTCAGCCACTGGTTCAACGCCCTGCTCGACAACGTCGAGCGGGTGATCAAGGGCAAGCGCGATCAGATCGCCCTCGCCCTGGTGTGCCTGTTCAGCGAGGGCCACCTGTTGCTCGACGACGTGCCGGGCACGGGCAAGACGTCGCTGGCCAAGGCGATCGCCCACTCGGTGAAGGGCACGTGGAGCCGGATCCAGTTCACGCCCGACCTGCTGCCGACCGACGTCACCGGCGGCCTCGTCTACAACCAGTCGCAGGGCACGTTCGACTTCCGGCGCGGCGCCGTGTTCGCCAACGTCGTGGTCGCCGACGAGATCAACCGGGCCTCGCCGAAGACGCAGGCCGCACTGCTCGAAGTGATGGAGGAGCGCCACGTCACCGTCGACGGCGTCGGCTACGACGTGCCGCGGCCGTTCGTCGTCATCGCCACCCAGAACCCGGTCGAGCAGGAGGGCACGTACCGCCTGCCCGAAGCGCAGCTCGACCGCTTCCTGATGCGCACGACCCTCGGCTATCCCGACCACGACCACGAGGTCGACGTGCTGCGGATGCTGGCCGACGACCTGCGGCCGGAAGGGCTGTCGCCAGTGATGTCGACGACCGACGTGCGCACGATGATCCACGTCGCCGAGTCGGTGCACGTCGAGGACTCGGTGCGCAGCTACGTCGTGCGGCTGTGCGCGGCGACGCGGTCGCTCGCCCAGCTCCGGCTCGGTGTGTCGACGCGCGGCGCGATCGCGCTGGTCCGCACCTCCCGCGCCCTGGCCGCCTCGCAGGCGCGACCATTCGTCACCCCGGACGACGTGCGCGTCGTGGCGCCAGCCGTGATGGGCCATCGCATGCTGCTCACGCCAGAGGCGGAGCTCGGGCGGGTCGAGACGACGGCGCTCGTGGAGGACATCCTCGACCGCATCGACCTCCCCGCGGCGATGCGCGCCGGAGCATGATGTTCGCCCTCGCTCGTTCGCTCGCTTCGCTCGCTCTCTCCGCTCGGTCGAGTTGCGCAGCAGGCGGCCTACGGCCGCACGAAGAACCTCGCTGGTCGGACCGGCAAAGCCGGATCCGACCAGATCGAAGGGGGGGTCGCGGAGCGCCCCCCTTCGAGCATCCCCCCATGACCTCGATCTCGACATGAGGCGGCTGCGCGCCATCCCGTTGACGGCGAGTGGGTGGACTGTCGCTGTGCTCGCCGTGGTCGCGTATGTCGGTGGCTGGCAGCTCGGGTGGGTCGAGCTGATGGTCCTGGCCGCCGGGTGCCTGCTCGTGCTCGCCGTCGCCGTGCCGTTCGTCGTCGGCCGCCTGATGCTCGACGTCGAGCGCACGCTGGAGCCCGAGCGGGTCACGACCGGCGACCGCGCCGTTGCGGTCATGCGCGTCACCAACCCGCGGCGGGGACCGATCGCGTCACGCACGATCGAGGAGCACGTCGGCGGTCGCCCGCTGCGCCTCGACATCCCGCCGCTCGGGCCGGGACGGGCGACGGAGGCGGTGTACCCGTTGCCGACGGCCCGGCGCGGTGTGGTCGAGGTGGGACCCGCGCTGATCGTCAAGAGCGATCTGCTCAACCTGATGCGGCGGGAGATCGTGCAGACCGACGTCCAGACGCTGTGGGTCCACCCGCGCGTCGCGCCGCTGCGCCCGCTGCCGGTCGGCTTCGCCAAGGACCTCGAGGGGCCGACGTCGGACGCCTCGCCGGCTGGCGACGTGGCGTTCCATGCCCTGCGCGAGTACGAGCTCGGCGACGACCACCGCCACATCCACTGGATGTCGACGGCCCGCACGGGCACGCTGATGGTCCGCCACTACGTCGACAACCGCCGGCCCA
The DNA here is from genome assembly GCA_044867195.1 of Ilumatobacteraceae bacterium. GTDB lineage: Bacteria > Actinomycetota > Acidimicrobiia > Acidimicrobiales > Ilumatobacteraceae > JALZMG01. The sequence continues at coordinate 2,591 of JBIOUO010000098.1, forward strand.
ACATGACGGTCGTGGTCGACACCGAGATCGACTCGTACCGCTCGGAGCTGCAGTTCGATCTCGCCATCGAGGTCGCTGCCTCGCTCGGTGTGTCCTCCCTGCTGAGCGGACAGCCGTTCGCCATCTGGCTCGACCGCGAGGTCGTCGCCGGCCAGAACAGGCCCGCCGGGCGCACGGACCTCCTCGACCGGCTCACGCTGGCGGCCGGCTCGACCGGGACCGACGTCACCGACGCCGCGCTGCACGCGCTGCGGGCGGAGGCGGGCACTTCGGCGCTCGTCGTCGTCACCGGCAACGTACCCACCGACCGCTTCCTGCGCATGGCGAGCGTCGCCCGGCGCTCGGCGAGGGTGGTCCTCGTGCGCACGTGGCCGCCCGGCGACCGCCTCCCCGGCGTGCTCCCCGGCGCCCGTGTCATCGATGTCGACGACCTCTCCGGCTTCCAGGCCGCCTGGGCCAAGGTCGCATCATGACTCGCGCCATCCGAGTATTTCGGCGCACCCGAGTGTCTGGTGCGGCACTGTCCCACACCACGCACTCGGGTGGGGAGGACGACGTGCCCGTCGACCGTCGGCCGCGGCGGGTCATCGGGCGCTACGTCGCGGTCGCCGTCGGCATCGTCGCCGCGATGTCGGTCATCGCCGCGATCGGGTTCCGCAGCACGCTGTCGGGGTGGGGGTTCGTGTCGTCGGCGGCCATCGGCGCGCTCGGCGCGTCGGCGATCGTGGTCGTCGCCCGCCAGCGCCGGCTGCTGCTCGGCGAGAGCGTGGCCATGTCAGCGATCGGGTTCGTCGTGCTCGGCGGCGTCGCTGTCGGCGGGCTGCCGACGCCGGGCGCGTACGGCGCGTTCGCCCGCGGCCTCGTCGACGGCTGGGCCGACCTGCTGTCGAGTGCTCCGCCGGCCGACCTGACCGAGCAGTTCCGGGCGCTGCCGTTCACCGTTGCCTGGCTCGCCGCGGCGATCGGCGGCGAGATCGCCCGCTCGTCGCGCCGTCCCGGCCTCCCGGCGATCGGACCGATCCTGGCCCTCGCCCTGAGCCTGCTGTTCACGGTCGAGGAGCGCTGGCTGGCGCTACTGCAGGGCGCCGGGATCCTCGCCGGGACGCTGCTGCTGATCACTGCGCAGCAGCGGCTGGTCCGCCAGCGGATCGTGGCGTCCGCCGACGAGTTCGACGCCGGCGCCGTGACCGCCAACCGGACCCGGCTGATGCTCGGGGCCGTCGTGGTCGTCGGCGCGGTGGTCGCCGCGCCGCTGGTCGGTCCGCACCTGCCCCTGGCTGCGGCCAATGAGCGCTTCGACCTTCGCCGCTATCAAGTGCCGCCGTTCGACCCGCTCGCCATCCCGAGCCCCCTCGCCCAGGTCAAGGCCTCATTGAAGGACGAGCGCAAGGATGATGTCGTGTTCACCGTGTCCGGTGACACGCCGATCACTCGGTGGCCGGTCGCCGTGCTGACCGCGTACGACGGAGTAGTGTGGACGGTCGCCGACCCCGAGCGCGATCCGGACGCCGACGAGTTCGTGCCCGTCGACACCCAGCTGCCCCAGCTCGCTCAGCCGCTGCCTGACGGCACGAACACCGTCCGCCACACGGTCGAGATCAAGGACCTCGGCGGCAGCTTCCTGCCCCTCGCTGGCATCGCCACACGCCTGGCGCTCCCCGCCGACCTCGACCCGCGGATGAACCTGGAGACCGGCACGATCGCCCTACCGCACGGCGTCCCCGACGGGCTGGCCTACACCGTCGAGTCTGACGTCGCGCCGGAGGTGACCGAGGCGCAACTGCTCGCCGCGACGATCGCCCCGATCGACCGCAAGGAGGAGCTGGAGCTGCTCCCGCCGACGGTGCTGCGCCTCGCCGCCGACCTCATCGAGGGGCGCGAGCGGGGCTGGGAGCAGATGGCGGCGATCCGCGACGAGTTCGTCGACCACGGCTACTACGACGCCACGCCCGACACGCCGCCGGGCCACTCCTACGGGCGCATCGAGTCGATGCTGGAGGATCCCGAGCGGATCGTCGGCTTCGAGGAGCAGTACGCGGCGGCAGCCGCCGTGATGGCCGAGGTGGCCGAGCTCCCCGTGCGCGTCGTGGTCGGCTACGAGGTCCCGGCCGAGTCATGGCAGGGTGGCACTGCGGAGGTGACGGCCAACGACATCTCGGCATGGGTCGAGCTCGACGCGGGCGAGCTCGGATGGGTGCCAGTGGACGTGACGCCGGACCGGTCACGCGTGCCCGACCCGGAGGCGCAGGGTGCGACGACCGAGCAGATCGCGATCCCCAACCCGCCGCCTCCGCCACCACCGCCGCCGAACGTCGAGCCGCCGCGCCAGCAGGACGAGGAGACCGACGACGCCGAGCTCGAGCCGATCAGCCACACGTTCGGCGACGGTGGCGGCTGGGCGCCCTGGGTCGCCGTCGGCGCCGGCGTAGCCGCCGTGCCGATCCTGCTGTTGCTGCTGTTCGCGCTCGTCGTCGTCAGCTGGAAGGCCCTGCGCCGCCAGCGCCGGCGAGCGGGCTCTTCACCGACCGGTCGCATCGCCGGCGCCTGGGCGGAGGCCATCGACCGCTGCACCGAGGCCGGCGCACCACCGCTGACGGATGTCACCCCGCTCGAGCGAGTCGGCGCCTACACCCAAGTCGACCTGGCGCTGGAACCGGTGGAGCGCGATCTGCGGCGCCTCGCCACGCAGGTCGATCGTGCGACGTACGCCGCCACCCCGCCCGGCGACGAGCTCGCCGCCGAGGCCTGGCGGTGCAGCGATCACGTGGCAACCGGCCTGCGTGCGGGTCGACCGGTGCGCCAACGATTGCGGATGCAACTGGATCCGCGCCCGCTGCGGCGCGACCACGCGCGGCGAGGCGCCCGGCCACGCCCGCCACGATGAACGTCCCACGCCCGCCGGGCGACGACCACGACCACGACGACGATGATGTCACCGTCCCCGGCGACGACGAGCTGCTCGCCCAGCTGCGCGGATCGAGCCCGCGCCCGCCCGCGGGAGACGAGGGCGACGACGACGACGACCTGACCGTGGGCGCGCGCGACGAGGTCATCGCCGAGATCCGCGCTGCGGTCTCGCGCGACGACGAACCCACCGCCGAGCTCCCGGCCACCGAGCCGGAACCGCCGCCGACGGTGCCCCTGCCCACCGTCCCGCCGTCAACGGTGCCGGCGCCGCCACCTGACGTTCCCGACGCGACCGCGCTGGCGCCCACGGCTTCCCTGCCTGGTGGCGCGCTGCCACCGCCAGCTCTACCCGGCACGACCCCGACGGCCGAGCAGCCGACGGTCGCCGCCCCCGTCACCGGCCCCGGGCGTTGGCAGCCGCAGGGACGGCTGCCGGTCGCCCAGCGTCCGGCAGCGGGCCAGCCGTCGGACGACCGCCGCCCGACCCCCTGGATCGCCATCGCCACGGTGGTCGGGGCACTGGTGATTGGCCTCGGCGCCTTCTTCCTCACGCGCGGCGGCGACGACGGCGACAGCCCTGCCACCACGCCGCCATCGGCCGCCTCCGCCTCGTCGACTGCGACGACGGACGGAGCGACCACCACGCGGGCGCCAACCACGACGGCACGAGCCACCACGACGACCGCCCCGGCGACGACCGCGGCCCCTGCTGCCCCCGCACCCACACCTCCACCCACACCTCCACCCACAGCGCCGCCGACGCCCGCACCCACGCCACCACCGGGGACACCGCCACCGGCCACAGCGCCTCAGGGGCCGTGAGCCGATGCCGCTCGAGCTCGACGACGAGGACACGATCCCGACCGAGAACGCCAGCGTGCTACGCCACCTGGCGGCGGAGCTCGCGGCGGCGCTCCCCCTCGCCCTCGTCGCGTGGGGGGCGGCGACGAGTCCCGGCGTGCGCCGCCGGATCAACGAGGACGCATGGGGCCGGCGCGACAAGCTCTTCGTCGTGGCCGACGGGATGGGCGGGCGCGGCGGCGGCGCCCTGGCCGCCCGCACGGCGGTCGACAGCGTGCTCGGGCGCGTCCCGCGCTCGGCCAATCCTGGCTGGCGCCGGATCGTCGAGGCGGTGAATGCCGACGTCCGCCGCGCTGGCGACCAGCATGGTGTCGAGCGCCTCGGTACGACGTTGCTCGCAGCGTCGATCGGTGACTCGCTCGTGACGATCGTCCATGTCGGTGATTCACGCGCCTACCGAGCGACGCACGAACCGGAAGACCGCCTCGACCTGCTGACCCGCGACCACACTGTTCGCGCCGAGCTCCTCGCGGCCGGGCTCGACATCGGCGACTACCGTGAACGCGGCGTGGCACTCCACGGCCTGACGTCGTTCATCGGGCTGGAGGGCGAGATCCTGCGCGTCGACGTGCTCGCCGTCTCCGTCCGCGCCGGCGATCGCGTCCTGCTGTGCACCGACGGCGTGTACCACCAGCTCGACGACGACCAGATCCGGGCGGCCCTCCGTGCGTCGACCGCCCGCCTCGCCGCCGAAGAGCTCGTCGCCGCCGCTGACGATGCCGGCGGTCGGGACAACGCGACCGCGATCGTGCTCGAGGTCGGCGCGCGGGGTCCCGCCGGCGGCAGCGGAGGTCCGCGGTGACGCCGGCCGTACTGCATCTCGCGCCAGGCACGGGCCTCGTGGTCCGGCGCCCGACGGCGCTGCTCTACTCGGCACGGCCTGATCCGACGTTGGTCGAGGCGTTCGGCTCCAGCGAGGATGGCGCCGAGCTGCACGCATTGGCATCGGCGACGGTCGGGGCCGGCTTCGCGGTGCAGCCGTTCGTCGGAGTCAGCTGGGACAGCGGGCTGCGGGTGATGACGTTCGGCGACATCGCCGTCGAGACCGACCAACCGTCGCTGCCGATGATCTCCGGCGCCGCGTCACGGACGTGGGTCGAGCACACCGTGGCGCTGGGTGACCACGCCGTCGTCGACGTCGCCGGCGAAGCCGCCGACCCGGCGACGGACCTCGTCGCCGGCACCGTCTTCGCCGGCGGGTTCCGCCTCGAGCTCGGGGAGACCGGCGTACCGGCGTCGGTGGGCCGGGCGGCTGGGATCGCCCCGCCGCCCACGGTGGTGGTCGAGGTGGCCGAGGTGGCCGAGATCGCCGAGATCGCCGAGCCGCCGGACGCCACCACCTCGGTGCCGCGACCCGACGTGATCGACGCCGACGACCCGGTCGCCGCCCTGTTGGCGATCCAGGCTGCCGCGGTTGGCGCCGACGGCGAACCGCTCGAACCTGCCGGCGTGCCTGGGGCGCGCGTGCGGCCCGAGAGAGCGCCCCCGTCGGCGAGCACCGTGGATCGGACCGACCAGGACGTCGGGCTCGACGATCCCGGCGAGCACACCGACGCCGACGTCACGCTGCCGCCACCAGCGTCCGACGCACTGCTCGCCGACGTGCGGCGGACGCTCGAGGGGCGCGGACCGCTGGTCGAGGCCAAGCCCTGCGCCAATGGGCACGCCAACCCTTCGACAGCTGCGACGTGCGCCGTGTGCGGCGAGTTCCTCGCACCGGGCACGGCCGCTGTTGTCCACGTCGCCCGCCCGAGCCTGGGCCGGCTGCAGTTCGACGACGGCGAGCTAGTCGATCTCGATCAGGAGCTGCTCGTCGGTCGCAATCCTGACCGCGACACGGCTCCCGCCCGCGCCGCCCTGCGGCGGGTGAAGACGCTCGGTGAGAAGGTGTCGCGCAGCCACCTCGAGGTGCGGTTCCAGGACTGGGACGTGCTCGTGTCCGACTGCGGCTCGACGAACGGCACATTCGTCGTGCCCCACCAGGGCGGGCAGGTCGTCGCCCTCGAGCCTGGCCGGCCACAGATCGTCGAGCCTGGCGCGATCGTCTACTTCGGGTCGCGCTCGTTCACCGTGCTCGGTCGTGAGGCATATGACTGAGCGGGACCGCGCCCTGCACGTCGACTTCATCGGCGAGCAGATCACGGTCGAACCTGACGACGAGCTGACATTCGGGCGCCAGGCGGATCTCCACATCGACGACAATCGTCACCTCCACCGGGTACTCGGCCGGTTCTGGTCGCGGGGTGACACCTGGTGGGTGACCAACGAGGGACGCTCGATCACGATCCAGATCGCCGACGCCGACTCTCGCTCCAGCGTGCAGCTGGCGCCCGGCAGCGAGATCGCGCTGTCGTTTCCCAACTCGGTGCTCCGGTTCCGCGCCGGCATCACCGACTACGAGCTGCTGGTGCGGGTTCCCGACCGGGGTGCCGACGACGCCGACGAGGACGACCCCCTGGAGGCCGACGAGGCGGACGCCGGCGACACGATCGCGCTCGGCGACCTGCTGCTGACGCGTGAGCAGCGCCTGCTGCTGCTGGCGCTCGGCGAGGGCACGTTGCGCGACCCGCACAGCAGCGACGACCTGCCGACGAATCGGGCCGTCGCCCGCCGCCTGGGCTGGTCGATCACGAAGTTCAACCGCAAGCTCGACAACCTCTGCAACCGCTTCAGCAAGCTCGGCGTCGGGGGACTGCGCGGCTCGATCGACCAGCTGGCGACGGATCGCCGCCGGCGCCTGGTCGAGCACGCCGTGGAGTCGGGCCTGATCACGCCCGACCAGCTCGATCAGCTGCCGCCCGAACCTGACTGACCGGGTCGCCGGGGCCGCTAGTACCGCGACCGGCAGCGGTTGCCCGTTCCGCCGGCCATGGACGCCGCTCGCGGTTGACGAGGCAACCGTCACCGGTCGCGGCACTAGCCGCTTCTCCAGCAACACGTCAACCGTTCTCCATGACGTCCGCCGGCGTTGGGAGTTGAGTGAGCGACACGGGTCGAAGGAGGCCATGGGGATGGCGAGAATCGTGTTCGTCGGCGGCGGGATCAGCGGGCTGGTCGGCGCCGTGATGCTTGCTCGCGACGGCCACCGCGTGACCGTGCTCGAACGCGACGCGGCGCCGCCGGTCGCACCCCCCGATGCCTTCACCTCGTGGCCGCGGCGCGGCGTTCCCCAGTTCCTGCTCCCCCACGCGTTCCTGCCCCGGTTCCGGGAGATCGTCGACGACGCCCTGCCGGACGTCAACGCGGCGATCGTCGCCTGCGGCGGGCGGCGCTGGAACCGGCTGGCCGAGCTGCCACCCGACATCACGGGTGGCTGGCGGCCGAGCGACGCCCGCTACGAGCAGGTGCTCGCTCGCCGGGCCGTTGTCGAGGCGGTGCTGGCGCGCATCGCCGATGCCGAAGACGGCCTCGACGTGCGGCGTGGCGCGCTCGTGCGCGGCCTGCTCGCCGCTGACGACGGCCCCGCCGGGGCGCCGCACGTCACCGGTGTGGCACTCGGGGATGGCACCCGGCTGCGCACCGACCTGGTCGTCGACGCCAGCGGCCGGCGGTCGGTGCTGCCCGAGTTGCTCGCCGACATCGGCGCCCCGCGCCCGCTGGAGGAGCCGACCGACAGCGGGTTCACCTACTACTGCCGCCACTTCCGATCCTCGGACGGCGAGCTACCGGCGTCGCTGGGCCCGCCGCTGCAACCGTACGACTCGCTGTCATTGGTGTTGATCGCCGGCGACAGCGGGACCTGGTCGATCGCCTTGGTCGCCAGCGCCGCCGATGGATGGATGCGCCGGGCGACCGACGCCGCGACGTGGACGCGCATCGTGGCCAACTATCCGCTTGCCGCCCACTGGCTCGACGGTGAGCCGATGACGGCCGTCCAGGTGATGGCCCGAACGCCCGACCGGGTGCGTCGCTTCGTCGTCGACGGCAGGCCGGTCGCGACCGGCGTGATCGCCATCGGGGACGCCGCGGTCACCACCACACCTGCGTACGGGCGGGGGATGTCGATCGCCGCGCTCGCTGCGCTGTGCCTGCGCGACGTCCTGCGCGACGTCTCTCCCACCGAGACCTGCGAGTTCACCCATCGGTGGTACGACCGGTTCGGCAACGTGGTCAGCCCGTTCGTCGACGACACCATCCGCGCCGCCCGCCACCGGCGCGCCGAGATCGACGCCCAGATCGCCGGCCGGCCCTACGAGGGCGCCGACACCGGCTGGCAGTTCGGTAACGCCCTGAGCCGTGCCGCCACCCACGATCCGGACGTGCTGCGCGCCGTTGTCGACATCGCCGCCGTCTTCACCGTTGGTGCGGACGTCGCTCGGCGCCCCGGCATCGCCGAGCGGCTGGCGGCACTCGGCGAGTTGCCCGGCCTTCCCGGCCCGTCCCGCCGCGACCTCGAGGCCGCGATCGCGCCTGCCGCGATCGCCGTGTGACCGTGGTGGGGCAGGCAGCGCAGTGCCCCCGGCCGAGGGAGAGGCCGGGGGCACTGCGGTCCGCCGTGTGCGCCGTGGTCGGAGGCGCCGCGGCTCGGGGTCAGGCGCGGCTGGTCGCGCGCTGCTGCTCGGCCTGCTTGCGCACGACCTGACCGACCTGGCGGAGGGCTTCGGCGATCTTCTTCAGCTGCGACGCGAACTGACCCTCCCACTCGTTGCGGAACTTGTCCGCGTCGGGACCCTTCCACCACACACTGTTCACCTGGCTGGAGATCTGCTGCGTCGCCTGCGAGATCTGCTGGGCCTCCTGGTCGAACTTCTTCGACAGCTGGTCGAGCTGTTCGACGTCTGCACCGAGCTGAGCCATGATCCGTACTCCTTGTCGTCCTGTTGTTGAAGATGCAACCACTGCGCATCGCGACCTCACGGTCACCTTCGACGGTACGGGCTTCTCACCTCAGGCGAAATGGGGAGCACTCCCCCGCGAGGGAACCCGCTACCACGGATCCGGAAGGGCGACTTGGATCAGTTCGGCGACACCCCGGTCGGCGAGATAGCCACGGCCCTCCGGCCACACGCCGCGGGTGTGGCGGGGCAGCGTCACGCCGACGAGGTCGCCGTCGATGTCAGTGTCGGGCTGCAGCAGCACGGCGACGCAGTCCTTGCGCATCTCCGGGAGCACACCCGTGTACTGGCGACGGGCGACCGTGTTGTCGACGGAGGCGACGACCGTCACCGGGTGCTCACGCCCGAGCCGCAGCAGCTCCAGCAACGCGCCGTCGACGTCGCTGTCGACGAGCTCGCCTAGGTCGTCGACGACGACCACGGCCCGCTTGCCCAGGCGAGGCACGGCTTCGACGACCCGCTCCAGCAGCTGGCCGCCATCGTCCGCTCCCCGTGCCACCTTGCCCCAGAACGGGGCATGGGTCAGCGGCGTGAGGCGGGCGTGGACGTGGAACAGCGGCAGGCGGGCGCTGGCCGCGGCCTGGGCGATCGTGGCCAGGGCGGTGGTCTTGCCGCTGCGCGGCGGCCCTGCGACGAGCACGTGACCACGCTCGAGCGACAGGGCGCGCGGCGTGAGATCGGTGTCGCCGAGCGCGAACACGAGCCGCCCGGCGCCGGCCGCGCCGTCCAGCGATTCGCGGTGTAGCTCGGCCGGCAGCACGCCGACGCCGGGCGCAGCGGGCACGCCACGCTCGCCCAGCCGGGTCGCCAGGTGGGCGATCGCGTCGGCCTGGCGCTCGCCGTTGGCCGATCCGCCGAGGACGGCGATCTGCAGCTCCTTGCCGTCGATGATCGCCCGCCCAGGAGGGCTGGACGGCGACAGGATGCCGGCCGGCTCGCCGGCGTTGGCGTACTCGTCGTCGTTCGCCAGGCGCAGCACGAGCCGGCGTGGCAACGAGCTGGCGAGGCTCATCGGCACCGACGTCTTGCGATCCGCCGTGAGCACGACGTGCACGCCGACCTGGCGGCCGTCGGCGGCGATGCGCGTGAACACGTCGAGCCAGCGCCCGGCCTCGATCCGATCGTGCATGGCCTGGAACCCGGGGTAGCTGTCGAGCAGCACGAGGACGCGACTCGTCATCGTCGTGCTCGTCCCGCTCGCGCCGGGGGCGTTGCGCCGGTACTCGGGCAGCGACGACGCGCGGACGGCGGCGAAGGCGACGGCACGCTGGTCGATCCGCTCGCGCAGCGTGCGCAGCAGGCGGGTGACGCGCTCGGTGTCCTCGCCGGAGATCACGGAACCGACGTGTGGCAAGTCCTCGAGGGCGGCGAGGCCGCGCCCGGCGAAGTCGAGGGCATGGACTTCGACCGGGTGGCCGCTGGACTCGGCCGCCAGCCCGGCGCTGACGGCGACGCTGCGCAGGGCGACGGTCTTGCCTGAGCCACCCGTTCCGAGCACCATTAGCCCGCCGTCGGCGTCGGGCCGGAAGTAGGCGAGCGACTGCAGCTGGCGGGCGGGCTCGTCACGTACGCCGAGCACGATCGCCGTGTCGTCCTTCGAGCCGGGAAGCCGGCCGAGCTCGTAGCAGGCGGCCAGCGGCGGCAGCCACGGCCGGCGCGGAGCGGGTGCGCCGAGCAGGCCGAACGCCGCCCGGTGGTTGACCACGAGCCGCTGCAGATCGCTCGGGTGGTCGGGTGGGACCACGACACGGCGCTCCTCGGCGACGGCCGTGTCGTGATCGAAGCCGAACAAACGGACCCGCACCATCGGCTGCTGCACGTTGGCCATCGTGTGCCCGCCGACGTACGCGCTCTGGAACGGCACCAGCTCCTGGGGTCCGATGCGGGCGACGGCCCGGCCGGGCAGCCGGCGCTCGATCGCCGCGGCGACCGGCGAGCCGACGACGTCGGCCGACTCGTCGTCGGCGGCCATGCGCAGCGCGACGCGCAGGTTGGTGTTGGCGCGGATCTGACCGGTGATCACACCGGCTGGACGTTGCGTGGCGAGAACGAGGTGCAGCCCGAGGCTGCGGCCGCGCAAGGCGACGTCGACGACGCCGTCGACGAACTCGGGGATCTCCTTGGCCAGCGCGGCGAACTCGTCGACCACGATCAGCAGGCTGGGCGGCGTCTCGGGATGGCCCTTGCGCTCCATCTCCAGCAGATCCTTGGCGTCGGCCCGCTGCAGCAGCAGCTCGCGGTGGTGCAGCTCGGCGTTGAGCGAGATCAGCGCCCGCCGGACCTCGTTGTGGTCGAGGTCAGTCACCATGCCGACGGTGTGGGGCAGGGCGACGCACTCCTTGAACGCCGCCCCGCCCTTGTAGTCGACGAGCAGGAACGTCACCCGCTCCGGGCTGTGCATCGTGGCCAAGCCGACGATGAGCGACTGCAGGAACTCCGACTTCCCGGCCCCTGTCGTACCGGCGACGAGCGCGTGCGGACCGTCCTGGCGGAGGTCGAGCACGAACGGCGCCCCGGCCTGCACCCCGACCGGCACGCGCAGCCCGTGCTCGGCGTGACGGGATCCGTTGTTGCCGCTCTCGTGCTGCTGCCACAGCTCGATGAGTG
>JBIOUO010000099.1:0-6881 GCA_044867195.1 Ilumatobacteraceae bacterium
CGCTGCCCGCCCAGTTCGTCGCCTGCCGCCGGCCCGGTACTGTCGCCGTCCATGCGGTACGGCGTGTTCAGCTCATCGATCAACGACGGGACCATCGACAACGTCGTCGACGAGGCCCGCCAGGCGGAAGCCGACGGCTTCGACTCGTACTGGGTGTCGCAGATCTTCGGCAACGACGCCCTCACGGCCCTCGCCGTCGTCGGCCGCGAGGTCCCGCGCATCGAGCTCGGGACGAGCGTCGTGCCGACCTACCCGCGCCATCCGCTGGTGCTTGCCCAGCAGGCGCTGACCGTCAACGCGGAGAGCGGCGGCCGGCTGTGCCTCGGGATCGGCCTCAGCCACCGGATCGTCATCGAGTCGATGCTCGGGATGAGCTACGACAAGCCGGTCCGCCACCTCCGCGAGTACCTGTCGGTGCTCGTGCCGCTCACGCGCGACGAACCGGTCTCCTTCGACGGTGAGGAGTACCGCGTCCACGCCTCGCTGACCGTCCCCGGCTCGTCGCTGATGTCGCCGATGCCGATCGTCGTCGCCGCCCTCGGGCCGCAGATGCTCAAGGCCACCGCCGAGCTGGCCGACGGCACGCTGACGTGGTGCACCGGTCCGCAGACGCTGGCGAGCCACATCGTGCCGACGATCACCGCCGCCGCCGAGGCCGCCGGCCGCACGGAGCCACGGATCATCGCCGCCCTGCCCGTCTGCGTGACGAGCGAGGTCGAGCGCGCCCGCCAGCGAGCGTCGACGGTCTTCGCCGTCTACGGGCAGCTGCCGAGCTACCGCGCGATGCTCGACCGGGAGGGCGCGGCCGACGCCGCGGACATCGCCATCGTCGGCTCCGCCGAGGAGGTCACCGACAGCATCGGCAGCCTCGCCGATCTCGGCGTCACCGACTTTGCCGCCGTCGAGTTCGGCGGCGATCCCGACGAAACGGCGGCCACACGCGCCGCGCTCGTCGCTACGCTCCGTGCCTGATGCACCGGCGGGCCACGGGTGCCGGCCTGGCCGGATTGGCACTGGTGGCCCTGTCGTGCGCCGGCGATCCGGGCGTGCACACCGAGCAGGCGTTGGATGTCGACGGGCCGCCGACATCGCCAGCGGTCCCATCGCCCGAGCCCCTCGACTGGACCGACTGCCCGCCGTTCGACGTGGTGACCACCGTCCGCTGGGAGTGCGCCTGGGTCGAAGTGCCGATCGATCGCGCCAACCCCTCGGTCGGGACAGTGACGGTGGCGCTCACCCGCCCCGAGCTGCCCGACGGCGACGAGCGGCGGCCGCTGGTGATCAACCCCGGCGGCCCCGGCGCTCCCGGCACCGCGCTGGCTCCCCTCCTCATCGACGCGCTGCCGCCCGAGTTGCTCGACTCGTTCTACCCGGTGGGGTGGGATCCGCGCGGGGTCGGCCTGTCGGAGCCGGCCATCGACTGCGGGTCCGATCCCGATGCACTCAATGTGAGCCAGTGCCGGTCGCGCACCGGCGCGTTGCTCGGCCACGTCGGTGCCGCCGACGCGGCCCTCGACCTCGAGGAGGTGCGGGCCGCGCTCGACGTCGAGCGCCTCGACTACCTCGGTTACAGCTACGGCACCGCGCTCGGCGCGGTGTACGCGATGGCCTACCCCGACCATGTCGGGCACTTCGTGCTCGACGGCGCCATCGCACCCGATGCTGGGGACCCGGCGAAACCGGTCGGTGGCCATGACACGCCGTGGTACGCGGCCGACGAGATCGACGACGTCGTCGCCCGCTTCCACGAGCTGTGCGCCGCCTCGCCGGCATGTGCAGCCGGTCCGGACAGTCGCGCCCTCGTCGACTCGCTCGAGGAGACGATCCGCACGTTGCCGACGGCCCATTTCGACGGCGAGCCCGAGCAGCTCGGGCGCCTCGACGTCGAGGACGTGATGTACGGCATCACGTACGAGCCCGACACGTGGAGCATGGCCGCCGACGCCCTCGGCGACGCCGCGGCCGGTGACGCGTCGACGCTCGCCGCCTTCTCCAGCGCGATGCTCAACGGCTTCCCCGGGGATCCGGCGACCCAGCCCGACAGCGACGAGTTCCTGGCTGCCAACTTCGCCATCCACTGTGCCGACTTCAGCGCCATGGACGACGTGTGGGGATGTGAGCAGATGCCGGCCGCGCTGCCACTCCCGGTCATCAGTTCCGTCGACGTGGCCACGCCGATCCTCGTCATCGGCACGCAGTTCGACCCGGCGACGCCCGGCCATCACGCCGCCGAGATGGCGGCTGCCCTCGGTGACGCCGTTGCGGTGATGTGGGAGGGCGTCGGCCACACCGCGTTCCCCGGCACCACGTGCCTGGACGAGCTGGTCGTCGATCACCTCGTGCACGGCAGGGTGCCGGCTGCCGGCGCGACCTGTCCGTTCGTCGACGGGGCGAGCACGGATGCCGAGACGGCTGACGCGCTGTTCAAGTTCCGCCCGTGGGACGTCGAGCCGCGGCTCGAGGGCGTGCTCGTCGCCGCCGGCGTCGACGGCCGCCAGGCGCGCTGCGAATCGGTCCGCCTCGCCGTCGCCGGCCACCGCGTCATCACCCACCTGCTGCTCGGCGTGACGTCCGACGCCGCGGCCGCCGCGGAGACCGCCGCCACCGCCGCGTGCTGAGGTTTCGCCTCGCAAGCAGAGCTTGCTCGGCGAGTCGACGGAGCCGGCCTTCGGCCGGCACTCAGATTGCAGGCGATCGACCGGCAAAGCCAGATCGATCGCCAGGCGGGGGCTCCGGCCCAAGGCCTCTGCCCCCGCACCCCCGCCGTGACGCACCAGCCGCTTGCCAGTGATCAGCTGACGGTGATCGGGACTGCCTTGGCCTCGCGGCGGACCTGGTCGAAGAAGTCGTTGCCCTTGTCGTCGACGACGACGAACGCGGGGAAGTCGACGACCTCGATCCGCCACACCGCCTCCATGCCGAGCTCGGGGTACTCCAGCACCTCGACCTTGGTGATGTTGTCGAGCGCCAGCCGGGCCGCCGGGCCACCGATCGAGCCGAGGTAGAACCCGCCGTGCTTGGCGCAGGCGTCGGTGACCTGCTTCGAGCGGTTGCCCTTGGCCAGCATCACGAGCGAGCCCCCGGCGGCCTGGAACTCGTCGACGTAGCTGTCCATCCGCCCCGCGGTGGTCGGCCCGAACGATCCGGAGGCATAGCCGGCCGGGGTCTTGGCCGGGCCGGCGTAGTACACGCAATGATCACGCAGGTACTGCGGCATGCCCTCGCCGGCGTCGAGGCGCTCCTTGATCTTGGCGTGGGCGATGTCGCGGGCGACGACCATCGGGCCGGAGAGCATCACCCGCGTCTTCACCGGATACTTCGTGAGCTCGGCGAGGATCTCGGGCATCGGCCGGTTGAGGTCGATGCGCACGGCTGGCGTCGCGTCGAGCTGGTCGGTGACCTCGGGCAGGAAGCGCGCCGGGTCGGTCTCCAGCTGCTCGAGGAACACGCCGTCACGGGTGATCTTGCCGACGGCCTGGCGGTCGGCCGAGCACGACACGGCCATCGCCACCGGGCAGCTGGCGCCGTGGCGGGGGAGGCGGATGATGCGCACGTCGTGGCAGAAGTACTTGCCGCCGAACTGGGCGCCGATGCCGGTGCGCCGTGACAGCTCGAGCACCTTGGCCTCCAGCTCGACGTCGCGGAACCCGTGCCCGGCGAGGGAGCCGGCCGTCGGCAGCGCGTCGAGGTAGTGCGTCGACGCCAGCTTGGCCGTCTCCAGCGCCAGCTCGGCCGACGTGCCTCCGATCACGACGGCGAGGTGGTACGGCGGGCAGGCTGCTGTCCCGAGGGTCTGCATCTTGTCGAACAGGAACGGCAGCAGCGTCTGCTCGTTGAGCAGCGCCTTGGTCTCCTGGTAGAGGTACGACTTGTTGGCGCTGCCGCCGCCCTTGGCGAGGAACAGGAACTTGTAGGTGTCGCCGTCGACCGCGGCGATCTTGATCTCCGCCGGGAGATTGGTGCCGGTGTTGCGCTCGTCGTACATCGTCAGCGGAGCCATCTGGCTGTAGCGCAGGTTGCAGCTCTCGTAGGTCTGCTGCACGCCGGCTGCGATCGCCGCCTCGTCGCCGCCGCCGGTGAACACGAACTGGCCCTTCTTGGCCTTGACGATCGCCGTCCCGGTGTCCTGGCACATCGGCAGCACGCCGCCGGCGGCGACCGCCGCGTTCTTCAGCAGATCGAGGGCGACGAAGCGGTCGTTGTCGCTGGCCTCCGGGTCGTCGAGCACCGTGCGCAGCTGGGCCAGGTGGGCCGGGCGCAGGAAGTGGGCGATGTCGTGCATCGCTTCCGCGGTGAGCGCCGTGATCGCCTCCGGCTCGACCTTGAGGAACGTGCCTGCCGGTGTGTCGAACGTCGACACGCCGTCGGTGGTCAGCAGGCGGTACGGCGTGTCGTCGGCCCCCAGCGGCAGCATCTCGATGTAGTCAGCCATGCTCGCGACCGTACCCACACCCTTGAGCACGGGGACCGGTCCCCATCCCGCTGCCGCTGCGCCATTCGTACCGTGAGCGCATGGCGCAGCTCGGGGCGGACGACGTCGAGGTCGACCGGCTGGCGGCCACGTTCGACCGCACAGCGGGCCGGCTGACGGCGTCGGAACAGGCGATCACGGCGCTGGTCCGGTCGGTCGTGTGGATCGGCCCCGATGCCGCCGACTTCCGGGGCAAGTGGAACGGAGCGATGCGGGCGCAGATGCTGACCGTCTCCGACCGCCTGCGCGGGGCGGCCGGGGACCTCCGCAAGCAGGCGCAGGAGCAGCGCCAGGCGAGCGACGGGACCGGGCCCGTGCTCGTGCCCTCCAACTCCTCGGCCAACGCGGCGGAGGAGATGCTCGAGCTCAAGCGGCTGCACGCGGAGGCGATGCAGCGGATGGCGATTGCCGACGCGTGGGCGGACGAGACCGGGCGGCTGCAGATCCGGGACACGGCGGACCGGTCGGAGCAGGCGCAGCTCGAGTGGTGGCGCGGCCTCACCGACGACCAGCGGGCGGCGCTGCTGCGCAACGACCCCGGCGCCCTGTTCGGCCTCGAGGGCCTGCCCGCCGAGGTCCGGGCCGAGGCCCGCACGGCGTACATCGACTCGGTCCGCGGCGACATCGAGCTCAGCTCGCACGAGGACAAGCTGGCCGGCGAGCTGACCATCGCCTGGGTGCACCTCGGCGTCGAGGGCACGGCGGCGATCGTCCAGCTGGCCGACGGCACCTACCGCGTCGACCTCGGGCTGACCGGCGAGGTCGGGGCCAAGCTGGGGAAGGGCGGCTCGGCCGAGATCGGCGTCGGCGCCGGTGTCGCGCAGAGCTACGAGTTCGACTCGCAGGCGGAGGCGGAGGCATTCGTCCACGGCCTCTACGACAAGTTGACGCCCGACGTCGATTGGTCGATCTTCAAGGGTCCCAGCGGTCTGATGGCCGACACCGTCGACGACGTCATCGGCTATCTCGGCGACCACGCCGACCAGCGCACGTCGTTCGAGGGCGAGCTGAAGCTGCAGGGCGAGGTGGAGCTCGAGCTCGGCGCGTTCGACGTCAAGCTCAACGGCGAGGCCGGCGCCAAGTACGACTTCGACACCCACGAGACGACGGCCTTCCTCAAGGCCGCGTTCGAGGGGGAGTTCGAGGTGCCCTCCGCCGGCGACGGGACGACTGCGAGCTACCAGCTGTCGGCGGACCTCGAAGCGGCGCTGAAGTGGGACGAGCACGGCCAGGTCAGCGAGCTGCAGCTGAAGGGCTCGCTCGGCGGCGAGGCCAGCGTCGGGCTCGAGCAGTTCCTCAACGGGACCACGCCGAAGTCGAAGCACCCCGAGTCGATCTCGCTCGACGTCAGCGGCGGGGCCAAGGTCGAGTTCGAGGCCTCGCTCGACCTCCAGGATCCGATCGTGCAGCAGCGGGCCGCCGAGTTGCTCAACGGCATGGGATCGACGGGCGGGATCTCGCTGACCGACCTGCAGGCGTTGCTGCGCGAGTCGGAGATGCAGGTCCAGATCGATGCCCAGTCGATCGACAAGGACAAGTGGGACATCGGCATCGCCTCGCTGGAGATCTCGCACACCGACACGGCGAACGTCGTGACGTGGGTGAAGCCGCCCGGCGGCGACTTCACGTACGTGTCGCCTGGCGAGTTGACGGGTGGTAGCCAGTGAGCACGATGACCGCGCTGACCGAGCGCCACGACGGCGCCGGGTTCTCGTTCCACCACCCCCCGGCGACGCGCGTCGACGAAGCCGTGGACGAGCGCACGATCGAGTCAGTCGTGCTCGAGGTCGCCGAGCGTCCGATGGTGGTCGCCGTCGCGGTCGAGGACTCGCCGCTCGACACGGCGGACCTGCAGGTGCCCGGGCTGCTCGGCGAGCTGCTGCGGCGGTACCGCGACAAGGGCGGGTACGAGGAGTTGTGGTACGGGCGGCTGCCGGTGTCGGGCTGTGACTCCGCGGAGGCGGCCGAGATCCGCTACGGCAGCGGCGACCCGCGCCAGGCGTTGATCGTCGCCGCCCGCGTCACCGGCCCCCGTATCGTCACCCTGCAGGTCCACTTCCCCCCGTCGACCGCCGACGTCGACCGCCCGCTGGCCCTCGCCATCCTGGAGTCCCTGACCGTCACGGGGTGACGGCGGCGGCGAGGCGGATGCGGGCGCCGGAGCGTTTGCCGTCGAGGTCGGCGGCGACGATGAACGGCGCCGTCGCCAGGGGGTCGCCGGCGGGCAGCCAGGCCTCGTCGCCGGAACGCAGCTGGAACTGGCCGGGCCGCCGGCGCGTGGCCAGGCGGTCGGGGAACCCGGCCAGCAGGGCCGCGCCAGCGTCATTGGGCTCCACGGCGTCGAGGTCGAAGGCCACGCCGGCGCGCCGCGCGATATCCCCGGCGCGGGTGCGCACCTGGGCGACGGCTC
>JBIOUO010000100.1:0-3653 GCA_044867195.1 Ilumatobacteraceae bacterium
ACCGGGAGATCCCGGTCGAGGGGACGGCGATACTCGTCGGCAAGGTGGTCGGGGTCTACGACAAGGGCAGGGCCGCCGTCGTGGTCACCGAGACCGAGGCGACGATGGCCGGCGAGCCGCTGTACACCAACCGCAGCTCGGCGTTCATCCGTGGCGAGGGCGGCTGGGGCGGCGACCGTGGCCCGTCGGGGCCGCAGAACGTGCCGCCCGAGCGGGCGCCGGACGAGGAGGTGACCACCGCCACGTCGCCCGACCAGGCGTTCGTCTACCGGTTGTCCGGTGACCGCAACCCGCTGCACACCGATCCGTCGTTCGCTGCGCTGGGCGGCTTCGACCGCCCGATCCTCCACGGGCTCTGCACGTTCGGCTTCACCGGCCGGGCGCTGCTCCACCACCTGTGCGGCTCGGATCCGGCCCGGTTCCACCACGTCGAGGTCCGCTTCGCCGCGCCCGTCTACCCCGGTGAAGAGCTGACCGTCCGCATGTGGCGCATGGACGACGGCGAAGCCGTGTTCACGACGTCGGTGGCCGACCGCGTGGTCATCGACCAAGGCTTGCTCAAGCACACCTGACCGTTGGAGGGTTTCCGCTGTCGGAGGGTTTCGGCGGGGGAGGCCCCGGCGGAAACACTCCATCGGCGCAAACACTCCAACGGTCAGGGGCCCGCGGCGACCGACTGGAGGTGGGCGGCGGCCTCGGGGACGGGGACGTCGGTGCGGGTGCCGGTGCGGCGGTCCCGCACCTCCACCGATCCGGTCGCCAGGCCGCGGCCGACGACGACGATCGTCGGGATGCCGAGCAGCTCGGCGTCGGCGAACTTGACGCCGGGCGACACCGAGTCACGGTCGTCGAGCAGCACGCGCAGCCCCGCAGCTTCCAGCGAGGCGGCGAGCGCCTCGGCGGCCGGCCACTGCTCGGCGCCGGGCTTGCCGGCGATCACGAGGTGGACGTCGGCGGGGGCGACCTCCCGCGGCCAGCACAGCCCGAGGTCGTCGTGCGTCGCCTCGGCGATCGCCGCCACGGCCCGCGTCACGCCGATCCCGTAGGAGCCCATCGTCACCGTGACCGGGGAGCCGTCGGGCCCTTGCACGGTGAGCCCGAGCGCCTCGGCGTACTTGCGCCCGAGTTGGAAGATGTGCCCGATCTCGATGCCCCGGGCCAGCTCGAGCTCCTCGCCGTCCGGTGAGGGATCGCCGGCCAGCACCTCGGCGACGTCGAGCACACCGTCGGGCGTGAAGTCGCGCCCGGCGACGAGGCCGACGACGTGGCGGCCCGGCTCGTCGGCGCCGGTAACCCACCGGGTGCCGGTGACCACGCGGGGGTCGACGACGTAGCGGATCCCGGTGACGCTGGCCGTACCAAGCGCCCCCGGCCCGATGTAGCCCTTGGCCAGCGCCGGGTAGCGGGCGAAGTCCTCGTCGCCGAACGGCAGCGGCTCGGCCGGACCGACCTGCGCCTCGAGGCGCTTGATGTCGACGTCGCGGTCGCCCGGTACCCCGATCGCCAGCGCCTCCTGCGTGCCGTCCGCATGGCGCAGCACGACGAGGACGTTCTTCAGCGTGTCCGCCGCAGTCCACTCGCGGTCGTCACGCCGCACGTCGTCGTGCCCATTGAGATGATCGACCAGCGTGGCGATCGTCGGCGTGCCCGGGGTGTCGTGGACGACGGCCGGCGGGGCGTCGTCGAACGGCAGCGGGTCGGGGGCCGGGATGCGCACGGCCTCGACGTTGGCCGCGTACGACCCGGACTTGGTGCGCACGAACGTGTCCTCGCCGACCTCCAGCGGGGCCAGGAACTCCTCGCTCGCCGAGCCGCCCATCGCCCCCGACATCGCCGACACGATCACGTAAGGCAACTCGAGGCGGTCGAACGTCCGGATGTAGGCGTCCCGATGCCGTTGGTACGACACCTCGAGCCCGGAATTGTCGAGATCGAAGCTGTAGGAGTCCTTCATCACGAACTCGCGGCTGCGCAGCAGGCCGGCCCGCGGCCGTGCCTCGTCCCGATACTTGGACTGGATCTGGTACAGGCACAGCGGCAGGTCCTTGTACGAGGAGTACAGGTCCTTGACCAGCAGCGTGAACATCTCCTCGTGCGTCGGCGCCATCAGGAAGTCGTTGCCGCGGCGATCCCGGAGGCGGAACAGGTTGTCGCCATAGTCCGTCCACCGGCCCGATAGCTCGTAGGGCTCGCGGGGCAGCAGCGCCGGGAAGTGGACCTCCTGGAATCCGGCCCGGTCCATCTCCTCGCGGATGATCCGCTCGACGTTGCGGTAGACGATCCAGCCGATCGGGAGCCACGAGAAACCGCCGGGGGCGGCCCGGCGGATGTAGCCGGCGCGCACGAGCAGCCGGTGGCTCGGCACCTCGGCGTCGGCGGGATCATCCCGGAGCGTTCGCAGGAACAGCGTCGACATCCGCAGCACGGGCGCACGCTACCTGCACCCCTGTCTGGCCGGCCGGGAGGCGGTATGCTGGAGGTCCGTTCTGTTGGTGCGTCAGGTGCAACCGAGAGGCGTGGGCTCCGGCCCACGCCTCGTTTCGTGAGAGGAGGTCGAATGGACGCGGACATCGCCGCCGAGAGCCCGGTGCTCGCACGCGTGCGCCAGCTCGTCCTCCCCGTCGTCTCCGACCTCGGGCTCGAGCTCTACGACCTCGAGCACAGGGGTGGCATGCTGCGCATCGCGCTCGACATGCCCGCCGGGTCCCCGGCCGGCGTCACTCTCGACGACCTCGCGCTGGCCAGCCGGCTCGTCTCGCGCGAGCTCGATCACCACGACCCAGTGCCGGGTCGATACACGCTGGAGGTCACGAGTCCTGGGGTGGAGCGGGCGCTGCGCACCCCGGCCCACTTCCGACGGGAGGTCGGCAAGGTCGTCGCCATCCGGCTGGCGGACGTCGGCCACGACGAGCGCCGGATCACCGGCGCGCTCGTCGCGGCGGACGACACGTCGGCCACCGTCGCGGTCGATGGGCCGGAGGGGACGGTGATGCGGACCGTCGCCTACGCCCAGATCGATCGCGCCAAGACCGTGTTCGAATGGCCGGCCGCCAAGCCTGCTGCCAAGCCGCGCGTGAAGGAGAAGAAGATCCAGTGAGCGAGCGAAGCGAGCGAACCATTGACACGGTCTTCGCTCATGGGAGCGCCGTCGGCGGCGCTGGAACTCACACGCGGAACGAAAGGACGGCGCTCGAGTGAGTGAGCGAAGCGAGCGAACCATTGACACGGTCTTCGCTCATGGGAGCGCCGTCGGCGGCGCTGGAACTCACACGCGGAACGAAAGGACGGCGCTCGCATGAGCAACCTCGACATGACCGAAGCGATCCGCCTGCTCGCCCAGGAGAAGGGTCTGTCGGAGGATTCGCTGCTGCACGTCCTGGTGGACGCGCTCGCGTCGGCGTACAAGCGCCGGCCGGGGGCGGCCGACGAGGTCGTCGTCGAGGTCGACCCGCAGACGATGGAGTTCACATTCACGGCGTACGACCTCGACGAGGACGGCAACTGGATCAACGAGCGCGACGACACCCCCAAGCGCGACGAGCTCGGGCGCATCGCCGCCCAGACGTTCCGCCAGGTGATGAGCCAGCGCATCCGCGAGGTCGAGCGCGACCGCAAGTTCGAGGAGTACGCCAACCGCGAGGGCGACATCGTCA
>JBIOUO010000101.1:0-9855 GCA_044867195.1 Ilumatobacteraceae bacterium
CGTCATCTCCTCGCCGGGGAGCAGGGCGATGGTGTGCATCCACACCGTGGTCGCACCCGGTCCGGGACTCTCGCCGGGCGGGTAGCGCACCTCGACGGCGTTCCGGAAGCCGGGCAAACCGTGGGCGAACGGTCCGATCGGGAAGTCGCCCGGCTGGCGTCCGGGTCCCACGGGCCCCGGGCCGATCCAGCCGACTCGGGGTTCCATAGCCGCAAGGTGGTCGACGCCTGCCTCCGTGCTGGGGTGCGGTACTCGATCACCGTCAAGTTGAACAAGACGCTGCACAAGACGATTGCGGCGATCCCGATGACGCATGGGTGGCGATCCCGTGCTTCCTCGACGATGCCGACGTCGCCGAGACCACCTGCCGACCCTTCGCCAACAAGAACCCCAGGCAGCCAGCTCGCCCTGTTCGTCGACGACAGCTACCACGCCTTCATCACGGACCGCGACGGCGACACCGTGGAGCTCGAAGCCGACCACCGCCGCCACGCCGTGGGCGAAGGCGCCATCCGCGAATACGGTGTCGTCTCGGAGGCGAATGTCCATCCGGGACGGCCGGGCCAACGCAGCCAACGGGGCTCGTGTTCGGCACGGAACGCCGTCTACTGATCAGCGAGGTCGGCGGGCTTGCGTGTGGTGGTCATCCGGTAGTGGTGACGTGTTGGCCGTCGATGTTTCCGAACGGCAAGCCGCCGGACGCGGTGCCATCGATGGTGAGCGGTGGGAATTGAGGCGGGATCGCCGTGTGGACGACGGTGCCGTCTGCGGTGAGGAACCGGAATCGCTGGACCGGTGTCGCTGTCGGGTTGGGGATGACGAACAACGTGAAGCCGTCCTGGTCGTGGGCGACGGGCACGCTGGTCGTTCCGGCTGAGGTGTCGATCTCGAGCCGGTCGATACCGGCGGGTGCGATGCCCCACATCAGGACTCCCTCCAGGCCGAGGCCGAGGTAATCGAGGTCCCAGACGCGATCGTCCGGGTGGCGTGTGCTGGGGGTGGTGCTGCCGCCGCCGGCGCCGCGAATGTCGCTGTCGTCGCCGATGTCGGCGGCCAGCCAGCTGAATGCTGACGGTTCGCTGTAGAGCTTCCACGGGGTTCCGGCGATGGTGCCGGAGAGCATCGCGGTGCCTCGTGGTTGGTCGGCGCGACCGGCCTGTGGGGGCGGCGGAAGCTGGTCGCTGCTGGTCAGGGGCAGCAGCGTGCGGAGGGCGATGAGCTCGTCGCGGGTGGCACCGGGCTGTTCGATGGAGACCAGCACGCCGTTCGGTTCGTGCCACAGCATGGCGCCGTCGCGGAACGTGGCGAGTTGCCCGTCGACGACGTGCTGGGAGCCAGTGGTGTCGGTGAATGGGTCGGCGCCGTAGCGGGTCATCACGTCGACTTGGTCGCCGTCGTCGGAGATGAGTCGGGTGGACCAGCGGTAGCCGGCCGGGTCGGGATCGGTGATCGGGTGGCCACCGCCGGCCATGTTGACCTGCCAGCCTGTTGGGAGGCGGTCGAGGTCGAGCGTCGTGTACGCCCCACCGGCTGGGATCGTCGGCAACGAGCCCGGATCCCCGGTCAGCGTGATCTCGTTGTCGTCGTTGACGACACTGAGCGTCGTGCCCGGGGGTCCGGGCAGGACGGTCGCCGGTTGGAACGTGACGAGTCTCGTCAGTTCGTCGCGGAGCTGGTCGGCCGTCAGGGCGCCGATGGCGTGGTAGGCGACGATGCCCCCCGGGTCGATGATCCAGGTCTCAGGGAACTGCTGCGGCCGGAACGCTTCCATCAAGGCGCCGTCATCCGAAGTGGCGAGGCCGGTCGCGCTGTCGGCCAGCAGCCCGCGCAGTTGATCCTCATCGGCGCCGACACCGACGGTGATGACGCGGACATCGCTGCGGTTCGCCGCCAACCCGGCATCGACGTTCGCCCAGGCTTGTTGCGTCTGACTGCACGGTTCGCAGCCTTCGTACGTGAAGCCGAGCACCAGCCATAGTCCACGCAGCTGCGACAGCGTCACCGTGCCGGTGTCGAGCAGATCGAGCGTCACGTCCGGTGCTTCCTCCCCGACCTGCAGCGGCGTCGACGCAGGTAGCGACGGTGGCGTGTCGCTGCGCGTCGTCGTCTCAGTCGACCTCCACCAGACCAGCGACGCCACCCCGCACATCACGACGACGACCGCTGCGACCGCGAGCCACGACATGCGGCTCTTCGTCGCCGAGTCGCGCACTGGCGCGCCGTCGTCGAGGGGGACCGACACCAGCCGGGCCGAGCCCGTGGCTCGGCCGACCGAGCGGCGGACCTGCTCAACCGTGATCGGCCGGTGCAACTCGTCCAACGCCTGGCCCAGAGTGGACAGTTCCTCGAGGACCTCAGCAGACATCGCGGGCTCCCAATTCGTCGCGCAACCTGGCCACCGCACGCACCAGATGCGCCTGCACCGTCGACGGCGCCACCCCCAACAGTCCAGCGACGTCCTGTTGCGTCCAGCCGTACGCGTGAACCAGCAGCACCACCGTGCGTTGCTGCTGCGGCAGCTTCCGCAGCGCCGGAACAAGGTCCGGGTGCACGTCGAACTGTGCAGATGCGACCTCGATCCCGTCCAACGGTGTCGAGGACGCCGCGAACCGGCGGGTCGCCGACTGCCCCACCCGGTACAGGTAGCCCAACGGGTTCGTCATCTCGACGACCCGATCCCAATGCTCCCACGCCCAGCTCAACGCATCCACCGCCGCCTCACGCCCGTCGGACGGGCCATACGTCGCCACCAACGCCTGCTGCAACCGTTGCTCCCACCGCGCCACGAATTCGGCGAACCCCCCCGGAGTCCCACCCGGCGACACAACCACACTCAATAGACCACTGACCAGACCAAATCCGCGATCCCGCAGGCAGGCATCGCATGGATCTGAACCACCGCCTGGTCACCTCGTCACCTGACCCGGCGACGTTGGCGCGCCCGATCAACGCCCGGCGCCTGCACGGCCCCAACCACGCCAGCAGGCCGGCTCCGCCACGCCCGTCACCAGCCCTGTACGACGAGCACGCCCCGTCGGCACCCACCACACCACCCGAGCCACTCCCGGCCCGCCACGGCGATCGTCCCCAGGCCGATCGGTGGATTCGCGCGCTCACGGTGGCGCGATCCGGGCGCCCGGGGGGAGCTCGGCGAGCAGCTCGTCGCTCACCCAGCAGTGGGTGAGGTGAAGCGTCGAGTGGATGCGCACGATTTTCTTCGGCGCGTCGAACGGCTTGCCGCACGTCTGCAAGGCGGCACGGATGCACGACTCCTCGTCGGCCAGCACCATCGGCATCCGCCCGCGGCGCACGCCGGAGCCACCTGCCGTGAACGAGTTGACGTACGTCTGCTCCCAGTCGATCTGCTCGGCCACGGCGGCCGGCACGAAGTCGACGAACCCGATGCCGGTCGCGTTGCCTGCGGTGACCGCGGTCAGCCCGAGCAGCACGATCATCGCCACGCGCGGCGAGGGCAGGTCGGGCAGGCCGTTGACCCAGAAGCGGCCGGTGACATTGGGGTCGATCGTCGTGCCCGAGATGTCCTTGCCCCCTTGCTCGATCACGAGCACGTCGATCTCGGGGAACGGGAGCGCGGCGACGAGCCGGCGAGCGTCACCGGTGAGCGCGACCTCGGCGGGCCCCCCGACTTCCTGCGCGGTCAGCGCCCGTACGGTGACGACGTCGCCCGATGGCGCCTCGACCGACGCCACGCCGCCGAGCAGACGCCCCGCGGCGCGCAGCGCGTCGATGCCCTCGCTCAGCTGGTCGCGCATCACAAGCGCGCCGCTGGCGTGGAACTGGGCCGCGCCGGGCTGCTTGCCGAAACCGACGACGAGCATCTTCGTGCAGCCGCTCTCGATCGGTCCCCGGAACGCGGTGTGCGGCTTGATGCGATTGACGGCGAGGAGGCAGTCGGCGCCGGCGGCGTGCACGTCGAGGTACAGCGGACGCCCCGACGCGTCGCGAGCGACGACGACGGTCTCCATCGACGACCGGATCTCGGTACCGAGGGCGTCGGGCGTGATGCCCAGCTTGGCCAGCGTCTGCAGCTGGCCCTCGGCCGTAGCCCCGCCGTGGCTGCCCATGGCCGGCACGACGAACGGCGCCGCACCGAGGTCGCGCAGCCCGGCGATGGCCCCGCGCATCAGCTCGACGCGCGCCGTCAAGCCCCGGCTCCCGGCCCCGACGGCGACCGTCATCCCGCCGGTCACCGTGCGGGCGAAGCGGGCGACGACCTCGTCGCGAGCCGCGACCTCGACGTCGGAGACCGGCGGCCGCTCGACCGGCGGCAGCTCGATCCGCGTCAGCGGCGGCACCACGATCGCCGGGTCGATCGGCAGCGCCACGCCGTGGTGCAGCTGTTCCCAGCCCACCGAGCGATCGTACGGCCCGTCCGGCGAACTGGGTGGCTGCAGCCTCAGAATCGAGACCGTCTCAGAATCGAATCAGGACCGTGGCCACCCAGAAAGGGGAATGAGAGCACGGCCACCCAGATCGACGAGGGCGCGGCGCACGGCTCCGGGTCAACTGATCGGGCGGTACTGTCGGTGGCCGTCCGTTGGTGTCGACCGGGGAGGTCGCGATGCAGCAGCTGTCGGGGATGGACGCCTCGTTCCTCTACTTCGAGGTGCCGAACGCGCCCGGTCATGTGTTCTCGCTCTACATCTACGATCAGTCGAGCGCACCGGGCGGCACGGTCACGTTCAAGGGCATCCTCGACCACGTCTCCAAACGGCTCCATGTGTCCCGCACGTTCCGCCAGCGCCTGGTCCAAGTGCCGCTCGGCCTCGACCACCCGTACTGGATCGAGGATCCCGACTTCGACCTCGAGTACCACGTCCGCCACATCGCCCTGCCGCATCCCGGTGACTGGCGACAATTGTGCATCCAGGTCGCCCGCCTGCACTCTCGCCCGCTCGACCGCTCCCGCCCGCTGTGGGAGATGTACGTCATCGAGGGTCTCGACAACATCGAGAGCTTGCCCAAGGGCAGCTTCGCCGTGATGACGAAGATCCACCATGCGGCCGTCGATGGGGTCTCGCTGCTCGAGATCACCAGCGCCATTCACGATCAGGCGCCCGACGCGCCGGCGCCGGAGCCGAGCACGGAGTGGCGTCCGGAGCCTGTGCCGTCGCCGTTCGATCTGCTCTCGCGGGCGGCGATCAACACCGCCGGCCGCCCGATGCGCCTGTCCCGGCAGATGGCAGCTGGCGTGCCAGGCGCAGCGACCCGGATGCGCGAGCAGCGGGCCCGGCAGAACTTCGAGCTGCCGTCCATCTCGCCTGCGCCGCGCACCCGCTTCAGCGGCACCGTCACGACGCACCGCGTCATCGAGGCCCGCCAGTTCGAGCTCGACGCGGCCAAGCGGATCAAGACCGCTGTCCCCGGCGCGACGATCAACGACGTGGCGATCACCGTCGTCGGCGGAGCGCTGCGCCACTACCTCGAGGAGAAGGGTGAGCTGCCCACGGAGTCGTTGCGCGTGATGGCGCCGATCTCGACCCGCACCGCCGGGCAGGCAGGCACCGCAGGCAATCAGGTCTCGGCGATGATCACGACGGCGGGCACGGACGTTGCCGATCCCAAGCAGCGCCTCGCCGTGGTGCACACCTCGACCACCGCCTCGAAAGCTGCCAGCGAGGCGGTCGGGGCACAGGACCTCGCCCAGTTCTCCGAGCTCGTGCCCGGTGGGCTGCTCGTTCTGGCCGCCCGCACCGCGAGCCAGTTCCACATGGCGACTCGAGCCAGGCCGCTCGTCAACACGGTGGTCACCAATGTGCCAGGGCCGCGAGTGCCGCTGTACCTCGCCGGCGCCCGGCTGGTGACATTCTTCGGCGGCGCTGGCGTGGCCGACGGTATGGGTCTCCTGCACGGCATCACCAGCTACGTCGGGCAGCTCATCGTGTCGGTGGTCTCGGACCGCGAGATGATGCCTGACCCCGGCCACTACGGCGATCTCCTCGAGCAGTCGTTCGGCGAGCTCGAGGAGGCGACCGCGGCGACGTCGACAGCCGGCGCCGGCCGTCGCGGTTGAGGCGCACGCGGCCCTCCGGCGGCTACGGAGGTGGCACGGCGACCGTGACGACGAGCGCCATGTGGTCGGTGCTGGCGATCGCCTGCCGCTGGACTGCAGTGGCGACGACGCCGCCGCCGACGAGTACGTGGTCGATCGCGACGAGCAGCGGGAGCCGGCGGCGGTTCGCTGGGTACGTCGGCAGCCACCCGACGCCGACCTGGGCCGCCGCGTCGGCGTAGCCGGTGGCGAGGATGTCCCGCAGCTGGACGTGGTCGAGCGTGGCGTTGAGGTCACCGGCGACGACCGCCGGCCCGTCTACGTCGCCGAGCCAGTCCCGTAGCCGGCCCATCTCCGCCGACCATTGCGGCGTGTCGTCTGGATACGGGGAGACCGGATGGGCCGTGGCGACCACCACGGTCTGCCCGCCGAGCTCGATCGTGGCCGCGATCGGCGGGTTCTCGAAGCCGTCGGGTCGAGCGACCGCACCCAACGGGAGGCGGCTCCAGAGTCCGTGGCCCATCGCGCCGAACGACTCGTTGGTGAGCCCGTAGGGCAGGACGGCGTCGATGCCGGCGGCATGGAGCGCAGCGGTCGCCGGGCGCGTCATCTCCTGCGTCGCCAGCACGTCGACGTCGTAGGCGCGGACCGCGGCGACGAGCTGCGCCGCGTCGGCGCCGCCGAAGTGCATGTTGATCGTCATGACCCGGAGCGGTGAGGAGCCGGCTGCCGCAGCACCAGTGCCGACGTACAGCGGGACCTGGGTCAGGGCCAGCGTCAGCGTGAGCACGGCGGCGACGGCGACGCCGACTCGCGAGCCGCCGACCACGAACAGGAAGAGCGCCGCCAGCCCGGCGAACAGCACGAGCGGTGTGCCGGCGACGTACGCGGCGAGCACCGCCGACGTGACGTGCACCTGGCGCAGGATCAAGCTGGCGACGACCGGCAGCGTCGCCAGCGCGCCGAGAGCGACGGCGCACCCCCGGGTCAGCGAGACGGCGACACTCCACGGGTCGTCGGGCCGCTCGTCCACCGCCGAAGAGCATGGCCGATCGAGCCCTCCAGCGTCCGGCGAGCGCGGTCACGGCGAACCTCAGGTCGCTTCCGAGCTGCTTGGCCGCCGCTGGCTCGTGGCCGAGATGGACGCTCGGTACACCAGCGTCCTGGAGGACCGGATCGCCAAGGGCCGCTGAGGAGTGCGATGCCGACTCCAGCGGAGACCGTCGAGTCGATCGCCGCGGCGACCTCGCTGAACGAACGTGTACAGCGCATCCGCAAGATCGGTGAGCAACACGGCACTCGACGTTCCTGCATCAGCGTTACTACGGCGGCACGTTCCGTCAGCTCCTCGATGCCACCTCCGGTACGCGCGGGGACGTGCTCGAGGACGCCGTGGAGGCGGTGTTCCGCGATGCCGGGCTGCCCGACGATCGCTGTGCTGGGTGCGGACAGGTGCAGGCGGCCAGAAGAAGACGGTCGCCGCCGAGTGTGGACTCACCGTTCAGCAAGCACAAGGCACCACGGTTCGCTCGGCTCCGGGAGCTGGGCACTGCGCAGGGAGGCGTCCCCGTGTTCGCCGTGTTGTCCGGTCTCGGGTGGCAACCGCTGAACGACACTATCGGGCCGGTCGTTCGTGACACGGAGGGCCGTGTATTCACGCTCGCCAACCTGGCCGAGATGCTGACCGTTGCTAGGGAGTCGTGCGCGCGAATCGAATCGGTCTTGGCTGGCTCCCGGTCAGCTGATCTTGGCGGCGAGGCGGTCGAGGTCGCGGCGGAGGTCGTCGACGATCGATGCCGGATCGTCGTCGTCCGTCCGGGCGGACAGTGCGGCGGTGACCGCGCGGCGGATCCACTCCGACACCGTGACGCCCTCGGTGTCAGCGACCGACTTGACCGCGGCCACGATGTCGGGAGGAAAGCGAACCGGGATCGACGAGGCCAACGCGCGGCGGGAAACGACTCGGGGGCCGAGGGCTTGGTGCTCTGCATCGGCGTAGAACTCGGCAGCCTCTTGGTCGGTCATCTTCTTGATTGTCATCTCATCTGCTCCTCGTACAGCTGCCGCTGCGCGTTGCTCGCCGCGTAGATGCCGACGGGGCGGCACTGCCGCCACCCACCGCTGCGTGCGGGTGCGAGCGGCACCTGGACGAACTCGCCTCCGGGCAGTGCCGCGACGAGGATCCAGTCGGCGGGACCGGTCAGCGGCGGCCTCAGCGAACAATAGGTTCGGGTCGTTCCACGCTTCCATGAGGTCGGTGTCCGTGTAGGGCGAGTGTTTGGCGAGGTGGGGCCGGTTGCCGTCGTCGATCTCGAATGGATTCCTCAGGTCGAGCAGCTCGGGATCGAACCGTGGCCGCTCCACGTAGAACAAGTGTAGAACACCACAGGATGAACGGCTACGAAGAGCGTCCGGCACGGGACCGAAGTAGTCGCCGTGGCGCCGGGTTCGACCGGGCGCCGCAGGGCAACTCGGCGTCCGTTGTGCGTGACGAAACGGGACCTCGGCTGACGTGTGCCACAGGTCGGGTCCTGTCGTCGCCGCCGGCCGGTGCGCGGTTGGACCACGTTCGAGCTGCTCGACGTCGACGCGCCGCCGCAAGCGCGGTCGGTGCAACGAAGGCCGCTGGCTTTGCGATCCCCGCCCGATCTGCCGCTCCTCCTCACGATCGAGGAGTCGGCCGATGTTTACCGAAGCGGAAACCGGCCCTGAGCTGGACTGATGATGGTGGTCGAGCCCGGCGTCGATCCGGGGACCTTCCGCTTTTCAGGCGGACGCTCTGCCGACTGAGCTACTCGACCGTGTTGGTGGACCGTGTGGTGGGGGTTGAGGCGACGCGCCACCCGCCTGCACGTGCCGTTGACACGTGGAGCGGTCCCGACGGGACTTGAACCCGCGACCTCCGGCTTGACAGGCCGGCGTGAACTCCAGACTTCACCACGGGACCAGTGGCGTATGTGACGCACCCCCAACGGGATTCGAACCCGTGCCGCCACCTTGAAAGGGTGGTGTCCTGGACCACTAGACGATGGGGGCAGGAGCCTCGTCGCGTTGAGAGCAACGTGACGTTAGCACCGGCCCTGATTCGATCCACCTGGCGGTTCTCCCGGAAGCTGTCCGCCGAAACGGCTCCGATCGGGCTCACATCGGCGGACAGTTGCGGCTGTCACGCCAACCCGCCGGACATCGCCCGCACCGCCGCGTCGAGCACGAACGACAGATACCCGTAGAGCTGGTACTCAGGGCTCTCGAGCAGTTCGGGCGGGGGATCGACCTCGTCGTCCTCGGTGACATCGAGGACCGTGCCGAGCACGAGGCGCACGCTGTTGAGGGCCTGGGCGAAGGCGTGCATCTCGGCGCCGTCGAGAGCGACCTTGCGGCCCGGCCGTTGCAGCACGGACACCACGGCGTCGATCGCTTCCGACCGGCTGGAGACGAGCTCGTCGCGCATCAGCCGCTGGTACTCCTCCTCGCGATCGGGGTGCTCGGGATGGACGACGGGGAACAGCCGCCGCACGGCCTCGGCCGCCGCCGGGTCGGTCTGCATCGCCCGCACCTCCCCGAGCAGCTGGGCCACCAGGTTGCGCTCGTCGGCCCCGAGGTGCAGCGTGTACGTGCTCCCGTGGCGCGTGACGATCCTCGCCGCTCCCGCCATGCGCCGGGCTACTCGTCGTGCTCGAGCGTCGCCCACAGCCCGTGCTCGTGGAGCCGGAATACGTGCAGCTCGGACTGCTCGCGGGACCCACTGGCGACGACCGCCTTGCCCTTGAGGTGGACGTCGAGCATCAACGCGGTCGCCTTGTCGCGGTCGTAGCCGAACAGCTTCTGCAGCACGAACGTGA
>JBIOUO010000102.1:0-13708 GCA_044867195.1 Ilumatobacteraceae bacterium
CGACGAAGGACCTGCCCGACAATGGGGACCACCGCGGTCCCTCATCCGCCTCAAACATGCGCGCTCCGACCTCGTGGCGACCCGCCGATCACGCGCAGCGTACGGGAGACAGGGCTCGCGGGCGATGATATTCGCCGCGGCTGCCGGAGCATCCCAGTGACGCCAGCTTTCTGGGTGGCTCTGGTCTCGGATCCGAGACCAGAGCCACCCAGATGGCGCGATGAGACCAGGGCCACCCAGATGGACGTGGGCGCGAGGGCTAGTCGACGCGGTTCAGGACGCGCAGGGAGCCGGTCGGCGTCGCGAGGCGGAAGCGGCCGCTGGCCAGCGCGGGCAGGAAGATCTCCTCGTACGGGGGGCGGCCGCCGTCGGCGGGATCCGGGAACACGTCGTGGATGGCGAGCGATCCGCCCATCGCGACGTGCTGCGCCCAGCCGGCATAGTCGTCGCGCGCCGGCTCGACCCCGTGCCCGCCGTCGATGAACACGAGCGCTGCCGGCCGGTCCCAGAAGCGGGCGACGACAGGTGAGCGTCCGACGACGGCGACGACGTGGTCCTCGAGGCCTGCGTCGTGGATCGTCGCCCGGAA
This sequence comes from Ilumatobacteraceae bacterium, assembly GCA_044867195.1. Classification (GTDB taxonomy): domain Bacteria; phylum Actinomycetota; class Acidimicrobiia; order Acidimicrobiales; family Ilumatobacteraceae; genus JALZMG01. Next base: position 590 of record JBIOUO010000102.1, read on the forward strand.
CGTCGGCAGCGTGTCGATCTCGCCGATCCGCGCGTCGACCACCGACGGGTCGTGCCAGGGCCAGCCAGCTTGGTTCTCCTCCGATCCGCGGTGGTGGTCGACGGCGAACACCACCGTTCCGGCTGCGCGCGCCGCGGCGGCCAGCCAGATCGTGGAGCGACCGCAGTAGGAACCGATCTCGACGAGCGGTGCGCCCGGGACCGCGGCGGCGGCGGCGAGCGCGGCGGCGTGTAGCGCGTCGCCCTCGTCGGCGGGCATGAAGCCCTTGGCCACGAGCGCCCAGTCGCGCCAGTCGTCGGACACGGCCTCGGACACGGCGCCAGCGTAGGGCTGGCCCGATGCGCCAGGATGGCGCCCGTGCAGCCGGCCCTCGACGATCTCGTGACGCTCCTCGCCCTCGAACCGATCGAGGTCAACATCTTCCGCGGCCGCTCGGCCGACGAGAACCGCCAGCGCGTGTTCGGCGGCCAGGTCGCTGGTCAGGCGCTCGTCGCCGCGGCACGCACGGTCGATGACCCGACGCGGTTCGTCCACTCGCTGCACGCCTACTTCCTGCGGCCCGGCGACCCAACGGTCCCGATCCTCTACGACGTCGACCGCCTGCGCGACGGTCGCAGCTTCACCACCCGGCGGGTCGTGGCGATCCAGCACGGCCGGGCGATCTTCAACCTCCAGGCCAGCTTCCACGTCCACGAGGACGGGCCGGATCACCAGATCCCGATGCCGACGGGCGTGCCGGCGCCCGACTCGCTCCCCGACTGGCACACCCGCATGGCGCCGTACAAGGACCAGATGGGCGAGGTCTACGAGCGCCCGCGGCCGATCGACCTGCGCTACACCGACGGCGACCCGATCAGCCGCAAGGGGATCCCGTCGACCGGGCAGCGGGTGTGGCTGCGCGCCGACGGCGAGCTTCCCGACGATCCCGTCGTCCACGCGTGCGTCGTCACGTACGCCAGCGACATGAGCCTGCTCGACACGACCGTCCTTCCATTCGGGCTGGCCTGGGACAGCCCCGGCATGCAGATGGCGAGCCTCGACCACGCGATGTGGTTCCACCGCCCGTTCCGCGCCGACGAGTGGCTGCTCTACGACCAGCACGCGCTGTCGACGGGCGCGGGGCGCGGCCTCGCCGGTGGGGCGATCTTCACCGCCGACGGTCGCCTGGCCGTGAGCGTCGTGCAGGAGGGCCTGGCGAGGGTCGGGCAGTGACGGGTCGGGCGGTGCTCGCCGCGTCGGCCACGGCGCTGCTCGTCGCCGCCGCGTGCGCGGACGACGACGCCAGCGAGGCGTCGACCGCCAAATCGATCGCCGCGCCGGACACGTCGCTCGTCGCCTCGGCGACCGCGCCGACCACGCCCACCGCGCCCACCGCGTCGGATGCCGGCTCGGTGCCGGCCAGCACGCCGACACCCGCGACGGCGGCCCCGTCAACGACGACCCCGCCGCAGCCGACCGGCGAGGCGCCCGCGGTGACGCTCACCGAGATCGGCAGGTTCGCCGCGCCCGTCGACTTGGCGTGGCGGGCAGGCGACGACGCGCTCTACATCGCCGAGCAGGGCGGCACCGTGCAGCAGGTGACGGACGAGGGGACACGCGCCGTGCTCGACATCACGGACCTGACGAACGCCAGTGGCGAGCAGGGCCTGCTCGGACTGACGTTCAGCCCGGCCGGCGATTTCGCCTATGCCGACTACACCGACCTCAACGGCGACACGACGATCGCCGAGTTCCCAGTCGACGCCGACGGCACGTTCCGCACGGGTGACGAGGCGCGCACCGTGCTGTTCATCGACCAGCCGTACGCCAACCACAACGGTGGCGAGGTGGTGTTCGGGCCCGACGGCCTGCTCTACATCGGCATGGGCGACGGCGGGTCGAGTGGCGACCCCGACCGGCGGGCGAGCAACCTCGGCGACCTGCTCGGCAAGCTGCTGCGCATCGACCCCACGGTGTCGGGAGGGCAGCCGTACACCGTGCCCGCCGACAACCCGTACGTCGGCCAGCAGGGGGCGGCACCCGAGATCTGGGCGAGCGGGCTGCGCAACCCGTGGCGCTTCTCGTTCGACCGCGTCACGGGCGATCTGTGGATCGCCGACGTCGGCCAGAACAGCGTCGAGGAGATCGACGTCGTCACGGCGACCGGGGGTCGCGACGCCGGTCGTGGCGTCAACTTCGGCTGGAGCGCGTTCGAGGGCGACCGGCCGTACAACAGCGACGTGGAGGTCGCCGATCCCGTCGCCCCGTTCCACACCTACACCCACGCCGACGGTTGCTCGGTGAACGGCGGGGTGCGCGCCCGCGGACCCCAGGTGCCCGACCTCGTTGGCTGGTACGTCTACGGCGACTGGTGCACTGGCGAGATCTGGGCGCTCGAGGTCCTCGGCGAGGGCACGGCGATGGCCCCCGGCCGCCAGGTCACGCTCGGCCCGCTGCCGGCGATCACGGCGGCAGTCGACGGACCGCACGGCGAGGTGTACGTGCTGTCGCAGGAGGGATCGGTGGTCCGCCTGGATCCGGCGGGTTGATCACCCGCGGGCGGCGTCGAGCAGCAGCAGCGCGCCGAACACGAAGAACGACGTCGCGGCGGCGATGCGGACCGTGCGCTCGGGCAGGCGCGACCCGAGCAGCCGCCCGAGGCCGATCGCCAGCGCGTCGGCCGCGACCATTCCGAGCGTCGAGCCGAGCCACGTCCCGAACAGGCCCTCGCGCGTCGCCAGCGTCACGGTGGCGAGCATCGTCTTGTCGCCGAGCTCGGCGAGGAAGAACGCCCCGCCGACGGTGAGCACGACGTGGTGGCTGGGCTGGGCAGCGCGGCGCTCGTCCTGCGCGCTCAGCTCGTCGCCGCGCAGCGTCCAGATCCCGAATGCCACGAACGCCAGCCCGGCGATCGCGGTCACCGGCCGCGTCGGGATGGCCGCACCGAGGACGCCGCCCAGCACGACCGACACGGCGTGGACCAGTGCGGTCGCCGCGGTGATCCCGATCAGCACGGGCATGGCCGGGAACCGCGTGGCGAACGTGAGCGCCATCAGCTGGCTCTTGTCGCCGAGCTCGGCGATGAAGATGACGGCGAGGCTGACGAGCGTCGCGGTCAGCACGCAAGTGCCGATCTGTCAGCCGGATCGGGCCCGTTTGGGGCGTTTTCGACGGACAACTCGCTCCGGTCAGCCGACCCGCTGGAGCTCGACGCGGCGGGCCGCGGGGTCGGCGGCGACCACGCGTACGCGGATCTCACCTCCCGGGTCGACGCCGCGTGCCGTCACGCGCGCCATGACGGCCGGCTCGACCAGCTGGACGACCGCCCCGCGCTGGTCCTCGTCGACTACGACAGCGTCGAAGACCTCGCCCACCCGGCCCGACAAGAGCACTGCCTCGGCGAGGTCGATGACGGCCCTGTCGACGTCGGCGGCTCGCGCCTCGGCGGTGGCCATGGCAGCAGGCAGCTCGGCGAACGCGGCCTGGACGTCGTCGGGCACCGGCTGGCCGCCCGCAACGGCGAGCGCAGCCTCGATGACGAAGCGGTCGGCGAGCCGCCGCAGCGGCGCCGTCGCGTGGGCGTAGGTGGCCGCCATCGCCGCGTGCCACGGCGTCACGCCTGCCCGGTAGGGCTCGTACGAGGCCCCTCCCCCGGCCCGCCGCACGGCGATCAGGAACGCCGCCGCTCGCGGATCGTCCGCGCGCAGCGAGCGTTGGAACTCGGCGAGCGGACGATCGGCGGGCCAGGCGAGCCCGAACGCCCGCGCCGCGTGGCGTAGCCGGGCGATGGCCGCGTCCGACGGTTCGGCCATCACCCGGAACAGGCCAGTGCGGGCGTCCATCAGCGCGCCGGCGACGGCCAGGTTCGTTGCCAGCGACATCGCCGCGTTGGTGTCCTCCGACTCGAGTCGCGGGTCGAAGCTCAGCGCCCACCGGCCGTCGACACGGGTCAGCTCCTGCTCGGGGAACTCGACGCGCGGTGCATGGCGCTGCTCCTCGGCGACCGTCATCCGGCCGGCCAGGTCGTCCAGCTCTGGCGGCAGCTCGTCGCTTCGGACTGTCTCGTAGGCGAGCTTGGCCCGGCTGTGGACGACGGCACGCTCGACGCCGTCGAGCTGGACCGCGCCCTGGTCGTCGACGCGGACGGTGAACACGACGGCGGGCCGCGGCCCGCCGGGCAGCAGACTGGCGGCGCCCTCCGACAGCGTGGCCGGGTACAACCGTGCCCGCTCATCGGGCATGTAGATCGTCACCCCGCGCCGCCACGCCTCGCCGTCGAGCGGATCGCCGCGGTCGACGAAGAAGCCGACGTCGGCGATGGCGTAGTGGAGCACGATGTCGGCGCCGGCCCGCTCGAGGGCGAAGGCCTGGTCGAGGTCGGTCGACCCGGCGGGGTCGAGCGTGGCGAACGGGCGGTCAGTGCGGTCGACGCGGTCCGGTCCGGGTCGCCGCTCGGCGGCCTGGATCGCGGCGAGCGCGGCGGCCGGCGGGAAGCCGGCGGGCACGTGGAACTGCTCGCGGATCTGCGCCAGACCGGCGTCGAGTGCTCGGTCGACGTTGCGCGGGGCGCGCATCGGCTACCGCCGGGCGCCCATGAACATGCCCTTCAGCGCCTCGTAGTGCTCGATGACGTGCCCGGCGCCCAGCACGACGGCCTCGAGCGGCACGTTCGACAGCTTGACCGGCACCTTGGTCTCGCGCTGGATTCGCTGGGCCAGGCCACGCAGCAGGCCGCCGCCGCCGACGAGGTACATCCCGCGCACGAGGAAGTCCTGCGACAGCTCAGGGGGCGCCTTGGCGAGGCAACGGATGACCGACGCGATGATCGACGACACGACGTCCTCGATCGCGAAGCGAACCTCCTCCGGTGTCAGCAACACCGTCTTGGGGAGTCCGGTCATCAGGTCGCGGCCGCGGACCTCGGCCTGGTTCTCGTCCTGGGTCGGGTCGGCGGACCCGATGGCGACCTTGATCTCCTCGGCCGTGCGCTCGCCGATGGCGATGCCGTGCTCGCGCCGTACGTAGTTCTGGATGGACGCGTCGATGTCGAACGAGCCGATGCGCACCGCCTCGAGGGCGACGATCCCACCGAGGCTGATGACCGCGGTCTCGCTCGTACCACCGCCGACGTCGATGACCATGTTGCCGACCGGCTCGTCGATCGGCAGGTCGGCGCCGATCGCCGCCGCCATCGGCTGCTCGATCAGGTTGGCATCGGCCGCGCCCGCCCGCCTCGCGGCGTCGGTGACGGCGCGCCGCTCGACCTCGGTGATCGCCGACGGCACGCAGATCACGACCTTCGGCCGCGTGAAGCGACTCACGCCGACTCGTTGCAAGAGCAACCGGATCATCCGCTCGGTGATCTCGAAGTCGGTGATCGCCCCACCGCGCAGCGGGCGCACGGCGACGATGTATCCCGGTGTGCGGCCGATCATCTGCCACGCCTGGCGCCCGGTCGCCAGCACCTCGCCGGTCTGGCGGTTGAGGGCGATCACCGACGGCTCGTTGAGCACGATCCCCCGGCCCTTCATGTAGACGAGCGTGTTCGCCGTCCCGAGGTCGATGGCCAGGTCACGAGCCATGCGAGTGACCCACCGTCACGTCACGAGCCATGCAGTGGCCCACCGTCACGTCGCCCGCCATCAGCGCGGTTCCTCGTCCTCAGGTGCCTTCGCCGCCTGATCCTCGAGGCGCTGGACCTCATCGACCACGGGGCGGCGGGCCTGCGGCGACAGGGCGTCGATCTGGCGGCGGAACGTCGCCACACCGTCGCGCTGGCGGCGCCTGCGGGCGACGACTGCGCCGACGATCACGACGACGAGGAGGGCGGCGACGACGACGAGGACGACGGTCACACCACGGTCCCGGCGTCGGCGATCGGTGTGGCTCCGGTGCCCCACGCACTGCCGTCACGCCAGGTCTCGTGCTTCCAGATCGGGACGCTCGCCTTCAACGCGTCGATCGCGTAGCGGGCGGCCTCGAACGCCTCGGTCCGGTGCGGGGTCGAGACGACCACCAGCACGGACGAGGCACCGACCTCCAAGCGGCCGGTGCGGTGGAGCAGGGCGATGCGCCCGATAACCGGCCAGCGCTGGCGGGCTTCGGTCGCGATCGCGCGGAGACGGGGGACGACGGCGTCGTCGTAGGCCTCGTACGTCAGGTGCTCGACCCCCTCGCGACCATCGGCGTGGTCACGGACCGTGCCGCTGAACAGCACCACGGCACCGCAGCCGGGGCGCGCGGCCCAGCCATACGAGGCGGCGACCGGCAACTCGTCGGCGGTCAACGCCAACCAGTCGTCGCCGGTCACCGGTGGGAGCACGGCCGCATCGTAGCCAAGCATGTCGTGCGACCAGCCGCCCTCGTCAGCGCCGGCTGGTGCAGTCACGCGGGCGACGCCGGTGGCCCGACCGATCTCGCGCCGACGGCCTCACTACGCTGCGCCGTCGTGGATCGCGCCCCGCTCCCGCCCCACGAGCGTCCGTGGCGCCATCCCTCCGAGCTGGGACCGCCCGAACTCGAGCCCTCATCCACGCGAGGGCGAGTGATCATCGCCACGACGGCCACGTTGAGCCTGCTGCTGGTCGGGCTGCTCGCCGTTTCGATGACCCCCGATCCGGCGGCCGATCCCGTCACCGTGGCCTCGAGCGCCTCAGCCTCGAGCGCGGACGCCCTAACCCGGCCGCGCCGCCCACTCGTGACGCCGATCGGCGACCAGGGATGGGGCTTGACCACGGCAGGCGCTGCTGCGGGCAAGTGGTCCGGCCTGCTGGCGGCTCGGCTGCCGAGCGGCGAGGAGGTCGACGTGGAGATCGTCGGCCGCGACGACGATTCGGGGCTGACCATCGTCTCGCTTCCGGCCGCGACCGACGGCTACCAGCTCGCTGCCAGCCAGCCCGAGCCGTCCGACGCCGTGAGCGTCGGCGCCGAGCCCCCACGGGTGGTGCCGATGGTCGCCGTTCGCGACCTCGACGTCGAGGAGGCGGCGCCGGTGATCGACGGCGACGGTGACTTGGTCGGGCTCTGCACTACCGACCGCCACGGCGACATCGTGGTCCGCACCCCGTCGACGATGCCGGGGCAGGCGCCGGCGACGTCGACCACGATCCGACCGGCAACCGCCGTGACGAGCACGCTTGCCGTGACCCCCACGACATCGCCGCCGGCGACGACAGTGGCGGCGACGCCAACGACGTTGCCGCCGACATCGACGACCGTGCCGTCGCCCTCGACGACCGTGGTGCCGACGTCCGCGCCCGTGACGACTGCGCCGATGCTCAGTGCCGGCGCCGGCGCAGCCAACGCACCAGGCTGAACACGCCGAGCGCGGCTCCGAGGGCAGCAATACCCATCCCGGCGAGTGTCAGCTCCTGGCGCCGCTTGGGCGTGATCATCGTCCACCAGCGGGCCTCCGTGCCCTCCACGAATGCCTGCTCGTTGGTCACCGTCGGCTTCCAGCCGTGGGCCTTGAGGCGGTCGTTGGCGACAAGCCAGGGCTCGCGCGTGTAGCTCCGCAGTCCGGGTGGGATCGGCCCGCGCTGGAACCGCCAGCGGATCGCCGCCACCACCTCGGCGACGCGGTCCGGGAGGCGGATGCGTGGCGACGCCCCGCTCAGCGCGCGAACCCGCTCGCCGGGCACCCAGCCATCGGGGGCTACGTTGAACACGCCGTCGAGGCGTCGGTCGATGGCCAGTACGACCGCCGACGCGAGGTCGTCGAGTTGCAGGAACTGCGCTGGCGGATCATCGGCGTCGAGCCGCTGGCCGAACCCGGCGGCCAGCGCGGCAGCGAGCGAGGACGTGCCGTCGGCCGCCATCGCGACGACTGGACGGAGCACGGTCACCGTTCTCCCCGGGACGTCGCGGCGCCAGCGGTCGGCCATCGCCTCGACCGCCGCCAGCTGGCGGGCGTAGACGAACGCCGGGTCGGGGCGCAGGATGGCGTCCTCGGTCAGTGGCACCGGGTTGTTGGCGTAGGCGCCGTAGACCAGTGCCGACGACACCAGCACGATGTGGCGCGCGCCGCCGACCGTCGCGTCGTGCAGCATCACGGCGGCGCCGTCTGTGACGTTCTCCCGCCGGCTGGCGCGGCGGTCGTGGTCGACCGCGCCGAGGTGGATGACCACGTCGGAGGAGGTCGCCGAGCCGTCGATGACGCCAGGGTCGTCGGCGAGCAGGCGCAGCACGCGCCGGGCGAGCACACCCTCGGCGCCGGTGAGGTGGACCCGCTGCGGCGATGGAACCGTGGCGGCAGCCGTGGACACGGCAGCACGGTACCGTGAACTCGATGAGCTCAGTTGGGACGTCCGTCGCCTGGCTGGAGCGGCTCGCCGAGGAGGCCGGGGCCAAGGTCGAGCTCGACGCCGAAGGAAGTGTCGTCGTGTCCCCAGCGTCCGACGAGCACGTCGTCGCCGCGAGTGCCCTCCTCGAGCAGCTGCTGCTCGGCCGGCCGGCGGAGTTGATGATCGGCGTCGAGGGTCCGCGGTGGACGCCGCTCGGCGGCGATCATCCCAGCTATGTCCCCGATCTCACCATGTTCGAGCGGCGGGCGTTGCGGCGGGCGAGAGGTGACCTCCGGCTGGACCCGCCACCGCTCCTGGTCGTGGAGATCCTGTCGCCGGAGAGCCGCCGGCGCGATCTCGGTGAGAAGGCCGACGCCTACTTCGCCGGCGGCGCCGCCGCCTACTGGACGGTCGAGATCCCCGGCCTCATCGCGGTGAACGAGCCGGCGCTGATCGTGCGCCGCCGCGGCCCGGCCGGCTGGGAGGCGCAGGGCCCGCTCACCGGAGTCGTCGAGCTCGACCATCCATTCGAGGCTCGCATCGACCTCGCGACGCTCGTCGTCTAGGTCCGTGCACGTCGGCGTGGGCACCGACGGCTCACCGCTCCGAAGCCATAGCATCGACCGCATGGCCGACGACACGCCCGAGGGACGGCCCGACGACTTCTTCTCGTCGCTGCCGATGTTCGGAGACCTCGCCAAGGCGCTGCAGGGCCAGGGCCCGCTGAACTGGGACGCGGCCCGCCAGTTCGCCCAGCTGGGATCCACCGGCGGGGCCCCGGAGCAGAACGTCGACCCGGCTGTGCGCCTCGCGTTCATCGACCTCGCGCGAATCGCCTGGTTCCACGTCGCCGACGTGATGGGTACCGAGGGTGCGGCGCCCGATCCACAGGCGGTCACCCGCAGCCAATGGGCGAGCGGCACGCTCGACGCCTACCGCCACCTGTTCACGGAGATGGCCACCGCGCTCGGCGCGCCAGCCGTCGACGAGGGCGACGCCTCCGACGACCCGATGATGGCGATGATGGCCGGGCTGTCGAAGATGATGGCCCCGGCGATGCTCGGGATGGCCGTCGGGTCGATGGTCGGGCACCTCGCGACGCGGGCGTTCGGCACCCACGACCTGCCGATCCCCCGCCAGCCGGCAACCGTCACGCTCGTGCCGTCGAACATCGACGGGTTCGCCGCCGACTGGGAGATCCCGGTCGACGAGATGCGCCTGTGGGTGCTCGCCCACGAGCTCGCCGGACACGCCCTGTTCGAGGTCGACCACGTGCGGACCGTGCTCACCGAGCTCGTCCGCCAGCACGTCGGTGGGTTCCGACCAGATCCGACCGCGGTCGCCGACCGCCTGGGTTCGCTCGACGTCGAGGCGGGCGATCCGATGGCCGCCCTCCAGCAGGCGCTCGGCGACCCCGAGGTGCTGCTCGGCGCCGTCACGTCGCCGGCTCAGGTCGCGCTGCGGCCACGGCTCGACGCGCTGATCGCCGTCGTCGTCGGCTACACCGACTGGGTGGTCGACGCAGTCGCCGTGCGCGTCGTCGGCGGCAACGCGCTGCGGATCGCCGAAGCCGTCCGCCGCCGCCGCGTCGAGACGACGTCGAGCGACTCGTTCGTCGAGTCACTGCTGGGCATCCGCCTCGGCGACGCCCAGGTCGCCCGCGGCAAGGCGTTCGTGCAGGGCGTCGTCGATCGCCGCGGCGACGACGCCCTGCGCCCGCTGCTCGAGCGGCCGGACGCGATCCCGACCCCCGCCGAGGTCGACGCCCCCGGCCTGTGGCTCGCCCGCCTGGAGGGCTGAGTACTCAGCGACCAGCCGCGGTGGATCGCGGCGTCGGAACTGTCGGACCCTGAGCTGTCAGCGGTATCGGACGGGATCGGGCACGTTCCGGCTGACAGTTCGGGTCCACAACGCGACGCGACGCGTGGCTACGGCGAGTTGCGGCGGCCGTCGGGTCTGGGCGGCGGCAGCGTCCGGTCTGGCGCACGCTGCGAATGCGTGGCGCGGTGGCGGGGCCGCCTCAGGCGCAGGCGCACCGTTGACGATCGCACGCCGGCGAGGTAGTTGAGCAGGGCGACGACGCTGACGAGCCCGACGACGAGGAACCCCACCCACCCGGGCACGACGACGATGACGGGGATCAGCCCGGCGATCACCCAGGCGAGCTGGAACCGGGTCTCGAAACGGGCGAACGCGCGGCCACGGTTGGCCTGGGGGGCGTCGCGCTGGACGATGCTCTCGAACGCCAGGCGTCCGATCGCCGCGGCGACGTTCACCGCGGCGGCGAGCATCACGCCGGCGGCGATACCGCCGAGGATCGCGGCGACGATCCCGGAGATCGACGAGAGGGCGAGCGCGCCGGCGAGCATGGTCTCCTCGCGCACTCGTTGCCGTAGCCGCGGAGCGGCAAGGTTGCCGGCCATCGCGCCGAGCGCCGACAGGGCGACGGCGACGCCGAACCAGGCTGTGCCGGCGGTCTGCGTCCGCAGCCAGAACGCGAGGTGGAAGAACACGAAGCCGACGCCGGCGCGCAGCATCATCATCGCCGCGGCAGCGAGCTGCACGCCGATCGAGTGGAGTTGCTCGCGCTCGGCCGGCTGCGCCGGCGCGGCGGCGACGACGTCGGGTGGCAGCCGGGTGGCGGCGACGAGCCCGCAGCCGAACAGCCCGCCTGAGTAGAGCAGCGTGCCCCACCCGCGTAGCGGCGTGACCTGCAGCAACCCAGCCGGGATCACGGCGACGAAGCCGGTGAGGCCGGCGATGACACCGAGCTTGGAGTTGGCTTCGACGAGTTCGGCCTCCGAGCGCACGACGGACGGCACCAGCGCCTGCTTCGACACGAGGTACGTCTTCTGCAGGACCAGCGCGGCGAACACGAGCGGGAACAGCGCGAGCGAGTCGATCGCGCCGGCCATCAGGACTGCCAGCCCCACCCGCGCCGCGGCGACGAGCTGGATCACCGTTCGCCGGCCACCCGCGGCACGGTCGATCACCGGGCCGATCAGCGGGGCGATCAGCAGGAACGGGGCGAAGCTGATGACGAGGAACAGCAGCACCCGCCAGCGGGCCTCACTCGGGTCGATGCTGAGGAACAGCGAGTCGGCGAGGGCGACGAGCATCGCCGCGTCGCCGCCCATCATCGCGGCGTGGGTGATCGCGAGGCGGCGGAACGGAGACATCGGTGCCGCAGTCGCCACCGCGGCGATGCTACGAGCGCCCACCCGACCGCCCCGCCCCCGATCTGGGTGGCCGTGGTCTCATCCGGCCTTCCGGGTAGGGGTCGGACCGGGGCGCCCTGCCAGCCTCACGGCTGATGGGTTTCCCCGGTCCGCCCTCCGAACCGGACGTGCGACTTCCACCGCATCCGGCTCTCCACGGGTCATGTCAGGTGGCGCTCGTCCAGGGTGTCGGGATTTTCGTGCCCCGGTAGCGGTAGCGCGTGATGGCGATGCCGGTCGGCCGGAACAGGGTGGTCCCGCCGTCGCTGATCTCCCAGCCGGGGAGGTGGCGACGGACCAGGGTGTGCATGTTGGAACCGCGGTGGCGTTTGCGGAGCCAGCCGAGGATGCGCCCGAAGACGAAGTTCTCGACATAGCTGAAGGTCCCTGTGGACACGCCGTGGCGGAAGTAGTTGCACCAGCCCCGCAGCACCGGGTTGAGCCGGCGCAGCAGGTCAGCGAGCGTTCGATGCTTGGCGCGGCGAGTCAGGGTGCGCACCTTGTCCACGATCGCGTTGAGCGCTTTCTTGGACGCATGGGTGTAGACCGCTGTCTTGCCGCAGCGGCTTCGCCAGGGACGGCGCTGGATGTGCCACCCCAGGAAGTCGAGTCCCTCGTCGATGTGGCAGACCCTGGTCTTGGCCACCGACAGGCGCAAGCCGATCGGGGCCAGCACCGCGGCCACCTCGTCCCATAATGCTTCAGCGTCGCTGCGGTTCCCGGCCACCAGCACGACGAAGTCGTCGGCGTAGCGGACGATCCTCATCAGCGGGTGGCCGGCTTTGCGTCGCTGGGCACGTTTCCAGTCCGGGCCGTGCGCTTCCCACTTCGTGGTGAAGTGCTCGTCCAGGGCGGACAGGGCGATGTTGGCCAACAGTGGTGACAGGATGCCGCCTTGAGGGGTGCCGGTGTCGGTCTCACGGTCGTGGCCCTCTTCGGTGAGCACCCCGGCCTTGAGAAACGCCTTCACCCAGCCCAACACGCGCTTGTCCCCGATGCGACGTCGCACCTGCGCCAACAGCGCGGTGTGGTCGATCTCATCGAAGCAGGCAGAGATGTCCGCCTCGAACACCCACTCGTAGTTGCGAGGAGGTGAGGCGAGGAAGTGAATCTCCGTGATCGCGTCCTGAGCCCGACGCTGCGGGCGGAAGCCGTAACTGACCGGCTTGAAATCCGCCTCGAAGATCGGCTCCAACACCAGCTTCAACGAGGCCTGCACGACCCGATCGACGGTCGTGGGAATCCCGAGGTGGCGGACCTTGCCCGACGCCTTGGGGATCGCCTTGTCCCGCACCCGTTGCGGGACGAACCGGCCAGCTTTGAGGTCACCTCGCAGCTGATCCAGCAGCCCCGCCACGTCGTTGACGGCCCGCGGAGCGATCCCATCAACACCAGCGGTTCGTGCACCCTTGTTGCCTCGCACCAGATGCCACGCCACCGTCAAGAACGACGGGTCGTACACCAAGTTGGCGAGGTCATCGAAACGACGACCAGGATCGGCCGTCGCCCATTGATGCAGCTTCGTCTGCATCACGTGTACCCGTGACTCCGCCATCATCTGGCTCGGCCACGACCCGCCGGTGTTCACCGGCGACCTCCACGGTCGGCAGCGTGTGGAACGGTCAGGATGGTTCCCACGT
>JBIOUO010000103.1:0-6068 GCA_044867195.1 Ilumatobacteraceae bacterium
GGCAGGTCAGGTGACGAGCATGCCGCGTCGCCAGACGCGGCGGCCGTGGCCAGCGGTGGCGATCGCCTCGCGCAGCGTCCCGGCGGGTACGGCGATCAGATCGGCGGGTTGGCCGGGGGCGATCGTCGCCGGCGGCCGCCCCGTGGCGAGCGCGGCTTGCGACGTCACGGCAGCCCACGCGTCGGCGGGCGACAGGTGGGCGGCGAGCACCATCAGGGTCGCCGTCTCGAACGGGCAGGCACGGCCGACAGGGTTGAACGGATCCTGCAGGTTGTCGCTGCCCGCGGCGACCACGACACCGGCGTTGCGCAGCGCGCCGATCGCGGTCAGCGCCCGCGGCATCGCCTGCGGGTGGCCACGGCCCTGGAGGTAGAGGTTCGTCGCCGGCAGCGTCACCACCGCGATCCCCGCCGCCGCCACCGCCTCGGCCGTTGCCCGCTGTTGGGCGACTGGCTGCATGCCGAGCGATATGCAGTGACTCGCCGTCACCGGGTGCGGGAACCCCGTCGCCACCACCAGCTCGGCCAGCTCAGCGAGCCCGGCGACGGCGGCGTCGAGCGTCTCGTCGGTGTGCAGGTCGACGCCCACGCCGTGTTCGTCGGCAATCGCCAGGTAGGTCTCCGTCGCCGCACGGGTGCTCACGTCGAGATGCGGGCACCCGCCGACGACGTCCGCGCCGAGGGCCAGCGCGGCGCGCAGCAACGCCCGCTGCGCAGCCCCCTTGTCGCCGACCACCGGCCACCCGGACATGGCCACGATCTCGAGGTCGATCACGTCGGACACGCGCCGGCGCACCTCGACGAGCGCCTCGATGCTGCGCAGGCCGTGGTCGAGCGTCGTGTCGGCGTGAGTCCGCACCGCCGTGAAGCCCTGCCGCGCCTCCAGGCGGGCGCCACGCTCGGCGCGCTCGATGGTGTCAGCGACGTCGAGATCGGGTCGGGCCGCGACCATCGCCTTGATCCCCCCCAGCAGGTCGCCGCTCACGTTCTCCAGCCGCTCGGCGAGGAAGGCCTTGTCGAGATGGGCGTGTGGCTCGATCGCTGCAGTGAGCAGCAGGTCGCCGGCCAGGTCGACGGTGTCGTCATCCGGACTTGCGATGTGGGCGCCGATCGCGGCGATCGTCGGGCCTGCCAACCGCACGTCCGTCATCGACCCGTCGGCAAGCGTGGCGTGCCGCAGCACTGTGCCCTGCGGTTCGCCCATCCGGCGAAAATACCCACTGGTACTGTTGACCTACATGGCACATGCCCCGCTGCGCCTGGGGGCCTTCTTCTTCGGCGGTGTGGAGCTCGACGACGCCGGTGCCGGGCCGCCGCTCTCGACGGACCGCCGGTGCACGAACGAGCAGGCGTGGAAGGCCACCACCGACTACCTGACCTCGGCGATCGAGGCCGAGCGGCTGGGCTACGACTCGTTCTGGACCACCGAGCACCACTTTCAGTACGAGGGCTACGAGGTGATCCCCAACGGGATCCTGATCTCGACGTGGATCGCCGCTCGCACCGAGCGACTGCGGCTGGGCACGATGTTCAACGTCGTGCCGCAGTGGAACCCGTTGCGCCTGGCGGAGGACTTCGCCACCTTGCACAACCTGTCCGCGGGCCGGGGCATCCTCGGCGTCGGGCGGGGCACGGTCCCGCGCGAGGTCCAGCACCTCAACGACAAGGGCGTCTCGATCGGCAGCTACGACAATCCTGACCAGGCAGCCGACGACGAACGCAACCGGCGGGTGTTCGAGGAGTCGATGGAGATCATCCGCCGCGCCCTGTCCGGGGAGTCGTTCTCCTACCACGGCGAGCTCTTCGACATCCCGGTGCCCGGCATCCCCGACCGCGGCAGCACCGTGCAGACGCTGTCGCTGGTACCGCGCCCGCTGTACCCGTTCGAGATCTGGCAGGCCGTCACCAGCCGCCCGACGCTGGAGTACGTGCCCGTCGTCGGCCACGGCGCGGTGTTCTGGAACCAGCACTACGCGTTCATCAAGCGCTTCTGGGACACGTACGGTGAGCGCTACGCAGCGTCCCACGATGGCCACGAATTGGCCGCCGACGAGAAGCGGATGCTGGTGATCTCGGTCCGCATCGAGGACACCCACGAGAAGGCGTTGGAGACGGCGACGCCGGGCCACGATGAGTTCTGGAAGTTCCTCGGTCCATACGGATGGAGCAGGGGCTACATGGGCGCCGACGGCAAGCCGGCGCGTCCGGGGCTGATCCCGACGCTGGCCGACTCGATCGAGAACAAGACGATCCTCGTCGGCACGCCCGAGGACGTCGCCGAGGGCGTCGAGTTCTACCGCGACCTGCTCGGCCTGCGGCACCTGACGATCTTCCCCCACCTCCTCGGCGACCCGTACAAGAAGGCCGACGAGCAGATGGCCCGCTTCATGGAAGAGGTCGTGCCCCTGCTCTGACGCCCGCCCGGCCGAGCTGTCCGTCGAAACCGGCCCGATCAGGCCCGCACCCGCTGACAGATCGATCGGCGCAGGTCCGCTTCATCTCGCCTGGCACGCCGGGCACCAGTACAGCTTGCGCGCCGACAGTGGTTGCATCTGCACCGGGGTGGCGCATATGCGGCAGGGGAGACCGGTGCGGCGGTACACGTAGTGGGCGTCTTCGCTGCGCGGGCGACCGCGGCGCTCGCGGTCGGCCGGCTCGGTGGTGACGATGCGGCCGGTGCGCAGGCCGCTGCGCATCAGGCGCACCAGGTCGTCCCACAGCCGATCCCAGCGCGCCTCGTCGAGCAGTCGACCGGGCAGGTAGGGGTCGATGCGGTGGCGATAGAGGATCTCGGCCCGGTAGACGTTGCCGATCCCCGCGACGACCGCCTGGTCCATCAGCAGTCCGGCCACCGGTGCCCGGCTGCGGACGATGCGGCGGTATGCCCGATCGCCGTCCGGTCGCCGGGCGAGCGGGTCGGGCCCGAGGCGAGCGCGGATGGCATCCACCTCCGACGGGCTGAGCACCTCGCACGCCGTCGCCCCGCGCAGGTCCGTCCACGCGCCGTCGGCGACCCAGCGCATGCGCACCGCGCCGACCGGAGCGGGCGGCTCGCCGGCGCCACCGGTGTACTTGCCGAACAGCCCGAGGTGGACGTGGACGACGCGGTCGCCGAACGACGCGAACAGGTGCTTGCCGTGGGCAGTGACGTCGTCGAGGACCCGGCCGTCGACCAGCGCGGCGTCGGCGAAGCGCCCCTGCGGGCTGGAGACGGCCACCGCGCGGCCGGCGAAGCGGGAGCGCTGGTCGCGGGCCAGGCGGTGGAGCGTGTGGCCTTCGGGCACCGTCAGCGGCCCGCCGCGCTGCCGATCCACGCCCGCGGGTCGGCCACCGCCGCCAGCGCGCCGGTCGGCTCGACCTCGATGGCCTGGGCGTGGCCGAACGAGGAGTCGAACGCCGGGCCGTCGACGAGATCGTGACCGCGTGCGGCCAGCCCGCGGCGCCACGAGTCAGGGGCGTGACCCTCGACGGCGACACGTGGCGGGACGCCGCTCGTCCACGTGTCGAAACCGGTCGATGGCCCGGCGAGCACCCAGCGCGGGCTGGCGACCGCGTCGGCCAGCGACGCCCCGGCGGCGAACAGCCGGGAGGCGACCTGGAGCAGGATCTGCGGCTGGGCGTCGCCGCCCATCGTCCCGAACACGGCCGCCAGGGCCCCGTCGCGGGTCGCCATCGCCGGGCACAGCGTGTGCGGCGGGCGGCGTCCGGGCCGGTACTCGGCGGGATGGCCCGCCCGGAAGCTGAAGCCGATGCCGCGGTTGTGGACGTTGATCGCCGTCGTCTGCTCGACCAGCCAGGACCCGAAGCCGGACGCGTTGGACTGGATCAGGCTCACTGCCATCCCGTGGGCGTCGGCCGTGCAGAGGTACGTCGTGTCGCCCGCTGCCGTGCGCACCGGTCGCCTGCCCGCCCGCTCGGTGTCGACCATCGCCGCCCGGCCGGCGACGACCTCGAGCAGGGCGTTGCCATCGGCGTCGTCGCAGAGCACGTCGGGGCGGTCGAAGCTGGCGCTCGATACGGCCTCGATCAGAACGTGCGCCCAGTCGTCGCCGTCCGGGTCGGCTGGCAGCCCGGCCTCCTCGGCGAGGCGCGCCGCACCGAGCAGCAGGTAGCCCTGCGAGTTCGGTGGAAGCGTGGCCAGCCGGACGCCGAACACCTCGGTCGTCAGCGGGCTCACCCACTCGGCCTGCACGCTGGACAGGTCGTCCTCGCTGAACAGCCCCTCGCCCAGCGCCAGCAGGCCCTCGCCGAACGCGCCGAGGTAGAACGCGTCGCGGCCGCCGACGACCAACGCCTGCAGCGTCAGCGCGACACCTGGCCGGCGCACCCGTGCTCCGGTCGCGGTTGCCTGTTCGCGCAGCTCGACGAACCGCGGCGCGGCGAGCTCGTCGAGCTGGCGCAGCGAGCCGACGAGCAGCGGGCTGGCCGGGAAACCCCAGGCGGCCAGCCTTGCCGCCGGCCCGAGCACGGTCGCCAGATCGAGGCGGCCGAAACGGCCATGCAGCAGCATCCAGCCGTCGACGCAGCCGGGGATCGTGGCCGCCCGGATGTCATGGCGCAGCGGCATGGTCGCGTGACCCTCGGCGCGCATCGCCTCGGCGTCGGCGCCGGACCCGGCCCGCCCGCTGGCGTTGAGCCCGACCAGCTCTCCGTCGTCCGTGCGCACGAGCGCGAGCAGGTCGCCGCCCAACCCGCACATGTGCGGCGCCGTCACGGCGATCGCCGCGCCGGCGCTGATCGCCGCGTCCACCGCGTTGCCGCCGCGGGCGAACATCTCCATCGCTGCCTGCGTGGCGAGCTGATCCGCCGTGGCGGCGACAGCCCGCAGGCCGCGCGCCGGTCCGAGCGGCACTCGCACCGTCATCGGCCCGGACCCTACTGGCGCGGTGGGACCGGTCGCCGCCGCTGCCATGCTCGACGCCATGGCGCTGGGTGGGGGAACAGCCGCGTGACGTTGCGTGGTCCGGTCGGGCGGTCGACGGCCGCGGCGGTGGTTGCGATGGGCGCTGGGGCGGCGCTGATCGTCGTCGGCTCGCTGCTGCCGTGGGTGCGCACGGGCGGGCGGGCGCGCAACAGCTACGACCTGTTCCGGATCGTCGGGCGCCTCGGCTTCGGGCCCGACGGCCCGGCGTCGATTGCCATGCGGTGGTGGCCGCTGGTCCCGCTGCTCACCGTCGCCGCGTCGGTGGTCGCCTGGTGGGGATGGCCGCGGCCGGGCGGCGCGCTTGGGATTGCCGCCGCCCTGTACGCCGGCGGCGTGGCACTCGCCGTGATCGCCGCCCCGGACCGCACCGGCGTGGGCCTCGAGGCGGGCGTCGGGCTCACCGCCGCCGGCAGCGCAGTGCTGCTGGCCGGCTCGGTCGCCGCGGTGGTCGTCGGCAGCCGCCGCGCGCTCAGGCCAGCCACTGACCGCGACGGGTGAGGACCTCCTTCAGTAGCGCCGGGCGGTCGGTCATCACGCCGTCCACGCCGAGGTCGAGCAGACGCTCCATCTCCCGCTCATCGTCGATCGTCCAGGCGTGGACCTCGATGCCCCGGCGGTGGCACCGGCCGACGAACGTGGCGTCGATGAGCGTCCGGCCGCGCCAGCGCACGGGTGCTTGGGCGGTCGGGACGCCGGGCCACGGCACGCCGACCAGGCGCAGGATCCCGAGCTCGACCGGCCCCAAGCTCGTGCACAGCCGAGGGCCGAACCGCCGCCGGACTCGGCGCAGCCGGGCGTCCTTGAACGACCCCAGGCACACCCGGTGGAGCGCGTCCATCCGGACCAGTTCGTCGCCGAGCGGGCCGACGACCTGGTCGATCTTGCAGTCGATGTTCAGACGCGCCTCGGGGAACTCCTCGAGCACGTCGCTGAGCCGGGGGATCGGCTCGCGGCCTTCGACGCGGGCCGTGGCGACCTCCCGCCACGGCAGCTCGTGGATGAACCCGGGGCGCCCGCACGTGCGGGACAGGTCGTCGTCGTGGAACGCGACCACGACCCCATCGGCCGTGACGTGGGCGTCCGTCTCGAGGTACCGAAAGCCCAGCTCGACGGCCCGGGCGAACGCCGGCAGCGTGTTCTCCGGG
>JBIOUO010000104.1:0-2935 GCA_044867195.1 Ilumatobacteraceae bacterium
AGCGCAACGGCCTGGTAGCCGCGAATCCCCGGCCGGCGGCGGAAGATCCGGTTCGGCATGCTGATCGCCTCGAAGCGGTCGCCGCCGGAGAGCAGCATCTCCGCCTTTCCGAGGAACAGGGTGCCCCGCTCGCGAAGCGCGAAGTGGAAGCGATCGAAGATCTGGCTCTGCGTCTCGGCGTTGAAGTACATCATCGTGTTGCGGCAGGACAGGAGGTGGAGCCGGGAGATCGGTGCGTCGCTGGTCACGTCGTGGCGGCCGTAGATGATGCGTCGGGCGCAGGTCGGGCCGGAAGGCGAAGCTCGTACCGCTCGGCTCGAAGTACCGCTCGGCGAGATCCGCTGGCATCGCCTCCAGAGACTTCGCCGGATAGGTGCCGTGGCGGGCCTCGCGCAGGGCGTCCTCGTCGATGTCCGTTGCGTAGATCTTGACTTGCGCGCTGAACGCCTCGACGCCCATGACTTCGGCGAGGATCATCGCCAGCGAGCACGCCTCCTCGCCGGACGAGCACCCCGCGCTCCACATTCGGATCTCGCCCCGTGCGGCGCGCTCGACGATGTCCGGGACGATCTCGGCGCGCAGGTACTCCCACGCCCGCGCATCGCGGAAGAACTCGGTCACATTGATCAGCACGGCGTCGAGGAGGAACCGGAACTCGTCGCTGTTGGTCACGAGGAGGTCGCTGTAGTCGTCGTACTCCTGGGCCCGACGTCGACCATCCGCTTGTGGATACGGCGGGACAGCGATGTCTGCTTGTAGCCGGCGAAGTCGATGCCTCGTGAGTCGCTGATGAAGCGCAGCAGGCGGTCGAGTCCGTCCCCCGACTCGCTCATCGCAGCGGCCACTCCCGACCGGGGACGACGAGCCGGCCGACGACTTCGGCGATCTCCTCCAGCGGGAGGACGAAGTCGAGGGCGCCGGTCTCGACGGCGGCTCGTGGCATCCCCTTGAACTCGGCGTCACAGGGTCCTCGACGATCACGGTCCCGCCTCGCTGCTTCACCGCCCGGACGCCCATCGCGCCATCGGTGCCGGTTCCGGTCAGGACGACGGCGATGGCGCCGTCGCCGTACGCCCCGGCGACCGATTCGAACAGCAGGTCGGCGGACGGTCGCACGAAGTGGACGAGCTCGCTCTCGGTGAGCCGCAGGATCCCCCCGGGACCGACGAGCAGGTGGTGGTTCGGCGGAGCGACGTACGCAACGCCCGGCCTGGCGCGCTCGGCGTCCTCGGCGAGCTTGACGCTCATCACCGCCCGCCGCCCGAGCACCTCCGCGATCACGGTCTGGTGACGCCGGTCGAGGTGCTGGACGATGAGGATGGGCACGTCGATGTCGTGTGGCAGCCCACCGAGCACTGTGCTGAGAGCGGCGATCCCACCAGCGGACGCGCCGATCGCCAAGACGTCGAACCCCTCGCGCCCACCGCGCGGGGCGATGCCGGGGTCGAGCTCGCCGGGGTCGCTGGCGCCGTCAGTCACCGAAGGCTCGGAGGTTGGGGAGCATGCCGGCGCGGGCGGCGCGGACGACCGCCGCGAGCTGCGTATGGGTATCGAACTTCGCCAGCAGCGCGCGCACGTGACCGCGGCAGGTGTTGAGGCTGATGCCGAGGCGCTGGGCGATCTGCTTGACGGTGATGCCGTCGGCGAGCAGCGCCAGGATCTCGAACTCCCGGTCCGTCAGCGCGACCCCGTCGCGTGCCGGCGACGGCCCGTCGAGGCGGGCCTGCCGGAGCAGCCCGGCCATCGACCGCGGATCAGCGACAGGTGTCTCGTCGACGTCGCGGATCGCCTGCAGCACGTCGGCGAAGGGTTGCTCCTTGGGCAGGAACCTGTCGGCCCCCGCCTCGGCGGCAGCGAGCAGCGTCTCGGCCGTCGTGTTGGCCGTCAGCACGATCACGCGCAGATCCGGGCACGCCGCCTTCAGCTCGGCGATCGCCTCGATGCCACTCATGCCGGGCAGGGCGACGTCGAGGAGAACCGCATCCGGGCACCGCTCGCGCACGACGGAGATCGCCTGCTCGGCGCTGCTCACTGTGGCCGCGCAGCGCACGTCGGGAAGCGTGTCCATGGCGAGCGAAATGGCGTCGGCGAACGTGCGGTGGTCATCGACGACGACGACGTTGAGCACACCCCGCCCGCGCTCACCTGCGCCGACACATGCCGGTTCGCTCTCCGGCTGCGCCACGAGCGGAGGCTACCTGTCCAGTCCCCGCCGTTCGTGCTGGGAGCTGCGGCCAGCGAGACCACCAATATTGATCGTGGTCCAGCGGAGTCGGTCGGCCCTACGGTGGCCTGCACGCCGACCACACCTGTCGCGTCGCTCACCCACCCCTTTGATGATGACATCGAGCCAGCCAGCCCCGCGGGACCAGGAGATGGGTCCGGCTGGGTCCGGCTGGAAGCACGATCGCCTGTTCGACGCGCTGGGAACTGTCAACAGCGCGCTGGAGCTGGACGTAGTCCTCGAGCGGATTGTCGCCGCCGCCTGCGAGCTCGCCGCCGCCGAGTACGGGGCGCTCGGGGTGATCGGCGATGATCGCGGGCTGGTCGAGTATCTCCACGACGGCATCGACGACGCGGTCTCGCGCATCGGTCACGCGCCCGAGCGACCCGGCATGCTTGGCCTGCTGATCGACGACTCACGTCCGCGCCGCCTGTCCGACCTGGCGACGCACGCTCGGTCGAGCGGCATGCCCGCCCACCGCCAGCCGATGCGTGGGTTCCTCAGTGTCCCCATCCGCGTGCGTGGTGACGTGTACGGGAACCTGTACCTGTGCGACAAGATCGCCGGCGAAAAGTTCAGCGAGGCCGACGAGTCGCTTGTCCTCGCCCTCGCCGAGGCGGCGGGTTCGGCGATCGCCAACGCCCGCCTGTTCGAGGAGGTCAACCGTCGCCACCGCAGCCTGCTCGCGCTGCAAGGGATCGCCACCGCCCT
>JBIOUO010000105.1:0-3201 GCA_044867195.1 Ilumatobacteraceae bacterium
GCTGCCGCCGACGACGATCCCCAGCTCGGCGTCGCCGTCGCGCACCGTCCGCGCCACAGCGGCGCAGATCGGCGGGTAGTCGACGGGTTCCGCAGAGTGGGTGCCGTGATCGATCACGTCGTGCCCATCGGCGCGCAGGATGCCGATCAGGTGCGACTTCAGCTCGAAGCCGGCGTGGTCGCCGCCGATCGCGATGCGTGCCATCGCCGCCCGATCCTACGAGTCCGGTCGGCCTGACCCTAGGGTGCGGCCGTGGACCCGCGCACTCCCGTCATCGTCGGCGTCGGCCAGCACCTGCACCGCGCGGCCGGCCTCGACGACGCGCTCGAGCCGGCCGCGCTGATGGAGGCGGCGATCCGGGAGGCGGCCACCGATGCCGGACTCGACGGACCGCCGCAGCTCGACTCGATCCGCGTCGTCAGCTCGCTGTCGTGGAAGTACCGCAACCCGGCATGGATCATCGCCGAGCGCCTCGGCCAGTCACCCGCCGAGCTCGCCTACACGACGTCCGGGGGCAACACGCCCCAGACGCTCGTCAACGTGACGTCGCTCGACATCCAGGCCGGCCGCCTCGACGTCGTGGCCCTCACCGGCGGCGAAGCGTGGCGGACGCGGATGCGAGCGCGCAAGGCGAACGCCGTCCTCGAGTGGCCCAAGGCACCGGAGGACCAGCCGCCGGTGATGCTCGGCAAGGAGCTCGACATGACGCACCCGGCCGAGGCCGAGCGCGGCGTCTACATGCCGGTGCAGATCTATCCGATGTTCGAGACGGCGATCCGCGCCGCGGCGGGACGCGATCCCGACGAGCACCTGGTGCGCGTCAGCGAGCTGTGGGCCCGCTTCAGCGAGGTCGCTGCCGGCAACCCGGCGGCGTGGATCCGCGAGCCGAAGTCGGCCGAGGAGATCCGCACGACCTCGGCGAGCAACCGGCTGATCGGGTTGCCGTACCGCAAGTACATGAACTCGAACAACGACGTCGACATGGGCGCGGCGATCCTGATGTGCTCGGTCGAGGCGGCCGAGCGCCTCGGCGTGGCCCGCGACCGCTGGGTCTTCCCGCTGGCGGGGACCGACTGCCACGAGCACGCCTACGTCTCCAACCGCGACACGTTCGCCCGCACGCCGGCGATCGAGCTCGGCGGGCGGCGGGCGCTCGAGCTCGCCGGCATCGGCATCGACGACGTGGCGGTCGTCGACCTCTACTCGTGCTTCCCCGCCGCCGTGCAGCTCGGCGCCCAGTCGCTCGGGCTGTCGACCACCGACCGCCAGCTCACCCGCACCGGCGGCCTGCCGTTCGCCGGCGGGCCGTGGAACAACTACGTGATGCACGCCATCGCCACCGTCGCCCAGGACCTGCGCCGGCAACCGGGTGAGAAGGGCCTCGTGTGGGCCAACGGCGGCTACGCCACGAAGCACGCCTTCGGTGTCTACGGCACCGAGCCACCCGCCGGCGGGTTCCGCCACGACGATCCGCAGGACGAGATCGACGCCCTTCCCCGCCGGGACCTTGCGGTCGGCGACGACGCCGCCGGCCCGGCCACGATCGAGGCCTATACCGTCATGCACGGACGCGACGGCGCGCCCGAGCAGGCGATCGCCACCTGCCTGCTCGACGACGGCCGCCGGGCTTGGGGCCTGTCGAGCGACCCCGACCTGATGGGTGCGCTGCTCGCCGGCGAGTGGGTCGGCCACCGCGTGACCCTGTCGGCGACCGGCGAGCTCCTTCTCTGACCTCGGATCCACGATCTGGCCGGAGTTGGGCGAGCGCCGCTGCGCAGCGGCGGCGGCGAGCTCGGTAGGTGAGCCGAGCAGCTTGGCTGCGAGGCGAACCCGAGCAGGAGAGACGATCCCCGCCCAGATGCCCCTGTGGAACGAATCCCGCCCAGATTGGGGGACGTGCCAGGCTGGCGGGCGATGGCTGCCCCGCCGGTGCCGATGCTGCTCGACTGCGATCCGGGGCACGACGACGCGGTGGCGATCGTGGTCGCCGCTCGCCACGCCGACCTGCTCGGCATCACCACCGTCGCCGGCAACGCGCCGCTCGAGCGCACCACCTACAACGCCCGAGTGATTCGCGAGCTGCTCGGCAGCGAGGTGCCGGTGCACAGCGGGGCCGAGCGGCCGCTGCTGGAGGAGCCGCACCCCGCCCCCGCCGTGCACGGCGCCAGCGGCCTCGACGGCGCCGACCTGCCGATCCCGGCGCGGCCGCTCGACGGCACCGACGCCGCCGGGTTCATCGTCGACACGTGCCGGCGCACCGAGGGCGTGTGGCTCGTCGGCACCGGCCCGCTGACCAATCTCGCCCTGGCGCTGCGCGCGGCCCCCGACCTCAGCCGGCGCATCGCCGGGATCTCGGTGATGGGCGGCGGCACGTTCGGCAACCGCTCGGCCGTCGCCGAGTTCAACATCTGGGCCGACCCGGAGGCAGCCGCCGTCGTGTTCGGCTACGGCGGCCCGCTGGTCATGGCCGGACTCGACGTGACCTACCAGCTGCTGGCGACGCCCGAGCGCATCGCCGCCGTGCGCGGCCAACCGGGCCGCCTCGCCGCCGTGCTCGCCGAGCTCTTCGACTACTTCGCCGCCTCGTACGTCGCTCGCCACGACGACATCGCCGGAGCCGCGGTGCACGACCCGTGCGCCGTGCTCGCGCTGACCCACCCCGCGCTGTTCGGGCGCGAGCGGCGCCACGTGGCGATCGAGACCGCAGGTCACCTGACGCGCGGCATGACGGTGATCGACCACCGGACGCTGCGTGAGCGCCCACCGCCCAATTGCGACGTGCTGTCGAGCATCGATGCTGAGGCAGCATTCGGGGTCATCGTCGAGGCCATCGGGTCGTTCGCGACCGCGGAGGCGCAGAGATGAGCCAGCAGGCCGCGGCGGCCGGCTACCCGCGTGAGTCGGCACGGACCCAGCGCTACACGCTCGGTGAGCCGCGCGACGTGGCCGTCTCGCCCGACGGGGCACGGATCGTGTTCCTGCGCGGTCGCAGCGGCACCGATCCGGTCAACTGCCTGTGGGTGGTCGACGCGTCCACCGGTGAGGAGCGCCTCGTCGGCGACCCCGCGTTGCTGCTCGGCGGCCGCGCCGACGAGGACCTGCCGCCCGAGGAGCGGGCGCGGCGCGAGCGGGCACGCGAGAGCGCCGCCGGCATCACCGCGTTCGCCACAGATGCGGCCGTGACGGTCAGCGCGTTCGCCA
>JBIOUO010000106.1:0-5548 GCA_044867195.1 Ilumatobacteraceae bacterium
CGCGCGGTGCCGGCGCCTGAGTGGCGAAGCGGCTGCCGACCACGTGGCGCACGGCCAGCCCGGCGTCGTCGGCGTGGCGCTCGACGAACGCGATCACAGCGTCGTTGAGCACGGCCGAGCCCTGCGACCCACCAGTCACGGCGACGACGAACCGATCGACCGGCAGGCCGAGCCGGCGACGGGCGGGATCGCGGTCGCGGGTGCGGTCGACGGCGAGGATCGCCCGGCGCAGCGGAGCGCCGGTGAAGACGGCTCGCGGGAGCGGAGAGTCAGGGAAAGCGACGGCGGCGGCGGCCGCGATCCGCGCGGTCAGCGCGCTGGCCCGGCCGGGCTGGCGATCGTAGCTGACGACCACGATCGGGACCCGCAGGCGGCGGGCAGCGAGCACCGTCGGCAGGCTGGCGTACCCGCCGACAGACACGACCACCTGCGGCTGGAGCTGGCGCAGCAAGTGGCCGGCAGCACGGGTGGCCGACACGAGCCTGGGCACGACTGCCGCGTTGCGCCGCACGTTCGCCAGGTTCAGTTCGCGCTGCACGCCGACGACGCCGAGGAACGTGTGCGGGAAGGGCGTCGGCGGCAGGAGCGTCGTCTCGATGCCGCGCGTCGCGCCGACGTAGTGGATCGTCGAGGGCTCATGGCCGTGGTCGACCAGCGCCTCGGCGATCGCCAACGCCGGCAGCACATGCCCGGCCGTCCCCCCGCCCGTGACGACCGCGAACGTGCTCACGTCCCGACATCTGGGCGGGATTCGTCTCGGTTTCCGAGACGATCCCCGCCCAGATCGCCGGCTGAGACGATTCCCGCCCAGATTGGGGGGAGGTGGCGGAGCGCGGCGGCCGGCTGGGTCATCGGGCGCGGCGGGCGACGTTGAGGAGGAGACCGGCGGCGGTCATCGAGACGCACAGCGACGATCCGCCGGCGGAGAAGAACGGCAGGGTCAGCCCGGTGACGGGCATCAGGCCGGTGACGCCGCCGAGGTTGATCACCGCCTGGACGCCGAACCAGGCCGTGATCCCACCGGCGAGCAGCATGCCGAAGCGGTCGGGCGCCGAGAGCGCGGCCTGGAACCCGAACCACAGCAGGAGCATGAACCCGCCGACGACCGCGATCGACCCGACCAAGCCGAGCTCGTCAGCGATGACGGCGAAGATGAAGTCGCTGTGCGCCAGCGGCAGGTAGCCGAGCTTGCCGTTACCGGCGCCGACGCCCGATCCCGTGAGGCCGCCGTCGGCGATCGACAGGAACCCCTGGTAGGTCTGGTACGACAGGCGGTCCCGGTGCCCGGTGATGTCGAGGAACGCCGTGAAGCGCTGGTGGCGGTACTCGGTCGAGAACACGAACGCCACGGCCGCGGCGGCCGCAGCGAGTCCGGTAGCGAGCATCGGCGACAGCGGAACCCCACCGATGAACGCCACGGCGAGGACGATGGCGCACATCACGATCGCCGAGCCGAGATCGCCCTGCACGAGGCAAGCGGACCCGGCCAGGGCCGCCAGCACGGCGATCGGCCGCAGGCTGCGCCGGACGTCGGACAGCTGGTCCTGGCGGCGCACCAGCAGGTCGGCGCACAGCACGACGAGCGCCAGCTTGAGGAACTCCGACGGTTGGAGGCTGAACGCGCCGATCGTGACCCACGCCCGCGCCTCGTTGACGGTCAGGCCGAACGTCGGCACGAACGGCAGCGCCATGCCTGCCGCGGCGATGACGGCGAGCGGGATCGCCAGCCGCCTGATCCACGCCAGGTGGACTCGCATCGCGACGATCATCCCGACCAGCCCGATCGCCGCCCACGACACCTGGCGGTTGAAGATGTGGTACGGGCTGTTGCCCTTCGCCGTCTCGACGCCTGCGGACGCCGACAGGACCATGACCAGCCCGAGCATGACGAAGATGGCGACGACGACGCCGATGACGTAGTACGCGGCCGGCGCCGGGCCGCGCTGGACGTCCCACAGCCGCGGCTTGTCGGCGTCGGTCGCCTTGACGGTGCGCCGCCCGGCCGCCCGCCGCTCGGGGATCGCCCCACCGTGCAGCCGCTCCAGCGCCTGGCGGCGGCGGTCACCGACCGAGCCCGGCGCCGGCCGTGCCAGGGCGACGGTCGTCGCCGCGCTGGCCGTCGCCGCGCTGGTCGCCGTCGCCGCGGTCGTGTCGAACGTCTTCATCCGCTGTCTCCGATCCGTTCCCTGACCAACCGTCGGAAGTCGTCGCCGCGCGCCGGGTAGCCGCCTTCCGGGTACCAGTCGAAGCTGGCGCAGCCAGGAGACAGCAGGACCACGTCACCGGACCGCGCCAGGTCACCGGCTGCCGCGACCGCGGCGGCCATCGAGCCGGCAGTGACGACGGGCGCGACGCCGGCGAACGTCGCCGCCACCTGCCCGGCGGCCTCGCCGATGGCCACGACCGCGCGCACCCGCTCGCGGTCAGCCGCCATCGGCGCCAGGTCGAGCCCCTTGTTGCGCCCGCCGGCGATCAGCACCACGCGCTCGAACGCCCCGATGGCGACGGACGCCGCGTGCGGCGTCGTCGCCTTGGAGTCGTCGAACCAGCGCACGCCGGCGGCGTCGGCGACGAGCTCGATGCGGTGCGGCGGGCCGACGAACGACGCCAGCGCCGGGGCGATCGCCTCCCGGCCGGCCAGGCCCGACTCCAGCACGAGCGCGGCGGCGGCCAGCGCATTGGTGCGGTCGTGGGGCAGCCCGCGCCGCATCGCGGCGACAGGGGCCAGCTCGCCGCACGGTCCGGCGAGCATGGCGCGGTCACCCGATCCGGCGACGTGGTAGTCGGCGCCGGTGACTCCGAACGTGACGTGACGGGCGGGCGCACGGTCGAGATGGGACATCACGACGGGATCGTGGACGAAGCCGATCGCCACGTCGCCGGCGCGCTGCTGGTCGAAGATCCGTGCCTTGGCCGCCTCGTAGGAGTCCATGCCGGCGTGCCAGTTGAGGTGGTCCGGCGCCAGGTTGAGCCACGCCGCGGCGTCGCCGCGGAACGCCGCCGTCCACGCCAGGCGGAAGCTGGTGCACTCGACGACGAATGCGTCGACGTCGCTGTCGACGGCCGCGACCAGCGGCACATCCGTGTTGCCGGCGGCGACCGCACGGACACCAGCCGCGCCGAGCATCTCGACGGCGAGCAGCGTGGTCGTCGTCTTGCCGTCGGTGCCAGTGACCGCGAGCATCGGTCGCGGTCCGCCGGCACGGTCCTGCTCCCACCGATACGCCAGCTCGAGCTCGCTGACGACCGGGCGGCCGGCGGCGGCGGCGATGGCAAACAGCGGGTGCGTCTCCGGCACGCCGGGTGCCGGCACGACCAGCTCGCTGGCCGCGATCAGCGCACCGAGGCGCTCGGCATCTGGCCCGGCGACCAGGTCGACACCGAGCTCGGTCGCCAGCGCGCGCGCCCGGTCGTCGACCGCATCGTCGGCGGCGACGACGTCGGTTCCGCGCCGCTGGAGAGCGCGGACCGTCGCCGCGCCGGCAACCGCCAGCCCGTGGACGAGGATCACGGCAGGTCCCTCGACGTGATGCGGGTGAAATCGCCGATGAACAACCCCAGGGCGGCGGCGACGCAGACCGCGGCGATCAGCCAGAAGCGGATGATCACGGTCGTCTCCGGCCACCCGACGAGCTCGAAGTGGTGGTGGATCGGCGACATGCGGAACAGCCGCCGCTTGCGGCCACTGGCCTTGAACACGGCCATCTGCAGCGCAACAGAACCGGCCTCGATGACATTGAGTCCGCAGATCAGCACGAGCAGCAGCTGGGTGTTCAGGGTCAGCGCCAGCAGCGCCAGCGCCGAGCCCAGCCCGAGCGCCCCGACGTCACCCATGATGATCCGCGCCGGCGCCGCGTTGTACCACAGGAACCCCATGCACGCGCCGGCGAACGCGCTGGCGAGCACGGCCAGGTCGAGCGGGTTGACGACCTGGCCGTAGATGTCGGGGTTCCGGAACGCCCAGTAGCCGATGATCATGAACGCCCCGAAGCCCATCAGCGCCGACCCGCCGGCTAACCCGTCGAGACCATCGGTGACGTTCACCGCGTTCGTCGTCGCCCAGATGATCAACCCGGCGTAGATGACCCAGAGCCACGACGGCAGCTCCCAGCCCGGGTAGTTGGCCCGGGTCAGCGACACCGTCGTGGCGATCCCGGTCGCCGCGACCAGCCACCAGGCGATGCCGATGCTGAGCAGCATCGTGACGTAGTTCTTCTGCTTCCAGAAGATGCCCCGGTTGTGCCGCCGGCGGACCTTCAGGAAATCGTCGAGGAACCCCATGAACGCCATCACGATGACGGCGGCCCACACGATCAGCGCCTGGTCGGAGAACGGCAGGCCGCGGCGCACGTGGGCCACGAACCACCCGATGGCGGCGGCGACGATGAACCCGATCCCGCCCATCGTCGGTGTGCCCTGCTTGGCCATGTGGTGCTCGGGCCCGAGGTCCTCCTTGCCGAGGATCGGCTGACCCAGACCGCGTGTGCGGAACGCCGAGATCAACGCGCGCGACAGGACGAGCGACAGCACGCCGGCCACGACGCCGGCGATCATCACCGCGATCATGGCGCCCCTCCGCGGCGACCGGTGATCATGGCGCCCCTCGGGGAGCGCCTTCGAGCACGCCGCGGACGACCTCCCGGTCGTCGAACGGGACGACCTCGTCGCCGATCGTCTGCGTCGTCTCGTGGCCCTTGCCGGCGACGACCACGACGTCGCCCGCCCGCGCCTCGTCGAGCGCCACAGCGATCGCCGCCCCCCGGTCCGGCTCGACGCGCACGTGTGAGCGATCGGTGATCCCGCTCAGCACGGCCTCGATGATGGCCGCGGGCGGCTCCGAACGCGGATTGTCCGACGTGACGACGACGAGGTCGGCCAGCGTCGAGGCGACCTGCCCCATCCGCGGCCGCTTGTCGTGGTCACGGTCGCCGCCGCAGCCGAACACGACGATCACCCGCCCAGGCGTCACCGCCCGCGCCGCGGTGATCACCTCGGCCAGCCCGTCGGGCGTGTGGGCGTAGTCGACGATCGCCACAATGTCGTCGCGCCCGCCGGCGCGGATGCGCTCGAAGCGTCCTGGCACGCCGCCCGCCGCGGCGAGCCCGGCGGCGATCGAGTCGGGCGCGACGCCGAGCACGGCGGCCGTCGTGGCGGCGGCGAGCGTGTTGGCGACGTTGAACGCTCCGCCCAATCCGATCGTGAGCCGCACGCCACGCCACGTGAGCTCGTGGCGCTCCGCAGTGACCACCACGTCGCTGGCGTCGGCACGGGAGTACGGCACCATCTCGATCGGGGCGGCATCGAGCAGCAGCCGGCCGTGCGCATCGTCGACGTTGGTCACGCCGATCGCGGTCAACTCCGGCGTGAACAAGCGGGCCTTGGCGCGGAAGTACGCCTCAGGCGTGCCGTGCAGGTCGAGATGGTCGGTCCCCAGGTTGGTGAACACGCCGGCCGCGAAGCGGGTGCCGTCGACGCGGTGCATGGCCAGCGCGTGCGACGAGACCTCCATCACGACCGCCCGCTTCCCCGTGTCACGCGCCGCGGCGAG
>JBIOUO010000107.1:0-2648 GCA_044867195.1 Ilumatobacteraceae bacterium
TGGATGTGTTCGTCGAGACCGATCGGTTGCTGCTGCGGCGGTTCACGCGTGATGATCTCGACCTGCTCGTCGAGCTCGACAGCGATCCGGAGGTCAAGCGCTACATCGACAACGGCGCGGCGGTCGATCGCGACGAGCTGGCCGGGATGTTGGAGTGGTGGCTCGGGTACTACGACCGCTTCGCCGGCTATGGCTTCTGGGCGGTGATCGAGAAGTCGACCGGGCGGTTCGTCGGTTGGTTCCACCTGCGGCCCGGCGAGGGCGCTGGGCCGTTGGAGCCTGAGCTCGGCTACCGGCTGCGGCGTGACGCGTGGGGACAGGGTTACGCGACCGAGGGGTCCAGGGCGCTGATCGACAAGGCGTTCGCCGAGCTCGGCGTCGACAGGGTCTACGCCTCGACGATGGGGGTCAACATCGCGTCGTGGCGGGTGATGGAGAAGGCGGGGTTGCGCTTCGTGCGCACGTTCCACGCCGACTGGCCCGTCCGGATCCCCGGCGACGAGGAAGGCGATGTGGAGTACGCCATCGACCGCGCCCAATGGGAGCACGACCAGGCTGCCGGCTGAGCCAGATGCTCCCGAGTCAGGCGAACGGTCCGCCCGACCACCAGCGCTCGAACCGCGGGCGCACGTCGACCGACACCGGCTCGAGCAGCACGCCACCGGGTGAGCGGACGTAGGCCATCACGCCGTAACCCTCATCTGGTGACCGCTGGGCGGCCTCCAGCGTCCACCCGTCCCCGACCAGGCGCTCGACCTCGGCCGCCACGCCGTCGACCCACACGCCGAGGTGGTGCACGCCCGGCGCGTCGGCGCCGTACCACATCGACCCGGGCGCACCCTGCAGCAGCTCGACGTGTTGCGGTCCGGCACACGAGTAGGTGAACCGCAGCGGAACGGTGTGCTGCCCGCCGCCAGGCGTCCACAGTGCCTGATCCCGCTCCACGACCTGCGCCCACGCGCAGCCGAGACCGGAGCCGAGCGCGGCCATCGCCGCCTCGAGGTCCGGCACCCGCACCCCGACGTGGAACAGCGCCTGCTGGAAATCGAACGACACGGGACCTCCTCGTGGCAGTGGACGCCGATGCTCCGGGCCGAAGTAGAACACATGCCATGCAACGTCGAGGCCGCCGGTGAGCTCCGACCTTGGTGACGTGATGGACCGCCAAGCGGTGACCGACGTCCTCGTCGCCTACGTGCTCGCGCTCGACGACCACGACTGGTCGAGCGTCGCACGATGCTTCGCGCCCGACGCCGTGTTCGTCCACCCTGGCGGCCGTGTGGAAGGGCCGGACGACATCGTCGGCCGGGCCCGGGGCGCGCTGGAGTCGCTGGACGCCAGCCAGCACCTGCTGGGGAGCATGCGGGTGAGGGTCGACGGTGACGAGGCTCGGGCGACGTCGTACTTCCACGCCCAGCACGTGCGGGCCGGCGCGCCGGGCGGGGACCTGTATGTGATCGCCGGGACGTATCGAGATCGACTTCGCCGCGGGGCTACAGGCTGGGCGATCGTGGAGCGGGTGCAGGACTACAGCTGGCGGAGCGGGAACCCTGATGTCATCGTCCGCTGATCGGGGCCTCGACCGCTTGGGGGATCGGGCGGCGATCGCCGATCAGATGTTCCGGTACGCCCGGGCGACCGATTGGCTGGAGACCGATCAGCATCGGGAGGTCTTCGCCGAGAGCTGCGTGTTCGCCTCACCGCACAGCGGCGACGTCGTCGGCGTCGACGCCGTGGTGGCGTGGATGAACCGTGCGCTCGCCCCGTTCGAGGCGACCCAGCACCTGATCGGGAACATCTCGATCGAGTTCACCGGCGCCGAGTCGGCGACCGCGGTCAGCTACGTACGGGCGTGGCACCGCCACCGTGACCACGCTCGGCCGGACATGGTGCTGTGGGGCGAGTACCACGATCGGTGGGCGGTCATGGACGGCCGCTGGCGGATCACGGAACGCCGGGTGCTCGAGGCGGGGATCGAGCCCCGCCGGGAGGGCGGCATCCTCAATCCGAGGAGGGCGAAGGGGTGAGGTTCGGCGTCGTCCAGTCGGTCAGGCATGCACTCGATCGCGTCGGTGTGGCGTGACGACGACGAGGCCGAAGCGTCAGGTCGACGTGCCGGGCGGCGGAGCGGCGGGCGGAACGGGCGGCGCATTCCGACTGTCGTGGGCGGCCAACGCCTGTTGCGCCGCGACGCGCGCCACCTCGTACTGCTGGGCCGCGGCCGCACTGGCGGCGGCGCGCTCCGCGGCGTAGCGGTTGGCGAGCGCGTCGGCATCGGCTCGGGCGCTGGAGATCTTCCACTCCTGCTTGGCCAGCCGCGCCCCGAGCCACTGCAGGATGGCGTGCACGAGGATGGCGATGAGGAGGTAGACGATGATCGCGAACAGCAGCGACGTGTCGAGCACCGAGTTGTCGCCGAGTTGCTGAGCGGGGAAGATGCCGCGGAACGGGCGCATCGCCGATTCGGCGCTGCGGTACACCCACTGCGTGAACGAGGCGTCCGTGCTCGCTCCGAGCAGCCGCAGGATGAACGCTAGGAACAGGATCACGGTCGTGATGAGCACCCAGGCGTAGACGAGCCAGACGACAGCCCGCACGATCTTCAGCACCAGCGGGAGCGGCGACCGCTCCGCCTCATCGGCCTTGCG
>JBIOUO010000108.1:0-3966 GCA_044867195.1 Ilumatobacteraceae bacterium
CACGTCGAGCGGCTGGCCGGCGCCCCAGGCGGCGAACGAGGGGGAGGCGAGAAGGCCGTTGAGCTTGATCGCCAGCTTCATCCGATCGGCGGGCGGGAAGAACTGGTCGAGGTCGAACACGCCGAGCTTGCGGATCGGCGGCTGCTGGACCTGCCCGACGAGCGTCGGCAGATCGAGCGCCGTGCCCGCCGCCCACGAGTGCTGGATCAGGTTGGCGAGCAGGATGTGCTCGCGGCTCGACAGCGGGTCCGCCTCGATGCCCACGAGCCCGAGCAGCCCGGAGACGAACCCGTCGATCTCGTCGCCGACGATCTCGGCGTCGTCGGTGGCCGGGAGCTGCAACGAGCCGACGATGTTCAGCGGCACCCCGGCGCGCGAGCCCGGCGTGTAGATCGTGACGTCCGCCGCGGCACGCAGGGCGGCGAGCTGCTCGGGCCCGTATCCCCAGCCGGCGAGGCCGTCCCGCCACGTCGCCGCCTGCTGGGCGGCGAACTCGTCGGGCGTCGCCCCGGCGGCCTTGGCCTGGGCCTCGTCGATCCACGGCCGGAAGTCGCCGGGCGCGAGGTTGGGGAACGTCAGGCAGAGGTTGGTGAGATCGCCCTTGGGGTCGATCAGCAGCGCCGGCAGCCCGGCGCGCAGCACCTCCTCGATGAGCACGATGCCGAGCCCGGTCTTGCCCGAGCCGGTCATCCCGACGATCACGCCGTGCGTCGTCAGGTCGCTCGTGTCGAGCCGCACGTCAGCCCCGGTGCGCTCGTGTGACGAGGCGTCGACAAGCCCGCCGAGGAACAGGTCGGCCATCGGCACAACGTAGCGACGGCGCTCGATACCGTTCCGCGGCGATGTCGACGTTCCGTGGGTTCCCGCCTGAGGCATTCGAGTTCTACGAGCACCTCGAGGCCGACAACAACAAGGCGTTCTGGCAGGCGAGCAAGGCCACCTACGAGCAGGCGGTGCGCGCGCCGATGGAGGCGCTGTGCGCCGAGCTCGCCGAGTACGGCCCGTTCCACATCTTCCGGCCGTACAACGATCTGCGGTTCGCCAAGGACCGCCCGCCGTACAAGACGCACCAAGGCGCCTACGGCGAGGCCGAGGGTGGGTCCGGCCACTACCTCCACATCGGGGCCGACGGGATGATGGTCGC
This sequence comes from Ilumatobacteraceae bacterium, assembly GCA_044867195.1. Taxonomy (GTDB): domain Bacteria; phylum Actinomycetota; class Acidimicrobiia; order Acidimicrobiales; family Ilumatobacteraceae; genus JALZMG01. Next base: position 1,145 of record JBIOUO010000108.1, read on the forward strand.
GGTCGGCTACTACATGATGGCCAAGGACCAGCTCGAGCGGTTCCGGCAGGCGGTCGACGACGACGCCGCCGGCACGGACCTCGAGTCGCTGGTGGCCGTCGTGGCCAAGCGTGGTTACTCGACGTCGGCGCCGGACGAGCTGAAGTCGGCGCCGCGCGGCTATCCGAGGGACCACCCGCGCGTGGAGCTGTTGCGGCGCAAGGGGATGGTCGCCTCGCGCCAGTTCCCGGTCGCGGCGTGGATGGGCACGAAGCGGACGGTGGCCAAGGTGCGCGAGACGTGGGAGGGCGCCCGCTCGCTGTGCGAGTGGCTCGACGCCCACGTCGGGCCGAGCACGACCGCGCCGCAGGACGCGTTCCGCTGACCGACGCCCCGATGACGACCGTGACGTCGACCGGCGGCGGCGCCGCACACGATGCGCTCGAACGGCGCTACGGCCTCGCCGATCGAGTCGTCGACGATGGCGCCCTGGCCAACAGCGTGGCCAGGTTCCGCGAGCGCGGCATCCTGCTGCCGACGTTCGCCCAGCTCGCCGACCCGGCGATGATCGACCCCGCCCACGTCGGCGATGCCGACCCGCAGGCACCCGACCGGCGCAACCTGTGGCGGGTGCACTGGTACAACGACCTCCACGGCCGGCGCGTCGAGGTGCCCGACCACGTCGTCCTGCCGCCCGCGATGACCGGCGTCGAGAGCCCGATCATCGTCGTGCTCGGCGACCGCTTCCCGATGATCACGGCACACAAGGTGCTCGCCGCCTACGCCTGCCTGGCGCCGCGCATCGTCAGCGGGCAGTTCGACCCGACGCGCCACCGGGCGATCTGGCCGTCGACCGGCAACTTCGCCCGCGGGGGGATCGCGATCAGCCGGATCATGGCCTCGCGAGGCGTGGCGATCCTGCCAGAAGGGATGAGCCACGAGCGCTTCGACTGGCTCGACCGCTGGTGTGAAGATCCGGCGACCGACGTCGTCCGCACGCCTGGCACGGAGTCGAACGTCAAGGAGATCTACGACGTCTGCAACGAGCTCGCCCGCGACCCGGCCAACGTCGTGCTCAACCAGTTCTGCGAGTTCGGCAACCACCTCGCTCACTACGAGGTCACCGGGCGGGCGCTGGAGCACGTGTTCGACACGGTGGCGGGCGATTCCGGACTCCACTTGGCGGCGTTCGTGTCGGCCACCGGATCGGCGGGGACGATCGGCGCCGGCGACCGGCTGAAGGACACGTTCGGCACGCGGATCGTCGCCGCCGAGGCGCTGGAGTGCCCGACGATGCTGGAGAACGGCTTCGGCGAACACAACATCCAGGGCATCGGCGACAAGCACATCCCACTGATCCACAACGTGATGAACACCGACGTCGTGGTCGCCATCTCGGACCGGGCGACCGACGAGCTCGACCTGCTCCACAACTCGGCGGCCGGCCGGGCGCTGCTGGCGCGCAAGGGCGTGCCGCCCGACGTCATCGCCGCGCTCTCCCACTTCGGGCTCTCGTCGACGTGCAACGTGCTCGCCGCGGTCAAGACGGTCAAGCTGCTCGGGCTCGGCCCGGGCGACGCCGTTGTCACCGTCGCCACGGACGGCGGGGCGATGTACCAGAGCGAGCGGGCGGCGCTGCTGGCGGAGCGCTACGGCGGCGAGTTCACCGACGTCGACGCGGCCGAGGTGTTCGGGCGCCACCTCGGCGACGTCGACACCGACGCGATGATCGAGTGCACCGCTCGGGATCGGACGCGGATCTTCAACCTCGGCTACTACACGTGGGTCGAGCAGCAGGGCACGCCGTTCGAGCTGTTCGAGCTGCGGCGCAGCCAGACGTTCTGGCGCGGCTTGCACCGATACCTCGGGGTGTGGGACGAGATGATCACCGAGCTCAACGCCCGCGTCCGCTCGCCGTCGTGATCGTCGGGTGGCGGTGCGCCGTCTGCGGCACGACGCTCGACGTTGCGACGCCGTGGCCGTTCACCTGCCCGCGGGTGACGCCGACGGACCGCCACCACATGCTGCATCCGTTGACGGTCGGCGCTGAGCCGCCGCCGCTGGACGATCCCAACTCGTTCGTGCGCTACGGCCCGCGCCTGGCCTGGTGGGCCTTCGCTCGGACCCACGGCATGACGGACGCGGCGTGCATGGCGTTGACGCGATCGGTGGCCGGCGACTTCACCGTGACCGCGTTCGCGCAGCAGCGCGCGCTGTCCGAGCAGTTGGGCGCGAACGCGTGGGTGAAGGACGAGACCGGCAACGTCGGGGGCAGCCACAAGGGGCGCCACCTGGTGACGATCCTGCTCCACCTGCTGGCCGCCGAGGCGCTGGGGTTGGCGGAGGGCGGCGGCGACCGGCGCCGGCCGCGACTGGCGATCGCGTCGTGCGGCAACGCGGCGATCGCCGGGGCGACGCTGGCGGCGCGGGTCGAGTGGCCGATCGACGTGTTCGTCCCGACCGGGGCGGGTGCCGACGTGCTCGGGTTGCTGGAGCGGCTCGGCGCGACGATCCATCCGTGCTCGCGCCGGGCGGATGACCGGCCGGGCGATCCGGTGGTGCTGCGGTTCCGCGAGGCGGTCGCGGCCGGCGCGATCCCCTTCAGCGTGCAGGGTCCGGAGAACGCCCTGTGCCTCGACGGCGGGCGGACGATCGGCTGGGAGCTGGCCGACTCTGGTGTGCCGCTGGACCGTGTCGTCGTGCAAGTCGGTGGGGGCGCGCTGGCGACCTGCACCGGTTGGGGGCTCGGCGCCGGGGTGCGCCTTGACGCGGTGCAGGCCGAGGGCTGCGCGCCGCTCGCCCGAGCATTCGGGCGGATCGAGTCGTCGGGGGTGCCCGACGAC
>JBIOUO010000109.1:0-28543 GCA_044867195.1 Ilumatobacteraceae bacterium
TGCAGCACGCCATACACGCCACCCGCCCCGAACGCCCCTTGGCCACCGAGGTTGTCGACGCTGGCGCCGCCGCCGATCGCCACCCCGGCGACGAACACGGTCAGCGTGAGCAGCGTGGTGGTGACCAGGATGCGCGTCGCGACCGCCGTCCTCGTCACGCCGCGATAGTTCAACGCGGCGACGCCCACGACGGCGGCGATGGCCAGCGCGCGCTGCGCCCACCATGGCCCGGTGATCGCGTACGTGGCGAACGTCAGCGCCATCGCCGCGCACGAGGCGGTCTTGCCGACGACGAACCCCCACCCAGCCGTGAAGCCCCACCACGGTCCGAGCCGCTCGCGCCCGTAGACGTACGTGCCGCCCGAGGTCGGGTAGACGGCGGCCAGTTGGGCGGAGGCGGTGGCGTTGCAGTAGGCGATCACCGCGGCGATCACGAGCCCGACCAACAGCCCGGTGCCTGCCGCGCTCGCTGCAGGCCCGAAGGCGGCGAACACGCCAGCCCCGAGCATCGACCCCAAGCCGATGACGACGGCGTCCCCGACTCCCAGCCGACGAGCCAGCGGCTGCTCAGTCACAACGCACTGCCTATCTCGCCGGTGGCCGCCTCGACCGGGACCGTCGCGTCAGTCGTCAGCGGCCCCGACGATCAGCACCGCGACGTCGTCGCGAAGCTCACGCCCGTCGAGTGCCCTCTCGAGTAAGTCGTCCGCGAGGCGGTCGAGCCGGCCCGCCGGCACGCGCCTGGCCAGCCAGGCCAGCAGGCCGTCGAGGCCCCACCTCGCCGGCGGGCCGTGCACGTGGGGGTTCTCGATCAGGCCGTCGGTGAAGAACAGCAGCGGCGTGCCGTCCCAGGGCAGCTCCGTTGCCGACCACGTCTCGGCGAGGCCCAGCCCCACCGGGGGCGCCGGCGGCAGCTCGACCAGCCGGATCGGTCGCGCCAGCAGGACCGGCGGCGGGTGGCCGGCGTTCACCAGTCGCATCACGCCGGCCCCGAGGTCGAAGTACCCGGTGCAGAGCGTGGCGTACGTGTCGATGCGACCGTCACGGAAGAACGCCGCGTCGAGCGCCTCCACCCAGTCCGTAGGATCGTGCTTGCCACCGAGGGCGATCGACTTCCACCCCGCCCGCAGCGCAGCCCCGAACGCGGCCTCGCGTGGACCGTGCCCGCACACGTCGCCGACCAGCACCGCCAAGCGGCCGTCGGCGAGGGCGACGGCCTCGAGGAAGTCCCCGCCAAGCTCCATCTTCGACTCCGCCGGCCGGTACCGGGAGACGGCCTCGAAGCCGTCTGGTGCGACGGGTGCCGGCGCCAGGGCGCGCTCGAACGCAGCCCGCAGCCTCATCGCCTCGTCGAGGTCGGCGAGCCGACCCGACTGGCGGTCGCGCACCGCCGCGCCGAGCGCCCCCATCGCCGCGCCGAGGGCGATGATCAGCCAGCGGGCCATCAGCGCCTCGGTGTCGAATGGGCCGAGCAGACCGATAACCACGGCGACGAGCAACGACGCCGCGCCGAGCAGCACCGTCGGACGCCAGCCTCCGAGGACCGCGGTCAGCAGGCACGGCAGGACGAGCACGGCGAGCGGTCGAGCGGTCTCGTCGGCGACCACGACGTAGATCGCGGCGAGCAGCGCGAGGACGATGGCGCCCGTGATGGCCGCCCGGCGATCGGCTCGATCGAACCGCCCGAACATGCGTCATCCTCGCACACCGCGACCAGACGGGGCCGCCTCGCCGTCCGCCGGTGAGAGCCGGATTCCTCCCTCGCGGGCGGCGGGCGGGCGCTCTACATTGCGTCGATGGTCGACCACTCCACGCTCGGCGCGTTCGTGCTGGCGTGGTTCGTGCTCGTCATCGTCCCCGGCCCGAGCGTGCTGTTCGTGATCGCTCGCGGCGTGGCACTCGGTCGACGGGCGGCGGTGCTCACGGTCCTCGGCAACGAGCTGGGCATGGCCGTCCAGGTGTTGCTCGTCGCCGCGGGCGTCGGCTCGATCGTCCAGCGGTCGATCGTGCTGCTCGACCTGCTGCGGCTGGCCGGCGCGGCGTACATCGTCTACCTCGGCGTGCAGGCGATCCGTCATCGCCGGGCGCTGTCGACCGTGCTCGACGTCACTGCCGCCCGCGGGTCGCGCCGCATCGTCCGCGAGGGGTTCCTGGTCGGCGTGAGCAACCCCAAGGTGATCGTGTTCTTCACCGCCATCCTCCCCCAGTTCGTCGACCCGGACGGGGCCCCGGTGCCAGTCCAGATGGCAGTCCTCGGGTTGATCTCGGTGGCCATCGCCCTCGTCTGCGACACCGCCTGGGGCATCGTGGCCGGCTCGGTGCGGGCCTGGCTGTCGGGCACCCCGCACCGCCTGGAGCGGCTCGACGGCGCCGGCGGGCTGATCATGATCGGGCTCGGCGCCCGCCTGGCGGTCACCGGGCGCAAGGATTGAGGCGACCATCCCCGGCGTGATGTTTACAGGCGGGTAAACCTGGACTCGATGCAGAACGGCGATCCCGCGGCGAACGTGGCCGACCCGGCGCCGACTCGCCTGCCGCGCCCCGAACGCCGCGCCCAGATCATCGAAGCCGCGGCAGGCGCGTTCCTGGAGGCCGGCTTCGAGGGCACGTCGATGGACGACGTGGCCGGCCGCGCCGGTATCAGCCGCCTGCTCGTCTACCGGATCTTCGACACCAAGCGGCATCTCTACCGGGCGGTGCTGGGATCGGTGACCGACGAGTTCGTCACCGAGTTCGCGGAGCGTGACATGGAGGACATCCGCCGGCGCGGCGGCATCGTCCGGGTGATGCTCGGCATCGCCCGCCGCCACCCCGACGCGTTCCGGCTGCTGTGGCGGCATGCGGCGCACGAGCCGGCATTCATCGAGTTCGCCCGCCACTTCCGCCTCGTCCTCAGCCAGCATGCCGAGCGGATGATCGCCCTGGTCGGGCAGATCACCGACCCGACCATCATGCACTGGTGCTCGACAGCCCTGGCCTCCCATCTGCTCGACGGGATCTGCTCGTGGCTCGACGACGGCGATCCAGCCCGCGACGACGAGTACATCGTGCTCCAGGTCTGCGGGCTGTTCAAGATGATCGAAGCCTGGAGTGACCCCCAGCCCCCACCCTGGCTGGCCTCACCGCGCTGAGACGCGGATGACGGCGGCACCGGTGACGCGGTCGTGGGCGAGGTCGGCGAGGGCGGCGTCGGCGCGCTCGAAGGGGTAGCTCGTCGTCGAGACGTGGATGCCGATCGATGCTGCCCGCTGGAGCAGCTCCTCCCCGTCGCGGCGAGTGTTGGCGGTGACGCTGCGCAGCTGGCGCTCTTCGAACAGGTGGTCGGCGTAGCGCAACGGTGGGATGTCCGACAGGTGGATCCCGGCGATCGCGAGCGTCCCGCCGCGGTCGAGTGCGCCGAGGGCGATCGGCACCAGCTCACCGGCGGGGGCGAACAGGATCGACGCATCGAGCGGATCGGGAGGCACGTCGCTCGCATCGCCGACCCACACCGCGCCGAGCCGGCGGGCCAGCGCTCGCGAGGCTTCTGTGCGGGTGACCACGTACACCGACGCGCCCTCGGCCATCGCCACCTGGGCAGCCAGGTGGGCGGAGGCGCCGAAGCCGTAGATGCCGAGGCGGCCGCCGGGCGGGAGCGCGGCGCGGCGCAGGGCGCGGTAGCCGATGATCCCGGCGCACAGCAGGGGGGCGACCTCGGTGTCGTCGAAGCGGTCCGGTAGCGGGTAGGCGAAGCGCTCGTCGACGACCGCCCGCTCGGCGTACCCGCCGTCGGCATCCCATCCAGTGAACGATGGCGTGAGGCACAGGTTCTCGTCGCCGCGCCGGCAGAAGCGGCATTCACCGCACACCCGCCGCAACCAGGCGATGCCGATGCGCTGGCCGAGAGCGAACCGCCGGGCGCCGGGGCCGAGCTCGTCGACGATGCCCACGATCTCGTGGCCCGGCACGGTCTGCGGGTGGTGAGGTGCAAGGTCGCCCTCGGCGAGGTGGAGGTCGGTCCGGCACACGCCACAGGTGAGGACGCGCACGGCGACCTCGGACCGCCCCGGCGGGCGGGGTTGGCGCTCGACGAGCGCGAGCGGGCCGCCGTCGATCGGACCCGGTCGGGTGACGACCCACGCCCGCACGGCGCGCTCCCGTCGGTGGCCCGTGGGTCAGACGGCGGCCATCGCCGGGCGCGGCAGCCATCGCTGCGCCCAGCGCGGGGCGACGAACGGCTTCCACGTCCCCTCTGGCTGGGCCAGGCGGTCGGCCACGACGACGAGCACCGGCGGGTTGTGGCCGAGCCCGATGTGGCTGCCGCGGACTTCGATGTTCTCCCGCTTCGGCCCCGGGTCGAGCACCGAGACCCGCCACGGGACGATTGCGTCGGACCGGCTGTAGACCGACGTCGTCGGCAGCCCGTGCGGGGTCGATGTGCCGACGCGCAACGGGCTGCCGAGCGTGATCACGGAGCGCACGAGATGCGGCGCGCGCTGAGAGAGCGCGCTCGCAAACAGGCCGCCGAGGCTCCAGCCGACGAGGCTCACCCGCCGGCCATGCTCCTCGGACACGGTGTTCACCAGCTCGTCGAGCGCAGAGGAGACGTAGCGCGCCGGGCCGGTGTTCGTGCCCAGACCCCAGCCGTGGGTGTGATAGCCGAGCCGGCGCAGGAACCACCGCAGCGGGGCGGTCGAACCGTCGCCCCCGCCGAGGCCCGGCAGCACCAGCACCGGGTGGCCGTCGCCGCGCGGCGCGTTGGCGAGGAGCGGGGCGGCGAAAGCCACGAACGCTGCCAGCTCCGGCGCTGCTCGCGCCTCGCCCACCGGGTTGATACGCCACCCATCGTCTCGAGGCATCTTCCCCTCCTTCGCCCCATTCTGCAGCGTCGAGAGCCAAATCCCACGGATCCTGAGCCCGCCCGGCTCAGGTTTCGCTCCGTCAGCGTGGTCACCCGGCTGCCGCCCGATCGGACGTCCACGCCGCACCGAGCTCGCCGATCGCCACCCGGTAGCCGATCTCGACGGCCTCGTGGAGGCGGCCGAACCCGCCGAAGCCGATCGTCGCCAGGTCGGGCGTGAGGTACACGTCGGCCTGGTCGGCAGCCCGCACCCGCTGCTGCAGGCTGCCCAGCAGCGCACACCGGTTGATCGTGTCGACCAGGCTCGGGAAGCGCGCTGCCGCCCGCCGGCGCAGCAGGTGGCGCAGACCCACTGGCGGCTCGGTGCCCGGCTCCACCGTCATCGCCTGCTGGCCGGCGCACACGTCGACGGCGATGATCGGTCCGCGGTGGGCGCGGCGCATGACGTCGGTCGGCACGTTGTCCAGCTGGCCGCCGTCGACGTGCAGCTCGCCGGCGGCGTCGACGACCGGTGGCCACAATCCGGGGGCGGTGGCGCTGGCCCGGATCCACGGCGCGGCCGGGCCGGCGCGATGGATGGCCAGCTCGAACCGGCTCAAGTTCGTCGTCGTGCAGAAGTACGGGACGAGGAAGTCCTCCAGGCACGTCAGCCCGAACATCTCCTCGAAGATCCGCCTGGCGCGCCGTCCCGACGACACCGACACGGTGGGCAGCGTGAGGTCCAGACGCAGCGATCGGCGGCGCCAGGTCTGCTCGCTCTCGTCCAGGATCTGGTCCCACGGCCGGCCGAGGGCGACCTCGGCGGCGACGACCGCACCCATGCTCGAGCCGCCGACGCTGTCGACCGGGATGCCGAGCTCGGCCATCGCGCGCAGCACGCCGATGTGGGCCATGCCCCGCGCGCCCCCGCCGCCGAGCACGAGACCGACCGCCGTGCCGGTCAGGTGCCGCCCGACACGGCGCACGTCGCCGGCTACGCCGCGCCGCACGTGGTGGCAGGCCGCCGGGCCGACCGCCTCACGCCAGGTCGCCGCCGCACCGGGCGCCACGTCCTCGCCGGCACGCATGAGGACGAGGTCGACGGGCGGCAGGGCGAGCGGGTCGACGCCCGCCCACCACGACGCCAGCGGATCGAGGCCGTACGGGCGGCGGTGCGCCTCGCGCGCCAGCAGCAGCACGTCGGCGTGACGCACCAGCCGCTCGGCCTCCGCGCCGACGCCCTCGATCACCGTCACCGTCGCCCGCTCGCCCACCGCTCGTGTCAGCTCACCGACGAGCCACGCCCGGTCGGGGGGCGCCAGCTGGGCGTCGACGGCGATGGCCGGCGGGTGCTCCTGGCCGGTGGCCGGGTCCGGCTGCGACGCGAACCTGGCGGCGAACAGGCTGGCCACGCCGACCGCCACGTGGGGCGATGTCATCAGCTTCTTGAACTGCTCCGGCGGGACGCGGATCAGCAGCGCGTCGCGCGCCACCACGGCCGTCCGCGACCGGCCGCCGCCGACGAGCATCGACCCCTCGCCGAACGTCACGCCGGGACCGGCATCGGCGGTGAGCACGATGTCGCCGTCCTCCTCGGCGAAGAACCGCACCCGTCCGCTGAGGATGCCGTACATCCCGTCGGTCGAGTCGCCCACGCTGAACAGCCGCACGCCTGCCGGCGCCTCGATCCACTCGACCGCGGCCGCCAGCTCGGCGCGCGCGTCGTCGTCGAGCTGGGCGAACGGCACCAGCGCCTGCAGCCGGGCGGCCCCGTCGCAGGGCGCCGGGACCGCACGCAGCACGGCGCGGCCCGCACGAGCGTCAACCTGCGTTGCGACGCCGACAGAGTACGCCGCGCCGCCCCGTCGCGAAGCCGTCCATCTGGGTGGCCGTGGTCTCATCGCGCCATCTGGGTGGCGTCGGTCTCGGAATCGAGACTCACGCCACCCAGAAGGTGGAATAAGACCAGGACCACCCAGTTGGACGAGGCGCGACGCCGGGACGTGACGTGTGCCGCTAGCGGCTACGCCCCTCGGTTCTGCTGGTCTGCGGCCAGCTCCTCGCGGATCACCCGGCGGAGGAGTTTGCCGGTCTCGTTGTAGGGCATCTCCTCGCGGAACGAGATCAGCTGCGGCGTCTTCGTCGAGCGCAGCCGCTCGCGGACCCACGCTTGCAGCTCGGCCTCCGTCGCCTCGGCGCCCGGCGCGAGGACGACCGTCGCGGCGACTGCTTCGCCCCACTCGGAATCGGGAACGCCGACCACGGCGACCTCGGCCACGGCCGGGTGCTCCATCAGCGTGTCCTCGATCTCACCGGGAGACAGGTTCTCGGCGCCGCGGACGATGACGTCATCGAGGCGGCCGTCGAGGTACAGGAAGCCCGCCTCGTCGAGGTAGCCGGCGTCGTTGGTCGGGAACCACCCGTCGTCGGTGAGCACGCTGCGCCCGAGGTACTCGCCGGCGACCTGCTCGCCGCGGACGTAGATCTCGCCCCGCTCCAACGGGGGTGCGACGCCGCCGCCGGCGTCTCGGATCTCCAGCTCGATCGAGGGCAACGGGCGCCCAACCGACGTCAACCGCCGTCGCACGGCGGCGTCGTCGGTGGCGATCGCCTCGCGATGATCGTCGGGTGTGAGCACCGAGACGGTCGAGCTGGTCTCGGTCAGGCCGTAGGCGTTGACGAAGTCGACGTGCGGCAGGTCGCGCATCGCCCGCTCGATCAGCTCGATCGGCATCCGCCCGCCGCCATAGGACAGGTGGCGCAGCGACTCCAGCTTCAGCCCCTCACTCTCGGCGACGTCGAGCACGCGGCCGAGCATCGTCGGCACGACCATCGCCTGGGTGATCCGCTCGCGGTCGACCGTGCGCACCCAGTCCTCGGGGTCGAACCCCGGCAGGTACACGATCCGCCGGCAGCCGTACAGGCAGCTGAGCACGGCCGACACGCCGGCCACGTGGTAGCTCGGCACGCTCACCAGCTGGGCGTCGTCGGGATCGGCGCCGAGGAACTCGACCGTGCCGGTGATGTAGGAGAAGAGGTGACGGTGCCGCAGCACCGCCGCCTTCGGCTCCCCCGTCGTGCCGCTGGTGAACAGCAGGATGGCGATGTCGTCGGGGTCGACGAACGGCAGGTCGTCGGGGATCTCGGCCGACTCGTCGGCGGCGATGGCGAGCAGCTCGTCGGTGGTGATCACCTCGATGCCGTCGTGCTGCTCGAGGCGCCCGAGGATGTCGGCGCCGACGACGACGATGCCGGGGCTGAGCCGGGCGACGATGCTGTTCAGCTTGTCGTCGGTCAGGCGGTAGTTGACCGGTGCGAACGGCAGCTCGGCCAGCGCCGCACCGAACAGGGCGATCGGCACGGCCTCCGAGTTGAGGTCGACCATCCCGACGTGGCTCACGTCGCGCGAGCGGAAGTACGCCGCCACCCGCCGGGCTCGCGTGAGCAGCTCGGCTGCGGTCAGCCCGCCGTCGCGGGGCCCGAGGACGACGCGGTCGCCGGCTCCGTCGGCGACCATCTCGAGCATTATCCCGACGTTCATCGATCGCCGGTCCCGTCAGTCGGAGCTGGGGAGCGGCTTGGCACCCTTGACCGGCAGCGGGTCCGTGCCGAGCGAAAGTGCTCCGACTCCGGCCTTCGTGCACAGCAGCTCGATGCCGGCCTCCTCGGACGCGTAGCGCTTGCCGATCTCGGTCGGGGCGTCGAACCCGGCCTCGGGCTCGGCGGCGGAGACCTCCTCACCGAGCGGGACCATCGGGTGCCCGCCGCACCGGAGATCGACCTCACCGGCCGGTGCTTTGACGACGACGACCTCGGTCGCGCCCGTGACACTGCGGAACCGACCACCGACTTTCACCTGCATCCGTGCCCCCTTGGAGTGCTCACCGAAGCGTGCGCTCGGCGACTGCGGCGCTCCGATGGTATCCGACCCCGCGCGGCCGGTCGAACGGCCCCGCCCGAGCCCGCCGCGCCTGCTACCCGTCGAACTCCTTGCTCATCACGACGAGGTCCTGGAGGTTGCCGGCACCGTCCTGGACGTGGCGCGCGAGCACCGCCTCGCGCACGAACCCGTGGCGCTCGAACAGCGCCAGGCCGGCGTCGTTGCTGGCCATGATGTCGATCGTCGTCTTGCGCAGCCCGAGCTCGATGACGAGGCTGAGTCCGCGCTGGATCAGCCGCTCGCCGATCCCCCGGCCGCGCGCGGCGGGCAGCACCACGATCCGGAACTCGCCGACGTGGCGTTGCCAGCCGGTGCCGGGGACCACGGTGACGATCCCGAGGATCCTTGGCACCTCGCCGGGCTCGCCTGGCTCGACGGCCACGAAGCGGCGCGCCGGCGTCGCCTGCGTCCAGCTGTTCACGGCGACCTGGTAGAAGAGGAACGGATCGAGGTAGCTCTTGTCGCGCTCGGGGATGCTGGCGGCGAACACCTCCGCCGCCGCCTTGAGGTCGGCGGTCAACGGGCGTAGCTCGACGTCACCCGAACCGGTCGGCGGGTCGGTCGTCATCCCTCACCGACGAGCTCGGCGCTGCGCTCCCACAGCCGCCGGGCCGTGTCGTCGCTGCGCGCCTGGAGGTTGATCACGCCGGGACGGCGGTCGCGGTAGAAGTAGCCGCCGCGGATGTCGTCGCGCGGCGCTGTGGCGAGCCACACCAGCGTGTCGGCCGCCGCCTCGGGCGTGCGCATCAGCCGCCGCAGCGGCGTGCGCAGCGCGAAGCCGGCGAAGTCGCCGCGGCCCATGCGGGTGGCGACGACACCGGGGTCGAAGCACGTCGCCAGCACGCCCTGCGAGCCGTACCGGCGGGCGAGCTCGCGGGTGAACAGGATGTTCGCCAGCTTCGTCGTGCCGTAGACGTTGAACCCGATGAACAGCTGGCGCGTCTCGAGGTCGTCGAGGCGAAGGAACCCGGCCAGGTTGGCGACGCTCGACGTCGTGACGACCCGCGAGGGTGCCGACTCGACGAGCAGGTCGATCAGCCGCGCCGTCAGCAGGAACGGCGCGAGGTGATTGACCTGGAACATCAGCTCGTGGCCGTCGGCGGTCTCCTCGCGCCTGCTCACCGTGAGGGCGGCGTTGTTGACGAGCACGTCGAGGCGATCGCAGCGATCGAGGACGTCGTCGGCGGCGGCATGGACGTCGGCGAGCGAGGCGAAGTCGGCGATGATCGGCTCGGTGCCGAGGTCGGCCGCCACCTCCGCCGTGCGCGCCGGGTCGCGACCGATGGCGTGCACCTCGGCGCCCATGCCGTGCAGCTCGCGCGCCGCGGCGGCACCGATGCCACTGCTCGCGCCCGTGACGACGACGACCTTGCCACTCATGTCCTCACCGGCCATCGACCCCCCTTACGCTCGGCGGTCGGATACTAGGATCCGAGCACGACGTGGGGAACCGGGGGGACCGCGTCACGCGACGTGAACGCCCCGCCGACCGGCACGAGCCGAAGGAGGCAACGATGGCAGCAGGGGACGAGCAGGCGCCGCCCACCAACTGGTTCTCACCACTCGATGCGCTGCGACGCGTGCAAGAGCTCGGAGCGCAGCTCTCGGGGGCCGCTCGCTCGTATCTCGAAGCGCAGACCGCCGCGCAGGAGGACGACGAGGACGCCGGGGAGGAGGAGGCCGCGGCCGACGAGGCGGTCGAGTACCGGCGACTGCCGATGGCCGCGTGGTACGAGCGAGCGGCGGAGCTGTCCACGATGTGGGTCTCGCCGATGCGCGCGGTGCTTCAGGAGCAGCAGGACCTGATCGACGCCATCTCGTCGTGGGCCGACGAGCAGCGCAAGCTGGCCGAGCGCTTCAGCGAGCTCGCCGACCGCCACCGCCAGGTCACCGACGGCGTGCTCACCGCGCTCACCCCCACGCTCGACCACCTCGATCGGCTTGCCGGGCGCACCCCCGCCAAGCGGCCGGCGAAGGCGACCAAGGCCACCAAGGCGACGAAGGCGACGACGAAGGTGTCCAAGGCGTCAGCCCGCAGCCCCCGCTGAGACCCAGCCAGCGGGATGAGGAAAGTGTCACACAAGGACATCTGGCAGTCACTGACACTTTCTGCTAACGTCGTCTGACGTGCACGTCGACGTCATCGGGACCAGCGAACCCGCCGCCGGCGACATCGGCCTGCGCGAGCGCAAGAAGCTGGAGACCCGCCAGGCGCTGGTGCGCGCGGCGCTCGCGCTGTTCGCCGAGCGCGGCGTCGAGGCGACCACCGTCGAGGACATCGCCAGCGCCGTCAACGTCTCGGCGCGGACATTCCATCGCTACTTCGCGGCGAAGGAGGACGTGCTGTTCGCCGACTCGGCGCAGCGGCGCGAGCGCTTCGCCCGCTTCCTCGCCGAGCGCCCGGCCGGCGAGACGTTGCTCGACACGTTGCGCGCGGCCGCCCACGATCTCGTCGCCAGCTTCATCGCCGATCCGGACGACGAGCGGCGGCGGATGCGCCTGATCCTCGGCTCCGACACGTTGCGCGCCGTCAGCCTCCAGCACACCGACGTGCTCAGCCTGCTCGTCGCCGAGCACGCCGCCGCCCGGCTGGCCACCGACCCCCACGAGCCGCTGCCGCGCCTGCTCGGGGCCTGCACGATCGCCGCCCTGCGTACCGCACGCGAACGATGGCTGGACGACCCCGCAGTCGACCATCGGGCCGAGATCGACCGTTGCTTCGAGCTGCTCGCCGACCTGCGCGCCGCCACCACGACCACTGACCGATCCCGTAGGACCCGATGAACACCGCCGCTCCCCGGCACATGCCCGCCGCGCCCGCCCCCCGCAACCCGTGGGTGCCGATGACCGTCATCATGGCGGCGACCGTGATGGTGGTCCTCGACTCGACGATCGTCAACGTCGCCCTCCACCAGATTGGCGTCGACCTCGGGGCCGGCGACGGCGTCGAGTGGATCGTGACCGCGTACCTGCTTGCCGTGTGCGCCGCCCAGCCGGCCACCGGTTGGCTGGCTGACCGGTTCGGCCGCAAGCACGTGTTCCTCGGCTCGCTGATCGCGTTCACCGTCGCCTCGGCAGCGTGCGCGATGGCGCCGAGCCTCGCCGTGCTCGTCATGTTCCGTGTGCTCCAGGGCATAGGCGGCGGGGCCATGATCCCGGTCGGGATGGCGATCGCGCTGGACCTGTTCCCGCGCGAGCGTCACGGGCGGGCGATCGCCGTCTGGGGCATGGCGGCGATGGTCGCCCCGGCGGTCGGGCCGACGCTCGGCGGCTGGCTGGTGACGTCGGTGAGCTGGCACTGGCTGTTCCTCGTCAACGTGCCGATCGGTGCGGTCGCCCTCCTCGCTGGCCTCCGGCTACTGCCCGACATCGGCCATCGCGAGCAGCGACCGTTCGATCTCGCCGGCCTCGTGCTCGGCAGCGCCGGCCTGACGATCGCCGTGCTCGGCGTGTCCGAGGGTGGCGCGTGGGGGTGGACGTCGCCGGCGACCATGCTGTGCCTCACCGTCGGCATCGGCTCGCTGGCGATGTTCGCCCGCCACGAGCTGCGCACCGAGCATCCGCTGATCGAGGTGCGGATGTTCGCCGAGCGCACGTTCCGCCTGGCGATGCTCGTGCTGGTCTTCGTGATGGGCGCCAACTTCGCCCGCATGGTGTTCGTGCCCTTGCAGCTCGAGGGCCTGCGGGGATTCAGCGCCTTCCGGGTCGGGACGATGTTCATCGTGCCGGCGATCTTCACCGCCGTCGGCATGTCGCTCGGTGGCCGCCTCGTCGACCGGGTCGGCCCGCGGCGCCCGATCGTGGTGGGGTGCGCCGGGATGGTCGTCGCCCTTTTCTGCTTCTCCCGCCTCGCGCTCGACACGCCGATCTGGGTCATCGTCGGGCTGCTGTCAGTGCAGGGCATCGGCATGGGCTTGACCACGGCACCTGGCATGGTGGCCGGGATCAGCGAGCTGCCGGCCCGGCTGGTGTCGCAAGGATCTGCCATCCGCTCGCTGACCACCCAGGTCGCCGGCGCGCTGTCGGTCGCCGTGCTCGGCTCGGTCGTCGTCGCCGGGATGGGCAGCGATCCGTCCCCGCAGCAGGCGCAGGACGCCTACAACTCGGCGTTCCTCGTCGCCGCGCTGGCGGTGCTCGTCGCGCTGGCCCTGGCGACCCGCCTGCCAGGCCGGCGCTTCGCCGTTGCGGCCTCGGCTCCGGCCCCGGCAGTGCCCGAACCGGCCGTCGCCATCGACTGACTGACCGTCTGACTGACCCCGTTGGAGGGTTTGCGCCGTCGGAGGGTTTCCGCAGGGGCATCCCCCGGCGAAACCCTCCAATCGGCGAGACCCTCCAACGGGGCGAGGGCCGTGTCGTGGCGTCTCACGTGTATCTGTCCGCGGTGGGCGCGCTCAGGACTGTCGTGCCGACAGGAGGCGAGGCGGCCACCGGGTGGGAGATGCTGGAACGTGGGAAGCTCGCCCTGGCGCGTGCTGCATTCTGGCGCCAGGCCGAGGCGGCGGAGGCGCACAGCGACGTCGAGCGCCTGGCCAGCGCAGCGCTCGGGCTGGGCGGGATCTGGGTCCACGAGCACCGCTCGACGCTCGAGCAGGCGCGGGTGGCCGCACTGCAGCGACGAGCACTCGGGTCGCTGGAGGCGCTGGACCCGGACTCGTCGCTCGCCCACCGCCTGCGGACCAGGCTGACCGCCGAGCAGGCCTACACCTCCGGCGAGGTCGATGCGATGTTGGGCGAGGTCGACGCGGCCCGAGCGCGGGGCGTCCCGATCGAGCTAGCCGAGGCGCTGTCGCTCGCCCACCACTGCGTGCTCGGCCCCGAGCATGCCGCCCTGCGCCTCGCGCTCGCCGACGAGCTGATCGCCATATCCCCGTCGACCGGGCGGTCGCTCGACGGGCTGCTCGGCCTGGCCTGGCGCACCGTCGACCTCGTGCTCGCCGGCGATCGGCGGGCGCCGCGCTCGATCGTCGAGCTGCACACCCAGCTTGACGATCACCCGTGCGCCGCGCTGGAGTACCTGGCGGCGGCGCTCGACGTGATGCTGGCGATGCGCAAGGGACGCCTCGCCGACGCCGAGCTGCTCGCCGAGCGGTGCGCAGCGCTGGGCGCCGATGTCGGCGACGCCGACGCCCTCGGGTGGTACGGCGCGCACATCGTCGCCATCCGGTGGATGCAGGGGCGCGCCGAGGACGTGTTGCCGTTCCTGACCGAGCTCGTGACGTCACCCACCGTCGCCGAGCGCTCCACCGGCTTCGACGCCGCGCTGGCCGCGCTCGCCGCTGCTGTCGGCGATCGACCGACCGCGGCGACCGCGCTCGCCTCGCTGCGTGCCGAGGGTTTGGGGGTGCTCCCCTCGTCGAGCATCTGGGTGGCCACGTTGCACGGGGCATGCGAGGCGGCGCACGCGCTCGGCGACGGCGACGCTGCTGCCGAGGCCTACGACCTGCTGCTGCCGTTCGCCGACCTGCCGGTGATGGCGGGCCTCGGTGTCGCCTGCTTCGGCTCGGCGCATCGACCGCTGGCCCTCGCCGCACTGACGACGGGCCGCGTCGATCGGGCAGTCGAGCACCTCGAGGCCGCGCTCAGTGCCGACCAGGCGCTCGGCAACCTGCCGTGCGTGGCGATCGACGCCGCGGCCCTCGCCGGCGCCCTGCGGCGACGGGCACGACCCGACGACGCGGCGCGGGCGGCGATCCTCACCGACGGCGCGATCGCCGACGCCCGGCGCTTCGGCATGGGCCCGCGGGCTGAGAAGTGGGCCGGCGAGCTGCGCCGCGGCGGCCCGCTCGACATCGAGTGCCGGCGCGACGGCCGCCTGTGGCGGGTGCGCGTGGGCGAGACCGACACCGTCGTCCCGCACTCGGTCGGAATGAGCTATCTCGGCGCCCTGCTGGCCAACCCGGGTGTCGAGATCACAGCTGTCGAGCTGGCGACCGGCCAGCCGGCGCCGGCGGTGGGCGGGGTGCGCCAGCCGCTCCTCGACGACACGGCCAAGGTCCGCTACCGCCGCCGGCTCGAGGAACTGCAGGCCGACGTGGCCGACGCCGAGGCGTGCGCCGACCTCGAGCGGGCAGCAGCGGCGCGAGCGACGCTCGACCGCTTCGTCGACGAGCTGACCGCCGCCACCGGCCTCGGCGGCCGGGATCGGTGCTTCGCCGACGAGGCGGAACGGGCCAGGGTGTCGGTGCACAAGGCGATCAAGCGGGCGCTGGCGACCATCTCCGAGGCCAACCCGTGCCTCGGCCGGGCCCTCACCCGCCGCATCGTCACCGGCGTCCGCTGCCAGTTCCGCGCCGCCTGACGGGGCCGCGACAGTGGCTCGCTCGCCCGCGGCTGCCCCGCTGCGGCTGGCGCGGCGACGCTCGGCCTGACCATCCTCGCTCGCTGCGCACAGGGCCAAAGCAGTCAGGACGTCTCGCCCGCGTGCCTGCCTCGAACGGCGTTCCATCCGCTGTCACGGTCGTGTCACGCCTTCCTCGCGCCGCCGACGGTCGGCGGCAACCAGACCCAGGGAGGCCTCCCCATGCTCCGCACCACCCGTGCGACGCGACGCCTCGCGATGATCGCCACGATGGCTGTGGCCCTGCTCGTCCCGCCGATGGCGGGGGGCAGGGCCGACGCGATCGTCGGCGGCGTCGGCGTGTCGCCGTCGATCTACCCTCAATTCGTCAAGCTGCTCACGCCCAACCTGTGCGGCGGGACGGTGATCGCCCCCGACATCGTGCTGACCGCCGCCCACTGCGTCGACGAGGGCGTCACGCCGGCTTCGATCACCGCGTTCGTCAGCGACGTCACCCCGCGTGCTGCGACGGGGTTCGTGATCCACCCGCTCTGGACCGGTGAGGAGAGCGACGGCCACGACCTGGCGCTGATCGACCTCACCCCGGGTTCGACGGCCGGCGTGCCGAACATCCAGGTCGGCTCGCCGTGGAACACGTCCTACTACGCCGCCAACACGCCGGCGACGATCGTCGGCCACGGGCGCACGTGCGCCAGCTGCTCGACCAGCGCTCAGCTGCGCGCGGTCGACACCGTGCTGCGCAGCGACGACTTCATGGACGACATCTACAACCCCTGGTACTGGTTCGACAACTGGAACAGTGGCCTGATGATCGGCGCCGGCTCGAACAACGCGACGGCCTGCAACGGTGACAGCGGCGGCCCGCTGGTCGTCGACAAGGACGGGACGTGGAACTGGATCCAGGTCGGCGTCGCCAGCTTCGTGCAGACCTGGCCGACGAACTGCGCCAAGCCAGCGGGCTTCGCCGAGCTGTCGGGCCCGCAACTGGCGTGGGTGGCCTCGCTCGTCCCGAGCATCATGTCCCGCTGGGGCACGTGCTACACGCCGTCGGGCTATCCCGGCCAGCCGTCGGCTCGCTACCAGGGCTGGTACTGGCCCTCAGGTGGCCGCGACGGCCAGTACTACTGGGACATCGCCTGCTACGGCATCCCCAATCCCCCGCCGACCACGAACCCAGGCTCGACGACCATCCCCGGCGATCCGCCGCCGACCACGGAGCCCGGCCCGACGACGACGGAACCCGACGACACGATCCCGCCGATCTGCATCCGCAAGCCGTGGGCATGCCCTGACTTGTAGAGCTTCAGCGGAAAGGCGAAGCCCTTCCGCTGAGTGCAAGGAGCCGGCCTCCGGCCGGCACCCAGGACCTGCAGCCGATCGACCAGCCAAGCTGGATCGATCGGCGGGCGGGGGGCTCCGTCAGCCGTAGGCCTCGATACCCAATGCGATCGCCAGAGTGAGGCCGGCGAGGGCGATCGCCGCCCGAATCGGGCCTGCCGGCGCGTGGCGGACGACGACCGGCCCGGTGCGGCTGCCGAGCAGCACGCCGATCCCGAGCGGCACGACGGCCGCCCAGCGGACGTCGCCGAACACGACGAACGCCAGCGCGGCGACCGCGTTGGCCACACCCAGCAGCACGTTCTTCACCGCGTTGGCGCGGGGCAGCGGTTCGGTGGTCGTCCACAGCAGCATCGCCAGCAGCATCACGCCGGCGCCGGCGCCGAAGTAGCCACCGTAGATGGCGACCAGTGCCACGCCGCCGGTCACGAGGTGCCCGTCGTGCGCGGGACGCGGCTGCTCCTGGGCGACGACGAGCGGCCGCCGCACGAGGATCCCGATGGCGGCGGCCGCCAGCAGCCACGGCACGATCTTCTCGAACGCCTCCGCCGGTGTGACCAGCAGCAGCACGCCGCCGGTGATGCCGCCCGCCACGGCGGCCACACCGAGGCGGCACACCCGCCGCCGCTGGCCGGCCAGCTCGGGGCGTGAGGCGGTGACCGATCCGACGCCGGCGCATACGAGTGACACGGTGTTGGTGACGTTGGCCGTGACCGGCGGCAGGCCGACCGCCAACAGCGCCGGGTAGCTGAACAGCGACGCCAACCCGGCGATGCTCCCGGCCAGCCCGGCACCGATCCCTGCGGCGGCAAGCAGCACGACGTCACCGGCCGTCACGGCCAGCGGCCCCGCGCATCGGCGACCACCCGTCGAGTTGCGGCGCCTACCGGCGCGGCCGTTCGGCTGGCGGGCGCAGATCGACGCGCAGCACGAGGACGCCGTCCTCGACGGTCGCCTCGGCGTCGCCGATGATGGCGAAGTCCTGATAGTCGACGTTGGCCTGGGCGATGAACCGTTGCCGCTCCTCACCGGCGACCGGTGGCAGCGGCCGCCGCTTCACCGCCGCGGCGCGATCACGGAACCGGGCCAGCATCTGATCGACGTCGAGCGAGGCCATCGCGCCGACAGTACCGGTGCCGGGTCACCACGACTCGGCCGTCTGATGCTCCTCGCGCTCGGTCCTGTCCACGTCCGGTGGCACCTCCGCGTCCCCCGCCGGCACCTCAGGCGCGTCCTCGACAACCACATCGGGCAGCTCCGGCTCGCAGGCGTCACTCGCCGCTGCGGAGTCTGCGGAGTCTGCGGAGTCGGTGGAGTCCTCGGTGGCGTCACGTTCGGGCGCCTCGCCCGGTGGCACTGCCTCGTTAGAATCCAGCACGTCGAGCATCGGGGCCGGCGGCGGCGCGTCGTCAGCGCGAGCGGCGGCGAGTGAGTCGGCGCGGCCGCCGGCATCCTGGCGCAGCCAGGACCGTGTGCCCATCACCTCCAGCGGGCCGAGCGCGGGCGAGTCGGTGCGGGTGGCGCGCACGAGCCACACCGAGATCACGATCATCGCCACCCCGAGGGCGACGAGCAACACGGCGAGCACGAGCGTCGTCGAGCCGGTCGAGCCGAGGATGGGCGGGGAGGCGGGCACGGCGCCCCGATCTTGCCAGACCCACGGTTCGCGCGGCGGGCAAGATCGCCGCCGCGCGCCATACTCGGATTGCGATGTCGACTTGGCTGTGGGTCCTCGGCGCGTTCGCCGCCTGTATCGGCATGCTGGTCGTCGCCCAACGTCTGGAGCCACACTGGGTCGCCAAGGACGAACGGCGCTTCCTCACCACGTCCGTGCTGGTCGGTCGCGATGGGAACCCGATCGCCAGCCGCCGCGAGGTGCGCGGCGTCATCGGGACCGACGGCACGATCACGCTGTCGGCACGGCGGTTCATGCGCACGCGCAGGAGCCAGTGGCGGCTGCGGGCCAAGGCGCCGACGACGAACCGGGGCCGGGCGCTGTACGTGCTCGATCCGATCCCGCCCGACCCGGCCGGCGACCAGATGATCCTGCGCGTCCCGACGTCGAGCCGGCTGGGGCCGATGCTCGACGCTCTCATCGAGCGCGAGGGCTGACCGCTCGGGTCACCGGCTGCAGGTCAGGAAGTCGGAGACCGGGTCGCCGAGCAGGTCGATGTTGATGAGGAACGCGTCGTGGCCGTGTGGGGAATCGATCTCGACGTACCGGCTCGTGCCGCCCTCGGAGCGGAGGACCTCGTCGAACAACCGCTGCTGGTAGTTCGGGTACAGGAGGTCGGAGGAGATCCCGATCGTCAGGCACGACGCCGTGATCCGGCTCAGCGCGCCGGCAACGCTGCCGCGATTGCGGGCGATGTCGTGGAGGTCCATCGCCCGGCCGATCGTGACATAGCTGTTGGTGTCGAAGCGGCGCCCGAGCTTGGCTCCGTGGTAGTCGAGGTACCGCTCGACCTCGAAGCGGTCGCCGACGAGGTCGCGCCCGAAGCGCTCGGTGAACACGTTGTCGCTGCGGAACGTGACCTGGGCGACCATCCGCGCCACGGCGAGGCCGTGATCGGGTCCGTCGCCGGGCTCGGCGTCGTAGTAGTCACCACCGCGCCAGCGGGGATCGAGCTCGATCGCCCGCCGCCCGATCGCGCCCCAGGCGATCTGCTGGGCGGTCGCCTGCATGCACATCGCGATCGGCACGATCGAGCGGACGCGCTGCGGGTACATGATGGCCCACTCCAGCGCCTGCATCCCGCCCATCGAGCCGCCGAGGACAGCGTGCCAGCGCCCGACGCCCAGGGCGTCGGCCAGCCGGGCCTGGACGCGCACCATGTCGCGGATCGTGACGACGGGGAACCGTGAGCCGTAGGGGCGCCCGTCGACGGGGTGCGGGGACGAGGGTCCAGTCGAGCCCTGGCAGCCGCCGAGCACGTTGGAGCACACGACGAACCAGCGGTCGGTGTCGAGCGGCCGGCCCGGTCCGACCATGCCCTCCCACCAACCCGGTTCGGGGTGACCGCGGCCCGCCGGCCCGGTGACGTGGCTGTCGCCCGTCCAGGCATGGCATACGAGCACGGCGTTGCTCGCTCGCTCGTCGAGCTGACCCCAGGTCTCGTAGGCGACGATGACGTCGGTGAGCGTTCCGCCGCGCTCGAGGGCGAAGGGGTGGTCGGCGGCGAGCGTGACGAACTGGCGATGGCCCGGCGGGTCGCCCGGCATCCAGGCACCCGACACCCGACGCTCGTTGCGCTTGCCCGCGGTCTCGGATGTCATGTCCGGTCCTCTCAACGCCTTCGTTGCCGGAGACGGCTCCGGCCACATCCCGCCCCGGTGGGGGCGGCAGCGGCACCTTGGGGCGTTCGCCCAGGTTGCCGGGCCCGGTCGCCCGGGCCGCTCGAAATGCGGTGAGGAATGTAGCAAATCCCGCTCGCCAGGCACCCTCCGGTTACGGGCGCAACCTCAGAGTGTGCCGATGACGGGTTGCGACAGGACCCGGTGGCGGTCGAAGCCCGGCTCGTAGGGCAGGAAGCCGCTGGGATCGGGGTAGAGGAGCTGGACCAGCTCGAACGCGTCGGTGCGGTACCAGGCCGCGGCGGTTGTGAACAGGGCGCCCCAGTCGGCGAGATCGACGGCCGCGAACACGCACCGCAGCTCGTTGTCGAGGAGCCCGACGAGCTCGACGCCGAGCGGGATCTCGGTCCCCCCGCGGCAGACGTCGCGCACTAGCCCGATCAGCCCACGAGCTTCGACCGGTTTGAGGCCGAACACGACGACGTCGGGGAACGCGACGTGGGCTGGGAACCCGATCGTGTAGGTGTAGCCGGCGCGCGGCGGGTCGCTGTCGAAGTCGGGCGCCACGGCTTCGACGGCGAACCCATCGGTCTCGATCATCCACTCGATCTTCTCGGCGTGCGGGATGTGGAAGTCGGGCAGCTCCACCGCCGCCGACCGTACCCCGGCCGCCGCCGCTACCGTCTGCGCCGGCCCCATGTACCGGTTCCTGTTCACGCCGCGCTGGTTGGCGTTCCACGCGTTGGTGGTGCTGGCGATCGTGGCGATGGTCAATCTCGGGTTCTGGCAGCTGCGCCGGCTCGACGAGCGCCGAGCGTTCAACGCCGCAGTGTCCAGCCGCGTCGACCTCCCGCCGCAACCGCTCGACGACGTACTCGGAGTCAGCACCGACCCGCACGAGATCGAGTGGCGATCCGTGACGGCCAGCGGCCGCTACCTGCCCGCCGAGCAGCTCGTCGTCGTCAACCGGTCACAGGGTGGCGTCGCCGGCGACCTCGTGGTCACGCCGATGGCGCTCGACGACGGTCGCATCCTGCTCGTCGAACGTGGCCTCCAGCCGCTGGGGCAGACGTCGGCGGCCGCGCCCGCAGGCGAGGTCGACATCGTCGGCCGCCTGCGGCCGTCCCAGACCCGCCACACCGGCGGGCTGAGCGATCCGGCGACCGGTGAGCTCACCCAGGCGCAGCGGGTCGACATCCCACGCCTCGCGCCGCAGCTCCCCGGACCCGTCGTGCCGATGTACGTCGAGCTCGTCGCGTCCACGCCGGCCGAGGCGAGCCCGGCGCCGATCCCCCTCAGCTTGCCCGAGCTGACCGAGGGACCGCACTTGTCGTACGCCGTGCAATGGTTCACGTTCTCGCTGGCGGTGGTGGTCGGGTGGGTGCTCGCGGTGCGCAAGTCGCTCAAAGCACGGCGCGGCGGGGGTCCACCAGCAGCCGCCGGCGCATCCCCGGAGGCAGTCGGCGCAGCACGGCCGCCATCGTCCGGCTGACCGCCCGAGGCGGGGCGTCGATGCGCAGGTACGGCGCCCAGACCGGGACCGGGAGGTCGAAGAAGGCGTCGAAGAACGTCGCCAGCGCGTCTTGATCGAGACCGAGCAGGACCTCGAGGCCGAAGTCGTGGAGCCGCCTCGTGCGGCGCATGGCCGGTGGCCACACGGCGTGCCAGACCCGGCGGGCGTCGGGGCGCGCGCCGCCGCGGGTCGCCGCACATGCCGTGCTGATCGCCGCAGCGACCCGCGGCGCGGCGCGCAGCGATGCGGCGACCGAGAACCCCGTTGCCGGATGGATGTAGCCGGCGGCGGCCCCGAAGCGGGGCACGGGGTCGTGTGCGGAGGGCAGTCGTCCACCGAGCGGGATCACGAGCTGCTCGACCTGACGCATGGCATCGACCGGGCCGATCCGCGTCGCCAGGCGCGACCGGAGCGAGTCGGGCGGGACCATCGGGCGGGCGGCGAGCACGGTCTCTTCGACCAGCCAGCCGCGCGCGACAGGCACGGCGTAGCAGAACGTCGACGGTCCGTCGCCCGCCGGGCGAAGGTCCATCAGCGTCGGGGCGCGGTCGTCGACCCCGGGTGGCGGGTGGTCGACGACGATGCCGTAGGCGGACTGCGCGGTCGCCGCGGGGTGCGCGCGGCGACCACGAGCATCGACCACGATGCGGGCGTCGATGTCGCCAGAGTCGGTCATCACGCGGCTGCCCCACGCGAAGTGGCGGACGCGGGCGACCTCGCACACCGCCGTGTCGACGTCGCGGGCCAGGTGCTCGCGCAGCGCGTCGTTGTCGAGCACTGCATATGCGCGTTGCAGCTCGTGGCGGCGGTGGCCGTGGACGACCGCAGTCGCCGAGATCGAGGCGAAGCACGTGTCGGGTAGGTCGGCGACGTCGTCGCGCCAGGAGCCGTAGGTCGCCGTCCACGGCTCGCCGCGGCCGGCGAGCAGCACGCGCAGCCGTCTCCGCCTGGCTGCCGCGGCCAGCGCCAGGCCGGCCGGTCCATCACCGACCACGGCGACGTCGAGCGCCGGCGGTGTCACGGCGCTGGTCCGCTCGGCGTCAGGTGCGCTCGAGCGCTGCCATCCGGCGGAACTGCTCGACGACGTCGGGGCTGTGATGGCCGGGATCCAGCGTGCGGTACACCGTCTCCACGTTGACCGCGATCCGGCCGGCCTCGCCCCACGTGCCGAACTCCGCCGACGCGCCGACGAGGCCGGCGATCTCACGGGCCGCGTCGAACGAGTCGAGCCCGGCGTCGTGGCGGGCGGTCGCCTCGGCGTCGACGAACGCGAGGTAATCGCGCACGGTGGCCACACCGGCCTTGTCGGTGAGCGGGCCATGGCCGGGCACGACGACGTCGACGTCCATGCCGAGCATCAGGTCGCAGGCCGCGATCCAGTTGGCCAGCGGGCCGGCCCAGACGATCGGCGTGCCGCCGATGAACAGGATGTCGCCGGTGAAGATCGTGCGGGCGTCGGGGACGTGGACCAGCGCGTCGCCGCGTGTGTGCGCCGGGCCGACCTCGATCAGCTCGACATCGCGGCCGCCGATGTCCAGCGTGAGGCGGCCGTCGAACGTGCGCGTGGGCAGTGTCAACTCGATGCCGGTGAAGTCGAACGCGCCGAAGAAGCTGCGGAACAGGTCGCCGACGTCGCCCGGCGCGTCGTTCAACCCGGCCAGCAGGCTCGGCGGGACCTCGGCCATCTCGTCGCGCGCCGCCGTCGTGGCGATGATCTCGGCGTTGGCGACGAGCTCGTTGCCGTAGCAGTGGTCACCGTTGGCGTGGGTGTTGACGACGACGCCGATCGGGGCGCTGGCTGTCCGGCTGCCGAACGCTTCGAGCATCGCCGCCGTGAGGCGCAGGTCGAACAGCGTGTCGACGAGCAGCGACCCGCCGTCACCGACGACGAGCCCGGCATTGCTCCATCCCCACGACCCATCGCGCTGGACATACGCCAGGCACCCGTCCCCCGCCTCGTGCACCGTCCCATCGGCCATCCCGACATGCTGTCACGGCCGGCTCCATTGGAGTGTTTCCGCCGTCGGAGTGTTTGCGCCGGGGGCTCCCCCGAGGAAACCCTCCGATGGCCGAAACCCTCCAACGGATCAGAGGCTGGCCAGGCGGGGGGCGAGGTGCTCGGCGAGGACGAGCGTCGGGAGGTAGGTGCCGCTGTCCGGGATGTCGGGGAACACCGAGGCGTCGACGACGTGGACGTTCGCCAGGCCGGCGACGCGGCCGTCGCCGTCGACGACCGACCCCATGCGACACGTGGACGTGGCGTGGAACACGCCGGCCGGCGCCTCGCCGACGATCGCCTCCTCGACGATGGTGGCGAACGCCGGGTGGCCCAGCAGCTCGCGGGCTAGGGCCAGCCCGGCAGCCAGCCGGGCGTGGTCGTGCGCCGAGACGTCGTGATGGACCACCGGTCCGCGCTCCAGCCAGCCGGCGCCGGTCGGCGCCATCGCCGTGACGAGCAGCATCGCGTGGCCGGGCGTCCGGGGCCCGAGGTGGTTCATCGCCACGATCTCCAGATCGCCGCGCCGCAGCACCGCCCCGGTCACGGGCCCGTGGACGTCGACGTCGACCCCCGCCCGCAGGCGCAGCGTGACGGGAAGCCCGGCGTGGTTGCGCAGGCCCCGGCCGAGCTCGGGATGGTCCACCCCGGCCGCCCACAGCAGCTGCGGCGAGCCGATCGCGCCGGCGCAGACCGCCACGGCGTCAGCCGCCACCGCTCGACCGTCGGCAAGGCGGACCGCGGTCGCCCGATCTCCGTGTAGGTCCACAGAGCTTGCCTCCGCGCTCGCCTGCACATCCACTGGGGCGCCCGCGAGGTAGGCGTCGGCCGCCGTGACCCGGCGGCCGTCGCGCCACGCCAGCCGCGCCGGCTCGGCGTCCGTCGCCGCGGCGAGCAGCGCCCGGTCCACCGGCCCCGCCTCGCCCCCCTGCGCCCGCGGCACCCGCACCCGTGCCAGCGCGTCCTCGACGTCGTCCCATCCCCATCGGCGGTACTGGTCGAGGTCGCCGATCGACATCACCATCCCGTTGACCGCACCCGACCCGCCCAGCCCCCGGCCGCGGATGAAGGGTCCCGGGAACAGCGCGCCCGGCGCGGCCATCGCGTCGAACGTGCTGGCGACGTTGGGCACCAAGCCACCGGCCTCGACGACCGTCACCGCGTGACCCGCGTCGGCGAGGCGGCGGGCGACCACGCATCCAGCCGCGCCGGCACCGACGACGACCCAGCGCATGGCGCGGCCGAGCTACAGCCCGGCGAGGTGGGCGGCGTCGTTGTAGCGCAGCAGCCGCCAGCGGCCGGGACGCACCAGCAGCAGCTCGGTCAGCGAGGCGTTGGTGGTGAACAGCTCGAAACCGCCCGTCGGCGGCAGGCGCAAGGCGTGGCGCAGGACGGAGTTGATGACCCCGCCGTGGCAGCACACGACGATCGTCCGCCCGGCGTGGGCGCTGACGGCGTCGCGCACCGCCTGCCCGACGCGGTGGTGCATCTCGGCGAGTGTCTCGCCGCCGGGGAACGTGACGGCGTATGGATCGGACTCCCAGTCCGGCATCCCGTGACGCTCCAGGAACTCGTCGAACGTGAGGCCGTCGCAGTCGGGACCGGGGTCGTGCTCCCCGAAGCGATCGTCGATGACGATCTCGACCGGCCCGCGCCCGCCGAACGCCGGAGCGATCAGCTCGGCTGTCTGGCGGGCACGTTGGTAGTGGCTGGCGCAGAGAACGACGTCGGTCAGCTCACCCGTCTCGGCGAGCCGGGCGCGGAGCCGCTCGCACTGCCGCCGCCCGAGGTCGGAGAGCCCGGCGCACGTGCGGGGTCCCCCGACGAAGCGGTTGACGCTCGACACCGACTCGCCGTGGCGCACGAGCACCACACGGGTCGGCGGGAGCTCCTCCACCTCGACGTCGGCCACGAGGTCCAACCGTACCGACGTTTCCCGGACGTCCGCCTTGGTCCGCACCGGACTACGGGTCCTGGAAGGCTTCCAGGTGGGCTTCTGGGCGAATCTCGCCCAGAAGCTCTCCGGCCTGGCGGCCTGGTGTGGATGGATGGAATTCCTATCGCCAACAGCGATCGGCGCTATCGCTGACGCAGTCAATTCCACCTCAGATCGGCGGCAAACGATGACCGAAGCGGGAGCCTCACACCCGTTTGACCGTTGCCAACCAGGCCGGTGCGCCGTGGTCGTCGTGGAATCTCGTCTCGATCCGCTCCGGTTCGATCGAGGCGACCTGCCATCGGGTGCCGGGGTTGAACGCCGCACCCAGCTCGTCCTGACTGACGGGGTGCGGGCCGGTATCGGGGCCGTCGTCACTGAAGCACAGCACGTACAGCGTGGCCTCGGGCTCCGTCACCGACGCCAGACTCGCCACGTATCGCAGTCGCTCGTCGCCGTCGAAGCTGTGGAACAGCCCGCAGTCGAGCACCGTGTCGAAGCTGCGCCCCAAACGCTCCAGCCGGAGCGCATCACCGGCTGCGAACTCGACGTCGATGCCCCGTTGGTCGGCCTTTGCGCGGGCGATTGCCAGTGCCGTCTCACCGACGTCGACGCCCAGCACCGACAATCCGAGCGAGGCGACGTGAAGTGCGTTCTCGCCTGTGCCGCAGCCGGCGTCGAGCACAGCTCCGGCGAATCCGCCCGCCGAGGCCAAACGCACGATGGCTGGCTGCGGATGGCCGATGTCCCACGGTGGCGGTCCCTCCCGGTACGACTCATCCCAGGGCAGTCCCGAGAGCCGTTCGTGACTCGTCGGGTCCCGTCCACCGAGCGGATCGCCGGCGGGGGCTCCTGCGTGCTCCGACAACCTCATCCCTCCTCAACCGGACTGGCGACTTAGCCACGTACGCCACCCGAGGATACTTTTCGTTCAGAGAACCCGATCCGTCGCCGTGCGCGCCGTAGGGTCGGGCCAGTGACGTCCGGGGTCCCGACTCACCGGTTCACGGTGCGGTCTCGTGACGCCGACCCCCGGGCCGCCGCCATCCGTGCCGGCGCGGCCTCGCTGGCCGTGCCGATCGAGGGCGACCTCGCGGTCGCCGACGTGGTCGTCGTCGAAGGCCCGCTCGACGGCGCACAGCGCGACGCCCTCGGCGCATTCCTCGCCGATCCGCTGCTCCAGACCGGCACGTGGGACGTGCCCGCCGGCGGCCTCGAGATCACGCTGCACCCTGGGGTCACGGACGTGGCAGCCGACGCCGTCGTCCACGCTGCCGTCCAGCTCGGCGTACCAGTCGACTCTGCGGCCACGGTCCGGCGAATCGAGCTGCCGCCGGGCACGCCGACCGACGTCCTGCTGCCGCGGCTGCTCGCCAACCCTGTCATCGAGCGGTGGACGGAGGGGCCGGCGGACCCCGTACTGCACCCGGGCTCCGACGACCCGCCCGTGGTCGAGACGATTCCGATGCGCGGCCTGGACGACACCGCGCTCGCGCACCTCGGCGCCGAGCGCGCGCTCGCTCTCGACACCGAGGAGCTGATCGCCATCCGCGATCACTTCATGGCCGCCGGGCGCGATCCCACCGACGTCGAGCTGGAGACGCTCGCCCAGACGTGGAGCGAGCACTGCGCGCACAAGACGTTCCGTGCCGAGATCAGCACGCCGGGCGGCACCCTCGTGCCGCTCGACATCCTGCGCGCGGCCACCGAGACCATCGCCGCGCCATTCGTGCGCTCGGCGTTCGTCGGCAATGCCGGGATCGTGTCGTTTGTCGACGGCACGACGGTGGCGCTGAAGGCCGAGACCCACAACCACCCCTCGGCCGTCGAGCCGTTCGGCGGCGCCAACACCGGCGTCGGGGGCGTGATCCGTGACGTGCTCGGCGCCGCCCACCGCCCGATCGCCTGCACCGACGTGCTGTGCTTCGGACCGCCGGACCTCCCCGTCGCCGAACTGCCCGACGGCAGCCTCCACCCGCGGCGGATCCGCGACGGCGTGGTCGACGGCGTGGCCGACTACGGCAACAAGATCGGCCTGCCCACCGTCGCCGGCGCCGTGCTGTACGACCGCGCCTACACCACCAACCCGCTGGTGTTCTGCGGTTGCATCGGCACCGCACCCGACCGGCCGGCGCCGGCCGGACCGCACGCCGGTGACCGCGTCGTCGTGCTCGGGGGGCGCACCGGGCGCGATGGCATCCGCGGGGCCACGTTCTCCAGCGCCACGATGGACGCAACGACCGGCGAGGTCGCCGGTGCCAGCGTGCAGATCGGCGATCCGGTGACCGAGAAGCTGCTGATCGACGTGCTCACGGGGGAAGGCGCCGACGGGCTGTGGACGGCGATCACCGACTGCGGCGCCGGCGGCCTGTCGTCGGCGGTCGGCGAGATGGCCGACGGCGTCGGTGCCGACGTCGAGCTGACCGCCGCCGCGCTCAAGTACCCGGGCCTGGCGCCATGGGAGATCTGGCTGTCCGAGGCCCAGGAGCGGATGGTCGTCTCCGTGCCGCCTGACCGCCTCGACCGGCTGCGCGCTCGCTGCGCCCGCCACGGCGTCGAGCTCGCCGACCTCGGCACATTCACGGGCGACGGCCGCGTCGTCGTCCGTCACGCCGGCGAGATGGTGCTCGACCTCGACACCGCGTTCCTCCACGACGGGCGACCGCGGCGACGGATAGTCGCCACGCCGCCGGCGCCGGACCGCACGCCTGCCGGTCGCGAGGTGGCCGACCCGGCCGGGACGCTGCTCGCCCTGCTCGCCCATCGCAACATCGCCTCCAAGGCGGCCACGATCCACCGCTACGACCACGAGATCGGCGGCGGCACGGTCGTCCGCCCGCTCGTCGGCGTGGCCGGCGACGCGCCTGGTGACGGTGTCGTGCTCGCCGACCCGCGCGACACGCACGGCCTGGCGATCGGGATCGGCGTCAACCCGTGGGTCGGGTTGCACGACCCCGAGGCGATGGCCCACGCGGTCGTCGACGAGGCGATCCGCAATGTCGTCGCAGTCGGCGCCGACCCCGATCGGGTCGCCCTGCTCGACAACTTCTCGTGGGGCGATCCGCGCCGGGCCTCGACGGTTGGTGAGCTGGTCGCCGCAGTGCAGGGGTGCCACGACGCGGCGATCGCCCACCGCGCGCCGTTCGTCTCGGGCAAGGACTCGCTGAATAACGAGTACACCGGCCCCGACGGACGGCGTCACGCCGTGCCGCCGACGCTCGTGATCACCGCCGTCGCCCACGTGCCCGACGTCGGGCGATGCGTCACGGCCGAGCTCGTCGAATCCGGGGACGTGCTGGTGCTGCTCGGCTCGACGGCTGCGGAGCTCGCCGGCAGCCACCTCGACCTCGTGCTCGGCGACCCCGCCGTGGTCGGTGCCGCGCCACAGCCCGATCCCACCGCGCCAGCC
>JBIOUO010000110.1:0-2112 GCA_044867195.1 Ilumatobacteraceae bacterium
GAATCGATGGGGCGACGTCGTGCACACGGCGTGGCCACCGTGGACGAGCCAGCGCGTGGCGTCGGGCAGCAGCCGGGTGAGCGCCACTTGGCGCTCGGTCGGCACCACCGCGTCGTCGGCGGTCACCACGATCGCCGCCGGCACGTCGATGTCGCCGACCCACCGCCGCGAGTCGAAGCGCAGCGTCTCCCGCCCGGCCTCCAGGATCTGCGTCCAGTCGTGGCGCCGGACCTCCTCGAAGCCCCACCAAGTCGGCTCGCGGCGCCCGCGCCAACCGGTCCACTTGCCGAGCGCGGCGCTCGTCAGGCGGCCGAGCGGGATCGCTCCGGCGACCGCGCTGGTGCCGGCCGCGACGCCGGCGAGCAGGCGATCGCGCATCGTCTCGACGAACGTCGCGCTGGTGGCGCACAGCACGATGCCCTCGACCCGCTCGGGATGGCGGCGCCACAGCAGCTGGGCGATCGGGCCGCCCATCGAGTAGCCCACCGGGATGAAGCGGTCGAGGCCGAGCACGTCGGCGAGCACGGCGACGTCGTCGGCGCACTGCTCCAGCCGGAACGGGCTGTCGGCCCGGATGCCGCGGCCGTGCCCGCGGTGGTCGAGGGCGACGACGTGGAAGTAGCGGGCGAGCGGGCTGTAGCTCGCCCACCAGTTGAGGTCTGCGGTCGCCGTCCACCCGTGCAGCAGCACGACCGTCGGTGCACCTGCCGGGCCGGCGAGCTGGCGGACGAACGTGCGCCCCCGCCCGGGCAGCCACACGTGGCGACCCGCGGGGAGCGCCGGTCGCTCGAGGTCTGCCTGCCCGTCGTGCCCGCCCATCGAAGTTTCCTCCTCGGGCCAACAGGAGTAGATCGTCACGCCCGAGATACGTGTCCGCGGACACGCCGGTTCTGCGCGGCCCCCTCCCATTGGAGTGTTTGCGCCGTCGGAGTGTTTGCGTCGGGTCCCCCATGCCGAAAACACTCCAATGGGCGAAACACTCCAATGGCGCGCGGTCGGGGGTGTCGGTCTCAGGCGATGTCGTACTGGACGGCGGCGCGAGCCTCGAGGTGGGGCGCGATGCGCTCGGCGATGATCGCCCGGTGCAGCGGGTGGTCGCGGTAGACGAGGTAGTCGTCGGCGTCCTCGAAGTCGGCGACCACGGCGAAGTCGAAGTTCCCGTCGTTGATCGCCACGTCGTGGCCGAACTGGTAGTCGCGCAGCTCCGGGATCGCGGCCGGGAGGCCACCGAGCGCCTCGGCGATCGCGGCCACGTCGGCCGCCGTCGTCCCCTCCTGCCAGCGCATCAGCACGACATGGCGGAACATCAGCCGACACCTCCGGAGTCGAGTCGAGCGATGAGCGACTTCGGGGCCACTTGGCGGTAGGCGTCGGCACAGATCTCGGCGACCTCGTCCCAGTCGGGGTCGACGTCGAGCTGGACGCCCAGCCACCCGCGGTGGCCGACGTAGGGCGGGCGGAAGAACCGCTCGGGCTCCTGCTCGATGAGCTGCTGCTGGACGCCGGGCGGCGCGGCGCACCACACCGCCAGCCTGCCGTCGCGGTGGTGGTCGTCGTGGAACATCACGAACGTCTGCTTGCCGCGGACGAAGAACGTGGGCGAGCCGTGGCTGAGCCGCTCCGTCGCCTCGGGAAGGTCGAGGCAGATGCGGCGGACCTCGTCGAGCGCACGGACCGCCGTCGCCTCGTCGTACATCGACATCGACCGCAGTGTCGCGCGGCTCAACGCCCGGTCCAGATCCGCTCGGCCGGCGCGACGGCGGCCATCCGCCGCTCGGCCAGGCGGTCGGCCGCCCGGCGGGGCGTCGTGCGCTCGGCGTCGGCCAGCGCCAGCACGTCGAGCAGCGTGTCGTAGATGCGCGCCGCCTTCGCCCGCGCCCGCTCGAGTGAGAAGCCGTAGTGCTCCTCGGCGACCTGGATCACGCCGCCCGCGTTGACGACGTAGTCGGGGCAGTAGAGGACATCCCGCGCGGCGAGCACGTCGTCGACACCGTCGTGGGCGAGCTGGTTGTTGGCCCCACCGCAGACGACCTCGGCGTGCAGCATGCCGGCCGTCCGGTCGTCGAGGGCGTGGCCGAGCGCGCACGGCGAATAGATGTCGAGCTCGCTCGC
>JBIOUO010000111.1:0-20244 GCA_044867195.1 Ilumatobacteraceae bacterium
ACCGAAGGATCGTTCATCCGGCGTAGGCGCGGTTGGCTTCCTCGAAGTAGTTCAGGACGTAGTCGACGTCGTAGGGCTGCTCGCGGTATGGCTCGTCTCGCCACTCGCTGCGTTGGGTGGCGAAGAAGTCTCCGCCGTAGATGTGGAGCGCGCCGGCGAACTGGCTGGTCGGGTTTGTTACGGCGTGGATGGTGTCGTCGCCGAGCAGCACGGCGTCGCCGGGGCGTAGCGACTTGCCTCCGGAGGCGGTCAGGGTGTCGCCGGCGCGCCGGTAGAACGAGTTGTCCTCACCGCCGCTGTAGATGCCGATCGCCGCCCACATCCGATGGTCGTGCGGGCCGAAGCTCATGCCGGGAGCCCAGACGACCTTGAGGATTGTCAGCTCCGGCGACAAGTACAGCTTGGCGATCTCCGCACGCTGTGGCGGCAGGGTGTTGGTCAGCGACGCCGGGTTGGCCACGGCCTCGGCGAGCACTTCTTTGATCGCCAGACGCGGCTCCGGTTCGCCGAGCGCGTCACGGCAGCGTTCGATGAATGTATCCGTGTCGAACACGGGCAACCCCTTCCCGTAAAGAGACTGTACTACCTGGCAACAGTACAGTGTCTGTACGATCTGGGCAATGGACTTTCGCGCCGTCACGCTGATTCGTCGCCTCCATCTCGCCGTGCGCGCGGAGCTGACCGAGGTGCTGCGCGCCGGCGGCTTCGACGACATCACCCCGGCGCACATCTACGTGTTCCAGACACCCGGACCCGACGGCGTGAGGCCGACCGAGCTGGCGGAGCGTGCCCTGATGACGAAGCAGGCGATGAACCATCTCCTCGTCGGCCTGGAACAGCGCGGCTACCTCGAACGCGTCAGTGTTGAAGGTGACGGCCGCGCCCGGCGGCTGCGCCTCACAGCCAAAGGTCGCCGGCTCACGAACCTGATCCAGCAGACGTCGTCGCAGATCGAACGGCGCTGGACGGCGGCGCTGGGTACCGAACGGATGGAGGACCTCGCCGGCGCGCTCGGTGCCCTTGACGAGCTCGGCCCGTATCGCGACACACCTCGGGCGTCGGGCGTGGACCGGGAACCCGTCGACAGCCGGCAGGCCGACCGTTCGCAGCGTGCGTGATCCGTGGTGGCGCCGAGCCGGGCCAGCAGCGTCGCGGTGGGTGCGATCCCGAGGTTACGAAGTCGTCGCCTTGGTGGTGGTCGGTGTCGCCTCGCGAATGTCGCTTGCGGCGGTTCCGCGCCGGGCTGCGTGCAGGACCCGGTTCGCGAAGGTGGGCGTCATGAGCGTGAGCGGACTGCGTAGGAGGGCCAGGGTCTCGTTGAGGCGGATGACAACCTCGTCGTCGTGCTGCCCGGCGTTGATGACCTTGTCCATGTACCGGTTGACGAGGTCGGTGCCGACCGGTTTCTTCCCACGGCTTGTCGGCGAAGCGAGGTCGTCGCGAGGTTCGCCACAGGCCCGAGTCGAACCCGACCCCGTCGCCCGAACGCGGTTGGCGTCCATGGCGAGGCGTCCCGCCTTCGCCACCTGGTGCGTTCACGCGGCGATGAACCAGCGCTCGAGTGGGGCAGAGGAGAGGTCGGTGCGTCTAGTCCGGTCGGTCTCGGTCCTCCGACATCCGAACACTTGTCCGATAACGCCACCATTCAGGTGGTCCGGACGCAGCGCCACCTTGAGGTACCGTCAGTCTACCGGGGTACCCAACCTCGAAACGGCCGACTCTCGCACACTTGGTCCGGGTGGTCGGTTCGCGAGTTGACGAGAGGCAACGGCTCGGCGGCCGTGGTCACGTCCCGAACAAGGCGTCGTGAGCGTGTTGAACCTGCCGGCGGTCCACGTTGAGGGCGTCGCTGGCGTTGACGGTGTCGAGAATCAGACGGGCTTGCGCGAGGAGTGCGTGGACGCGTTCGCCGTCTCCGCTCGCTGTTGCGGCGTCGACGACGAGCCCGATCATCTGCAGGAGGTAGACGGCGACCGCTGGCTGGCTCGTTGTGGTTTGGCGGAGCTCGGCGAGTGCGAGTTCGGCCAGGTCGTCGTCGGTGAGTGCGTGGGGTGTCAGGAGATGGCGATCCTGCTCGTCGCGGTAGGCGGTGGGCGCGGGTGGGGAGGTGAGCCGGTCGACGAGGACGGTGCCCAGATGGAAGATGGCGTCTTGGGCGGTGGTCGGGTCGTTGATTCCTGGTGAGAGCGCTCGGAGCGCGACGTCGACGAGCTGGCGGATGCCGTAGCCGGGGTCGTCGCTCATGGTGCGGGTTGGTCCGACGTGCACGAGGCGTCGAACGTCGGCGGTGATCTCGTCGAGTCGATGCTGGGGCAGGGCGGGCCAGATGGTGCAGATGGGCGTGGAGCGGATGGCGTACCGGCCGGGCTCGGTGTCCAATCGGATCGTGCTGCCGGGCGCGATCGCGGCGAGCAGGCCGCGTCGGTCGATCTGCTGGATCCAGCCGTCGGTGTCGAAGCGCACGACGGTGGCCGGTTGGCTGCCGGGGGTCGGCGAGTCCGCGGCGGATGCGATCCGGAGGTGGTCATCGGTGGTGGGCGCTGTGGGTCGGGTGGTGGCTTGTTCGACGATGCCGCCGAGGATCACGCTCACGTCCATCTGGCGCGAGGTGTGACTGATCGCAGCGACGACGGCGAGGACGGACAGCACGCCGAGCAGGAGGCCGACGGTCACGGCGAGTTCCGGGACGACTTCTTCTCCGCTGTCGGCGAGCGGGCCGCGGACGCGTTGCAGCGACACGAGGCAGTACGTGAACGTTCCCACGACGAGCGCAATGACGCGGCGGTTGAACGGGTCTCGGACGAGGCCGTGGATGACGCGCGGCGAGAACTGGTTCGAGCCCTGTTGCATGATCAGCAGCGACACCGAGAACGTGACGCTGGCGAAGGTGATCGTTGCGGCTGCGGTGGTCGACAGGACGCTTCGTGCGCTGTCGACGGTCGATCGCCCGACCCAGTCGCCGGCCTCAACCCCGACGAGGAGCCGGGCGGCGACGAATGCCACGACGACCGCGACTGCTGGGAGGAAGAAGAAGCTGGTGCGCAGCCTCTCGCTCATCGCGCGAGCGCGCTGGACGGCGATCGACGCGCCGGCGGGTGATGTCATGACGTCTCGTTGTTCAGGCGGTCGAGGAGTACCTCGATGTTGGTGAGGTCGCGCAAGGTGACGACACCGATCACCGTGTTCGACCTCGTGACGGCGATGGCCTCGGTGTGTGCCGTTCGCATGCGGTCGGCGACGACGTCGACCGTGTCGGTCGGTGCGGCCGGTACGACGTCGGTGCGGGCGACATCGCGGGCTTTCAGGTTGGGCCAGTCCGCCATGGGCACGAGCGAGATGTCGGTGACGGCGATCAGGCCCGCGTATTCGATTCCGTCGACGACTGGTGCCCACCGTCGGTTCTGGCGCAGCATCGTGGTGACGGCGGCGTCGAGGTTGAGGTCGGCGTCGATCGTGTCGGCACTCGGCGACATGATGTCGCCGACAGCGAGTCGCGAGAGAGGTTCAACGTCGGGAAGGCGTTCGTTGCGTTGGTAGCTGCTGAACGACTTGCCGCCCATGACGAGTTGTGCCGCTGCCGCGGCCAGGAGCGCGGGGACGAGGAAGCCGGGCTCGCCAGTCGCTTCGGCGACGAAGGCGACGCCGGCGAGCGGTGTGCGGTAGCCGGCACCGAGAAAGGCGGCGATTCCGATCGTGGGAAACAGATGGGGGTTCGGGGAATCGACGACGTGTTCGAAAATCGAGCCGACGATCGCGCCCTGCGTGACGAGTGGGATGAACAATCCGCCCATGCCGCCACCGGCGACTCCGAGCCATGTGGCCACGGCGCGTACTGCGAACAGGCCGCACAGGACGGTCACGGTCCTGTCCGGCTGGGCTGCCCATCCGATCGCGGCGTAACTCGGGCCGAGGTGGAGGGGCGCGTCGAACCACCACAGCGCGATCGGGGCGAGGGCGACCATCCCGGTCGCTGCCACCGTCACCTTCCACCAGCGCGGCAGCGCGAGGCTCTTGGCGCGGCCGATTGCCTGCGCTCCGAGGCGGGCCAACACACCACAGACCAGCCCGAGCGCCAGTCCGCCGCCGAGGTCTCTCAAGTCGAACGGTGCTGCACCGCCGGTCGGGAGCAGCGGGGTCGTGCCGATGATCGCTACGAACGTCACATAGGCAGCCCCTGCTGCGACGAGACTCGGCAACAGTGCCCGACGAGCGAGATCGGAGCGATACGGAACCTCGAGCGCGAAGATCACCCCGGTGAGCGGCGCCTTAAA
The DNA here is from genome assembly GCA_044867195.1 of Ilumatobacteraceae bacterium. Taxonomy (GTDB): domain Bacteria; phylum Actinomycetota; class Acidimicrobiia; order Acidimicrobiales; family Ilumatobacteraceae; genus JALZMG01. The sequence continues at coordinate 4,272 of JBIOUO010000111.1, forward strand.
CACCGCAGCGACACCAGCCGCCGCACCCGCAACCATCAACACCTTGGCGTCGTCACGACGAAGCCGCGACGCGAATCGTGCATCCACGGTGGAGCCGATCGTGCCACCGATCAACATCGACGGACCCTCGAACCCGAACGCGTTCCCCGAACCGAGCGTGACCGCGGACGCGATGGTCTTGCGCCAGAGCGATGACAGACGAAGGGTTCCGCCGCGCTGGTGATATGCCCGCACGTACGCGTCGGTGGTCGCCGTGTCGCCGTCACGCCACACCACCGTCAGCAGATTGACGACGACCAGACCGGCCGACGGCACCAGCGCAATTACCAGAAGGGGCTGATCGGCCAGCGTCTCGATCGTCGGCTGCACCACGCTGTCGAACCCGGCCACCCCCAATCCGGTCACCACGCCGATCGCCATCGACAACACCAGCGTGAGATGAAACCGCCGGCCCATCTCGACCGCATAGCGACTCGCTCGGTCGAACCCAGCGCGTCGACCGTCGAAGTCCGCGCTCACCACGGGACCGGTGGCACGACGTCATCCTCACCGGCGGCCTCGCGAAAGGCCGTGAGCGCGTCGATGATCGCCGTGCGCTGGGCAGCCGGCACCTTCGCCATGATCGACGCGATCTCGCGCCGCCTCCGCCTCGTGACCTCAGCGACCAGATCGCGACCAGCCGCGGTCAGCATCATGTTGACCTCGCGACGGTTACCGCGATTCACCCGCCGACGCGCCAACCGCCGCCGGACCAGCCGATCGCACAGACGGGTCGCCGTCGACGGCTGGATCCGCAGCTCATGCGCCAGCTCACCCACGTTCAAGCCGGCATCAGCACGGTCGAGCACCACCAATGCCCGGAACTGTGGCAACGTCACGGATTCGTCCACCGCAGCGATCGACCGCGAAGCAACCGCCACCAACGCCCGCGACGACAGCAGCACGGCGTCCGTCACCGCGTCCAGCTCGGCCTCACGCACCTTCAACGCTGGCATGTATGCACACTACAACTGTTCGTTAGGACACATGTTGTGTCCCACCGATCCACCGACACAGAACAAGTGTTTGTTGTCGTGGGTGGTCGCTCCCGATTGGCAGAGGTGTTGAGGCTGCCTGACCGCGGTCACGTCAGCGCGCGGGCAAGGAGGCTGCTGAGGTTGTCGGGTGAGAAGTCGGCCGTTGACAGCGTCCCGGCGGTGACGCTCACGAAGGCGATCGGAGCGACCGCGGTGGCGGCGGACGAGGGGGTGGCGCAAGCGCGTGGGGCTGCGGATAGAAGGCGCTCCGACACGTTCAGGTCGTCACGAACCGTGACGTGTGGCGAAGGCACCGTGACGTTCATCGGGTTTGCCAGGGGGTGTAGAAGTTGCGGCCCACGCTGGCATGCGTCTGCGTGTATGCCGGCTGTGTGGTGCGGCAAGTCCTGACCGGCGTCCCGGAGAAAGGGATCAGCAGCGAAGGAGCCCGGAAGACATCGAGTTACCGGCGGCGTGGCCGACGCCCCTTAAGGGGCTGACGACGGCGAGACGGCAGATCGTCTCGCGTCCGCCTTTAGTCCCAGGTTCTCGCACACGTGTGCTTCATCCTCCTTGCTCAGAACACCATCAGTTGGACGTCCTGCCCGGCGAGGATCGCGCCTGCCGTCACGAGCGTGTCGCGGCGGACGATGAAGTGCTGGGCGAGGGCGTGGATGTCGCGAAGCCGACGCTGGAGCGGGCAGTCGGAGTACAGCGACGTTCCGCCGCCGGCGCGGTATGCGGCGGTGACGACTGATGTCGCCCGTTCGACCGTCCACACGGCCGACGCACGAACCTGCGCTCGATGCTCCATGGTCAGCGGATCGCCAGCGGCCGCGGCCGCCCAGAGCCGTGCTGCCTCCTCGTAGAGAAGGCTCCGCGCCGCTCGAACATCGGTGTCGGCGGTGGCCAGTTCGAACTGGAACAGAGGGTTACCACTGAGGGCGACTGGTGACAGCAACGGCATCTTGTCCGAGGCGAGCACGGTGATGTCGTCGAGCGCGCCTTGCGCGATGCCCAGCGCGACGCTCGCCATCACCAAGCAGAAGACCGCGGGGGGTGGGAGGTGAACGATCAGCGCGTCGACGCACGGCTCGCCGTTCATCGGTGCGTAGGTCCGCTCGGCGGGAACGACGATGTCGGCGACGTGGAAGTGGTGACTGCCCGTGCCACAGAGGCCGGACACCGACCAGGTGTCCTCGATCGCGACGTCGGCTGGAGCGAAGACCGCTCCACGGATCTGCGGCACTCCGTCGACGATTCCTTCGATGCCGTTGGCGAAGAGCACGTCGGCGTGTTCGCAGCCGCTGGCGAAGCTCCAGCGACCGGTCATCTGGTAGCCCCCGTCGACGGGGGCGATTGAGCCGGTTGGGTTGAACACCCCAGCGGTGATGGCGTCGGGGTTGGTGGCGTACAGCGCGTCGAAGGTGTCGCGCGGTAGGTGCGCCAGGTCGATCCACGAGCCGGCACCGATCATCACGGTCCAGGCGACGGAGGCGTCGGCCCGGGCGAGCGACTCGAGCGCGCGCATCGCGTCCGGAATGGTTGCCTCGAGCCCGCCGTGGCTCGCCGGGCGCACGAGCCGGAAGCAGCCGGCTGCCCGAAGGCGGTCCAGCAGGTCGACCGGTACGCGGCGGCCGGCTTCGATCTCGCCGGCTCGGTCGAAGATCGACGGCGCCATTTGGCGGACGGCGGGGAGCACCGTGTCGACGGTCATCGTGTCGTGTGTGATCGTCATGGTCGCTCCTTCAGGGTCGCAGCATCGGGGCTTCGGCGGCGTGGCGAGCCCGCAGCTCGTCGTCCCATCCGCCGTTGCAGTAGCAGGTCGCCTCGACGATCTGGCCGTCGCGCACGACGCAGTGCCATAGCTTGCGGGCCACCTCGGTCCGCTCGCCGTGCTGATTCTCCTCGTGCTCCATCAAGAAGCCGTCAGCGGTGGGAACGACACGCAGGATCCGCGACGTGACCTCGCAGCCTTCGCTGATCTTGCGGAGCTGCTCCTGGATCGCGTCGCGTCCCTGCACCTGGAAGCGCCAGAACGGCGGGTACAGGTCGAAGAAGACGTCGGGGCTGAGGACCTCGTCGGGGTCCTCACACGTCTCGAAGGAGCGGTTGAAGCCGACGGCGAGGCGTTCGACGGTGGCCGTGTCGGGACCCTGCTGGACAGATGTGATGGTCATGCTCGGATGATCCGTCGGGCCGGATCGCCGACGCATCGCCAGGATCTGCCATCTTCGAGCCGCGTCGCGTGGTGCGTTCACACCACGCGGCCGCGCCGGTCAGACGAGGTGGTGCTCGTAGGCGTAGGCGGTCGCCGCCGCCCGCGACGTGATCCCCAGCTTCATGAACATGTTCTGGAGGTGACGGGACACGGTGTGCTCGCTGATCACGAGCTGGGCGGCGATCTCGCGGTTGGTCTTGCCGGCGGCGACGAGCCGTAGCACCTCGCACTCCCGCTCGCTGAGACCACCTGGTTTGGTCGGCGCACCGGACTCGATCCGCGCCAGGTCGATGGAGGCGCCCAGTGATTCGAATGTGGCCCGGGCGCCGTCGAGTTCGAGCTCGGCCGCATCACCGTCGCCGGTGGCCCGGTAAGCCAGCCCGAGCTGGAAACGCGTTCGAGCAACCTCGTACGGCGCCTGCATGTCGCGCCACGCTTTGCACGCAGCACGCAGCGCGCCAATCGCCGAACGTGCGTCGCCCGAAGCCAGCAGGACGGTCCCGGACGCGTAGGCCGCCGACGCTGCCAGCATCTCGATGCCCGTCGCCGATGCGAGCGACGCAAGCTCGTCGGCGAGCTCACGTCCCGCGTTGGTGTCGCCGCCCGCGAGCCGCACCTCGACGGCGGCCGCGAGCAACCCGAACCTCGCCGGGCCGACACCATGCTCGTTGAGCATCCGCTTGGCGGCGCGCACCGCGCCGTCGACGTCGCCCTGTGCCAGCCGCAGCAACGCGAACCCGGGGACTGGGTCGTGCCCGTACCGGCTCGCGTCGCGGTACGCGTCGGCGGCGGCATCCAGTTCGCCGCGTAGCCGGTGCAGCTCGCCCCGCTGGTAGTGAGCGAGACCGAGCGCGGGGTGGAACGGGTCGGCCAGTCGCTGGCAGGCGCGGTCGGCTTCCGCCGCCGCCTCCGCCCACGACCCCTGCGCGAGGAGAACCTGTGACCGGTGGACCATGCACTGGCCGCGGTAGGGGACCAGGTCCGGCTGGTCGTCGCACCAGCGTCGCAGCGCCTCGGTCCACTCGGCCGCCCGCCGTAGGTCGCACGCCTCGACACAGCCGTCGACCACGGCGCAGTAGATGATCCCCGACGGGATCGGTGAGACGTCACCCATCGTCACGCTCACCATCACCTCGTCGAACAGGCGCATGCTGCGCGCGATGTCGCCCGCCACCAGCGCCGCCTGGGCGCTGGTGAGGCGGCCGAAGGCGAGCAGATCGGGCTCGTCCACCGCGGCGGCGATGGAGATGATCTGGTCGGCGACCTGGCACGCCGTCTCGGCGTCGCCCGTGCTCACTGCAGCGATGGCCGCCGGGATGAGCAACATGCCCCGCGCCGCGACCGGGACGTCGGCTCCCAACTCGTCGACGATGCGCTCCGCTCGTGTCATCCACCCGCCCGCCTGTGCCATCTCGCCGCGCAGCAACAGGATGAGCGCCGCCCAACACACGTTCGCCGCGGCCCGGTCCGGTCGACCGGCACCCAGGTGCTTGACATGGGCGCGCTCCCACGCCCGGACGCTGTCCTGGTCCCTCCCGATCAGGTTCGCGGCCACCGCGAGCATCTCGAGCTGGTCCGCGTCGAGACTCTCAGCCGCGTCCGTGAGCAGCGAGTACACCTCGAGCCACGAGTGCCGAGCGAACGCTTCCCGCGCGGCCTGCACGGCGCCAACCGTAGACCTGAAGCCCGCGTGACCATCCCGCCAACCCGATTCCTGTTCTCAACCCGGCTCGGTGGCATACATGGGGGCCAGTGGAGCGCCGCAGCGGAACCGGAGACGCTCGCCAAGCGCACGACGGTGCCCGAGTCGGGCTCGGAGAGAACTCAACGGTGCTCGTGGCCTCCATCCCGAACGCCGACGCCCCGCGCTGACGCACGACTCAGACCTTGCCGGTCACGCGAGCGCTTCCTCGTGTCGCGGGCGGCCTTGGCCGGTCTCGGGACGTCGGTAGGGACGTAGCCGGGGACCTCGACGCCAGAGGCTCACTCTCGGGCCGACTCGCACCGCCACGCCCGTCGCCATACGACGACCCGACCAACGGCCCGCCCGAGTGGTGTCACGCCCTTCAACTCTACGCGGCCAGAGCGAACGAGCCGAGGCTGGCGGCGCGTACGGTTAGGGTACAAGTCCCCCTCCGACACCGGTTGGTGGGTCTGAGCCCAGTGGGAGTCGACGGGTGGGAGCTGGCGCCGACCGCGGGTGGGTGCCGGCGTTGAGCGTCGAGGCTCCCGGGCATGTCGGCGGCCGAGTCGTCGGACTCGTGGGCCGTGATCACGGTGTGCCGTGGTTGGCCGCGTCTCGCCGGCGGGGCGGGCGTGTGTCTGAGGAGGTCGGACCGTGACTCGTCTGCAACCCGCATGGGGCGCCGCCGGATGGACGTAGCTGTCGTCGCCGCGCCCTGTTCGACGATAACGGCGAGGGAGCCGCCCGCTGGTCGTTCGCGATCGTGACAGTGGAGCGGGCTGGGCGGGTGACGATGCCGGCGGCAGCGCGGGCCGCGGTCGAGGGCTGCGTGGCGCTGCGCGTGGTGACGCGCGGCGAGGTCGTGCTGCTGCGCGCCGGCGGTGCCGGACGTCGGGTCGTGGTCGACGGGCGTGGCCGTGTCGTGGTGCCGTGCTGGCTACGTGACGCCGCGTCGGTGCTGGTTGGGTCCCGCACCGGCGGTGGCGCCGGGCCGGTGGTGGTGCGGGCGCCGCCGCGGCTGCTTGCCGGCCTCGCCGACGAGCTGGTGGGGGAGATGTGATGGACCGCGCCGTGCGCGCCCGAGTGCTGATGACCGAAGCCGCTCACCTCGGCGTGACCATCGACGATCTGCGGCAGGCCGCCGCCGTGCTCGGTGTGTCGTCCGGGCCGGTCACGGTCGCCGACTACGTCGCTGTGATCGCGCCGAGCTTCTCGCCGGGGACGGCGGCCACCTATGAGACGTACTGGCGGCTCGCGGTGGCATGTTTCGGTGATCGGCGCCTCGGTGAGGTCGGCGTGGAGGACTGCGCGGCGGTGGTCGCCGCGGCCGAGCGACGGGCACGAGCCGGCCGTCCGGGCAGCGATGGCCGATCGTCGCGCGAGAACTGCGTGGCCGCGCTGCGGGCGCTGTTCACCCGCGCTCAGCGCGCCGGGCTCATTGCGCTGAACCCCGCCGCCGCCGTGTCCAAGCCGCGCCGGCGCAGGAGCCGCCGGCGGCCGCTCGACCACACGGAGATGGAGGAACTGATCGACGCGATCCGGGCCACGAGCAACGACGCCGACCTCGACCTGTTGCTGGTCCGGTTCCATCTCGAGTCCGGCGCCCGCCGCGACGGCGCGCTCAACCTGCGTCTCGGAGACGTCGACGATCGCCGATCCACGGTGTGGCTGCGCGAAAAGTTCGGTGCGGAGCGCGAACAACCGATCTCACCGTCGCTGATCCGCCTCCTCGTCCGCCACACCGCCGCCCGCGGCGGAGTGACCTCTGATGACGCCGTGTTCCGTTCACTGCACGGCCAGCCGATCACCCGACGCCGCTACAACACCATCTTCGACCGGGCCCGGCCCTGCCTGCCGTGGGCCGTACGGACACCGCTCTCGGCGCACGTGCTGCGCTACACCGCGATCAACGCCGTCGGCCGCCTCGGCGGCTACGCCGTCGCCCAAGCATTCGCCGGACACACCCCGCCGTCGGTGACCGGCCTCTACCTGCTCCCGGCCCTGTGAGGTCGCTGCAGCCGTCGCCACCCTCACCGACGAACCACACCCCTCGCCGACAGCGACCACCTTGAGCACCTGATGTGAGCGTCATCGCCGACGTTCACGCCGTTCGGGCGACGTCAACGTCAAGCGACGCTGACCACGCAGCTCTCCCGGACCGAACGAGCGAGACCCGGCCGCCGAATCTCCAGGACACCAGTCGACGGCCGGAGCAGCCACGACGCGTCGCCGGGGATGGCGAAGGTAGTGGAGGCGGTGAACCAGTAGGCGCCGCCGACCCACAGGCCGACGGCGAAAGCGACGACGGTGGCCCGGCCGCTCCGGACGCAGCCGTGAATGATGAGCTCCAGGCCGATAGGTGGACACGACCGTGGACAGCGCCCGAGGGCGGGTCGTGGTGGACCAGTCGACGGCAGGGCATGTGGGACCGGGGCGCCAGCACCGTCGCGTCGCGGTGCCGGCTCCCGGTAGCGGTCAGGTCTGCAGCGAGACGTTGAAGGGCCGCGTCGTCGCTGACTCCACGACGAGCGAGTCGGACACCTCGAGGTTGCGCAGCTGCACAACTGCGATCGCTTCGATGTCGTCCTCCTGGGCGCGCTGGCGGATGTTGTCGTCGGTCAGCCCGGTGATGACGAGGTGCCGATGCGCGGTCGGTCGGTCGGCACGGAACGCGCCGCGGGCGACGCCGAGCAGGTCGTCGCGGTCGCTGCCGTCATCGGCATCGCGCAGCAGGAACGTGTCGCGGAAGCGGGCGCGGTCGCGACGCTCGGACAGTTCGAACGTCACGTCGTAGTCGACGGTCGCTCGATAGGTTCGCGGCGAGTTGCTGTCGCGAGCCACTTCGAGGACGAGGCCGGTGATGGTTGCCATGGTTGCTCCTTGTGGGTTGGCTTGATTCGCTCGGCTGAGCACTCGTCTCGTCCTGTGGGCGAACACCGCCGTTACCGCATTGAGCGCCGGCTCATGTCACGTATCACCGGCACGCGGCCGGGGTCTCGAACGTTTCGACAGCATCGCTGGAGACGACGTCCCCGGCGTCGCGTGACCAATCCAGGGTGCCATTCCGGCAGCAAGCGGTGCTTGCCACCGGCGACGGACACGAGTAGCGGCCCCGTTCGGCAGTTGCTCCATTCCCGTACGCCAGCGGCCTGGGACGATGCGGACTCGGGCTTCGGTGTCGAGGCAGGCGCTTTGGAGGATCGCGACACCGTGACGACGATTGACCAGGCGACGCTCGGCGCCGAGGTGCGGCGGGGGATCGTCCTCGCTTGGGCCTGGGCTGCGGACTCCGCCGTGGATGGGACCGGGCCCGCTGCGTCACGCCGGCTGGTGACCGGCGATCACGTGACCGAGGGGTCCGTGGTTGATCTGGTAGTCGGTCACCGACGAGGCGCTCATCATGAGCTTGGCGGCGGCGCCGGCGGCGAGACCGGGCACGACGAGTGACGGGCCGCCGGTGGTCTCGGCGACGAACATGTCCGCCGCGAGCGGCACGCCCGATAACCGGCGCCGAGGAACGCCCATCACGCCGATCACGATGAACAACTGGAGATCGGCCCGGTCAGCACCGCCCAACCAGCGCAGCGGTCGTGGCGCCCGACACGACGAGCGGCAGGAACGGGCCGCCGACACCGTCAGCGGCGGCAGTCGCGAGGCTCGGCAGCACCAGCACGGCCAGCAGGAACCATGCGGGCGCCTCGCGTCGGTCACCCACTCGATGACCGCGTGCTCGTGCCGAGCACCAACGACTCTTCCCGTCAGCAGTCGGCCGGCGGCGAACCAGCACGGCGATCACCGCGTTGGGGCCAACGCGGTGAGGATGGGACGCCCGGTGCTGGCGATCCGTGTCCGTGTCGCGGCCGCCATGCGGAGTTGCGGGAACAGCCTCGCACGCCGACCGCCGCATCTCGATCCACGCGCCCGTGTGATCACAGCACGTCGATGGGATACGAGGTGATGTAGATCTCCAGCTGCTGGAATCGGTCCAGGAGTTCTGTCTTGAACATCGTCATCCAGCGACGGTTGTCGTCGGTGTCGGGGACGTCGATCGTCAGCCGCAGTAGCTCGTCGTCGTATCGGCGGCCCATCGCAATCCAGACTCCGTCGATGGGTGCTCGCTCGAGCGAGAGCGCCCCGAACCGCTCGACGACCTGCATCAGGGTTTCCGGGACGCAGTGCAGGCACGTCTGAGCGACGTCGGCACCGTCGTTGAACTGGGACGGCAGCAGCACCTCGAATCTTCGCATCATCGGTCTCGGTCTGACCGGAGGCCGGGCCGTTACAGCACGAGGCCCACCAGCTGTAACGCCTGGCATGGTGGCGGGACGAGGGTGTCATGAGCACGACTCCGATCGCCGATCACGCCCTGCTGTCCGACTGCCACTCGGCGGCGTTGGTGAATCGTGCTGGTTCGGTGGAGTGGTTGTGCTTCCCGCGGTTCGACAGCCCGTCGACGTTCGCACGGATGCTCGATGACGCCGGCGGCCACTGGTCGATCCGGCCTACCGGTGAGACGACGGTGAGCAGGGCGTACGTGGAGCGCTCGATGGTGCTGGAGACCTCGTTCCGCACGTCGACCGGCGCCGTGCTCCTGACGGAGGCGCTCAGTCTCGGTGCGGGCAACCGAGAACACGAGATCGGTAGAGGTTCGCCGCACCTGCTGCTGCGCCAGCTCACCGGTGTCGAAGGAGAGGTCGAGATCGAGGTCGAGTTCGCGCCCCGCACCGAGTACGGCCTGATCCACCCTCTGCTGTTCGAGGTCCCAGGCGGGATCGCGGCCAGAGGCGGCGCCGACTCGCTTCGGCTGTCTTCACCGGTCGAGCTGGTCATCGACGGGGCGACGGCGAGCGGCCGGATCCTCGTGCGTGCGGGTGAGCAGGTCGGCTTCGCGCTCCACCACCGCCCGACCGGCGACAAATCGGCCAGGGTGTGGTCGCAAGATGAGATCACCGAACGGCTCGAGGACACCATCGCCGCCTGGCAATCGTGGGCGGCGCTGCACCAGAGCTACGACGGCCCGTACGACGAGCTCGTGCAGCACAGCGGGCGGGTGCTGCAGGCGTTGACGTTCCGGCCCACCGGCGCCATCGTCGCCGCCGCCACCACGTCGTTGCCGGAGACGACCGGAGGTGAGCGCAACTGGGACTACCGCTACACCTGGGTTCGAGACGCCAGCTTCACGATCCAGGCGTTGTGGGTGGCGGCCTGTCCGGACGAAGCCGCCGAGTTCTTCGACTTCATGGCCACCGCCGCCGCGACGTCGGTCGACCGCGGCAGCGACCTGCAGATCATGTTCGGCATCGGCGGCGAACGCGACCTTTCGGAACGTCACCTGCCCCACCTCGCCGGCTGGCGGAACAGTCGACCGGTGCGGATCGGCAACGGGGCGTGGAACCAACGCCAGGTCGACGTGTACGGCGAACTGCTCGACGCCGTCGCCGCGCTCTCCGAGCACCTCGGCGGTGTCGACGACGCCACCCGCCGGTTCTTCGTCGCCGTCGCCGACGCCGCCGCGACCCGCTGGCGCGACCGCGATCAGGGCATCTGGGAGATCCGGAGCGAACCCCGTCACTTCCTGTACTCCAAGCTGATGTGTTGGGTCGCTCTCGACCGAGCGATCAAGCTCGCCGGACAGCTGCTCGCCGAAGACCGGGTTCCCCAATGGGAGGCGAGTCGCGACGAGATCGCCGCCGCGATCATCGATGAGGGCTGGAGCCACACCGCTGGGGCCTTCGCGCAGTCGTTCGGGTCTGATGATCTCGATGCCTCCAACCTGATGATCCCCATCGTCGGGTTCCTTCCGGCTGACGACCCACGGGTGCTGGCCACCATCGATGCCATCGAGAAGCAGCTCACCGACGACCGTGGGCTCGTCTACCGCTACCTGGCCGCCGACGGTCTGCAGGGTGAGGAAGGGACGTTCCTGCTGTGCACGTTCTGGCTGGCCCAGGCGCTCGCGATGTCGGGTCAACCGACCCGGGCCCGGGAGGTGTTCGACCGTGCTGCCGCCTACATCAACGATGTCGGCCTACTGGCCGAGGAGGTCGATCCGCACACGGGTGAACTGCTCGGCAACTTCCCCCAGGCGTTCTCCCACATCGGCCTGATCAACGCCGCCTGGGCGATCAGCCAAGCCGAACAACGGATCGGCGGAAGCGACCTCGGCCCGTCGAGCGCGTGACGTCGGCCACGGGCTGAAACGATCTGCGGCGGCGGGAGACAGAGCAGCATGAAGCTCCGGGTCTCCAACCGCGGCTGGGTCGCCCGCCGTCGTGAGGCGATGGAGTGCCGCGCCGCGGTGGAGCTGATGACCAGCTACCTGGAAGGTGCGCTGACCGGGCGCGTGCGCCGGCGGTTCGAGGCGCATCTCGCGGCCTGCACGGCCTGCGTCGCGTATCTCGATCAGATGCGGCTGACGATCTCGGTGCTCGGCCGATTGGAGCCGGATCGTCTCGATCCCGAGGTGCGCGCCGAGCTGGTCGTGATCTACCGCGCGTTTCACGCTCGTTGATGTAACGGATCGCCGGCTCGGCGGACGACGTATGAGCACGACAGTGGAGGAGGGATCATGGAAGGTCTGCAGGGCAAGACGGCGCTCGTCACGGGCGGCAGCTCAGGAATCGGTCAGGCGATCGCCATCCGCCTCGGTCACGAAGGCGTGAACGTCGCTGTCAACTACGTCGGGCCGATGGAAGGCGCCGTCGCCACGCGCGACGCGATCGAGGGCGGGGTCCACGCCTGCATCAGCGAGATCAACGAGTGCCAGGCGCGCAGCCGGGCGGTGCTCGTCGAAGCCGACGTCGCCGACGAGGACGCCGTCGGGCGGATGTTCAAGGAGGTGCGCGCCGAGTTCGGCGGTGTCGACTTCCTGATCAACAACGCCGGCATCCAGGTCGCCCAGGACTCCGACATGCTCGACGCCACGGCGTTCGACCGGGTCCTCGCCGTGAACCTGCGCGGCGCCTTCTTGTGCGCCCGCGAACAGATCCGCCAGCTGTTGGCTGACGACACGCCTGGGGCGATCGTCAACGTGTCGTCGGTGCACCAGCTGATCCCCAAGCCGAAGTTCTTGGGCTACTCGGTGAGCAAGGGCGGGATGCAGAACCTGACCCGCACCCTCGCCCTCGAGTACGCCGGCCGAGGCATCCGGGTCAACGGCATCGGACCAGGCGCCACCGTGACACCGATCAACCGCGCCTGGATCGACGACCCGGTGAAGCGCGAGCTGGTCACGGCCCACATCCCGATGGGACGGGCCGGAGACGCCGAGGAGATGGCCGCCACCGCGGCGTTCCTGCTCTCGGGCGAGGCCGCCTACATCACGGGCCAGACGATCTTCGTCGACGGCGGACTGACGCTGTTCGCCGACTTCCGCGGCACGTGGTCCAGCGAATGAGCGACACCTGGTGGCCGTCGCGCTACGGCGCCGACGACGAGGCCGGCGCGTTGAACGAGATCGGGCCGGCCAACGTCGTCCGGGCCGCCTCGCTCGTCCGGCAGGGCCGGGTGTTCGACCTCGCCCACGTGCTCGACGACCGAGTCCCGGCGTTCCCCGGTCGGTCGTTCCGTCAGTTCCTGACCACCGACCCGATGCGGCGCGTCGGTCGCAACGAAGTCAACTGGATCGTCGAGCACGTCGCCGCACCGTCACAGATCGGCACCCACGTCGACGGGCTCAACCACCTCCACGTGGGGGACCGCATGTACAACGGGCACCGCCTCGCCGACGTGGTCGCCGAGCACGGGACCGCCAAGCTCGGGATCGAGACGATGCCGCAAGTGGTCACCCGTGGCCTGCTGATCGACGTCACCGCCGGCCGTGGCGTCGAGCGTCTCCAACCCGGTGACGTGATCACACCGGACGACGCCGACCGGGCGCTGGCATCGGCCGGGCTCGACGTGGAGCCGGGCGACGGAGTGCTGTTCCACACCGGGTGGGGCTCGCTGTGGGGCGTGGACAACGAGGTCTACGCCGCCGGCGAGCCCGGCCCGGGGATCGAGCTCGCCGAGTGGCTCGTCGCCCGGCGGGTCGCGATCACCGGCTGCGACACGTGGAGCTACGGCCCGGTCCCGGCCGAAGATCCCGATGAGCCGTTCGTCGTCCCGCAGACGCTGAACACCCGCCACGGCGTCGTCGTGATCGAGAACCTGTTCCTCACCGAACTGGCTGCCGTCGGCGTCTGCGAGTTCCTCTTCGTCGTCTCCCATCCCAAGCTGCGCGGCGCCACCGGTGCGTGGGTCGCCCCGCTCGCCATCGTCTGACGCGGCCGCCGACGCGCCCGGAGGCGGCGACGTGCCGAACCGGGTCCTTCTCACCGTCCGACTCGATCCCATCCTCGACCCAAGGAGGTTGACCATGTCTGAGCACTACGACGTCATCGTGATCGGCTCCGGCGCCGGCGGTGGCACGCTCACCCACGCGCTGGCCCCGACCGGCAAGCGCATCCTGCTGCTCGAGCGCGGCCGCTGGTACCCGCGCGAGCACGACAACTGGAACTCACAGGTGGTGTGGGGTGAGCTGCGCTACCGCAACGCCGGGCTGTGGGTGGACCAGGACGGCCGCCAGTTCAACCCCAAGCAGCACTACTACGTCGGCGGCAACACCAAGGTGTACGGCGCGGTCCTGTTCCGCATGCGCGAGCGGGACTTCGGCGAGGTTCACCACGTGGACGGTGTCTCACCGGCGTGGCCGCTGTCCTACGCCGACTTCGAGCCGTGGTACACGAAAGCGGAGCAGCTGTACTCGGTGCACGGCGAGCGGGGGGCGGATCCGCTCGACCCGTGGGCATCGGCCTCGTATCCGTGGCCGGCGGTCAGCCACGAACCGCGGATCGAGCAGCTGTCCCACGACCTGAAGGGCGCCGGACTGCGGCCGTTCCCGCTGCCGCTGGGGGTCATGCTCGACGAGGCCCGACCGGAGGCCAGCGCCTGCATCCGTTGCGCGACGTGCGATGGGTTCGCCTGCCTCGTCAAGGGCAAGGCCGACGCCCAGGTGGTGTGCGTCGAGCCGGCGCTGCGCTACCCGAACGTGTCGATGCTCACCGGCGCCCGGGTGACCCGTCTCGTCACCGGACCGGGCGGTCACACGGTGGAGCACGTCGAGGTCGAGCGCGACGGCGCACGAGAGCACTACAGCGCCGACGTCGTCGTCGTGTCCGCCGGTGCGATCAACTCCGCCGCGCTGCTGCTGGCCTCGGCCAACGACGACCATCCCGACGGGCTCGGCAACAGCTCGGGCATGGTCGGACGCAACCTCATGCTGCACAACAACTCGTCGCTAATCGCCACGTCCAAGACGCCGAACCCGACCCGGTTCGAGAAGACGCTGGGGATCAACGACTTCTACTTCGGCGACGGCGACTGGGACCATCCGCTCGGCGCGATGCAGATGCTCGGCAAGAGCGACGCCTACACCATGTCGCTCGACGCACCCGACGCCGACGATCCGGCCGATCTCGCCGCCCATGCCCTCGATTTCTGGCTCACCACCGAGGACCTCCCACGCCCCGACAACCGGGTGCAGCTCGGCGCCGACGGCCAGATCAGGCTGACCTACCGGCCGACCAACCTGGAGTCCCACGACCGGTTGAAGGCCAAGTTCCGCTCCCTTCTCGACGCCATGCGCTGCACCGACGACGTCGTCGGCCGGCACAGCTACCTCGGCGGCAAGCTGGGGATCTCGGCCGTGGCCCATCAGAACGGCACGACACGGTTCGGCACCGACCCGACCACGTCGGTGCTCGATCTCGACTGCCGGCTGCACGACATCGACAACACGTACGTCGTCGACGCCGGGTTCTTCGTGTCCAGCTCCGCGGTCAACCCGACCCTCACGATCATCGCCAACGCCCTGCGGGTCGCCGATCACCTCGCGCTGCGGCTCCGCTGAGCTCCGCGGTACGTTCTGCAGCTGGTGCAGCTGGAGCCGGACGACCGTGTGGCGGAGGACGCCACGCTGGTCGCCGCCCTGCGCGTCGGTGACGAGGCTGCGTTCGCCGAGCTCGTCGACCGCTACTACGGCGTCATGCAGCGTGTCGCCCGGCAGTACGTCGCGACCAGAGAGGCGGCCGAGGACGTCGTCCAGGAGACGTTTCTCGGCGTGATCCAGGGGATCGACCGCTTCGAGCAACGGTCGTCGCTGCGCACCTGGATGTTCCGCATCCTCGTCAACCGGGCCAAGACCCGCGGTGAGCGCGAGGGACGGGCCCGCCCGTTCTCGTCACTCACGACGGGTCTGGACGCCGACGATCCGGCCGTGGACCCCGACCGGTTCCTCACCGAGGGCCGCTGGGCCGGGTTCTGGGGCGCTCCACCCTCCGCGGAACACCTCCCTGATGCCGGGGTGCTCGCCGCCGAGCTCGGCGACCGGCTCGCAGCTGCGGTCGCCGCGCTCCCTGACGCGCAACGAACGGTGCTCGAGCTGCGCGACATCCAAGGGTTCACCGCCGGCGAGGTCTGCGATCTGCTCGACCTCAGCGAGGTCAACCAGCGAGTGCTGCTGCACCGGGCCCGCAGCAAAGCGCGGGCACTGCTGGAGGGCTACCTCGACGAACGGGCGGGGGTGAGCTGATGCGCCAGCCCAAGGTCCGCTGCGTCGAGTTCGTCGAGACGGTCACCGACTGGATGGAGGGGGCGCTGGACGACGACGCCCGCCTGCTGGTCGAAGAGCACCTCGTCATCTGCCCGCACTGCACCGAGTACCTGGCCCAGCTGCGAGCGACCGCAGCCGTGCTCCGCCAGGCGCCCGGCCAGGCACCGCCGGCGAAGGCGCGAGCAGCCCTGCTGGACGCGTTCCGCGCCCGCCGAACGTAGGGCCGGTCAGGCGGTGCAGACGGTGCCGGTAAACCGGGAGGTGCCGGTGCCGGTGATCGAGTCGAACGTGCCCGAGGCGCGGATCGCACCGGACGCGTCGGCGAAGTCCCCGGTGCCGCCGACGATGGTCTGCAGGTCGACGATGTCGCCGCGCCCTCCGGTGGCGAACGCACCGGCGTTCTCGATCGTCAGCGTGCCAGTCATTCCCCATCCGCTGACCGTGGCGATGGTGTCGGTGGT
>JBIOUO010000112.1:0-5376 GCA_044867195.1 Ilumatobacteraceae bacterium
GTTCTTCAGCCACTGACGCGGCCGAGCCGTGCGCACCAGGCCACGCCCGAGCGAGACAGGGCGTGCGCGAGCGCGGGAGGCCGGCGGCACGGCGGACCATGCTGGCAGGTCGCCCACGACGGGACGCGGGCGCGGTGTTGACCGCTCAGATGCCGTCACGGCGACACGATCGCCTCACGGGCCGCCCAGAAATCGGGCCAGCTCTTGCCGACGACGTTCGGGTCGAGCACCTCGACGCCGAGCACCACGGTTCCGAGCACGCCGAACGCCATCGCCAGGCGGTGATCGTGGTGGGTCGCCAGCGTGGCCCCGTGCAGCTCCTGCACCGGCTCGATGTGCAACCCGTCGGGCTCGACGGCCACGCTTGCGCCCGTCTTGGCCAGCTCGGCGGCGAGATCACCGAGCCGGTCGCTCTCCTTGGCGCGGATGAACCCGACGCCGCCGATCCGGGTCGGCGACGTGGCCATGACCGCCACGACGGCGAGCGTCGGGACGAGGTCCGACGTGTCGCCGAGGTCGACGTCGACGCCCCGCAACGGCGTCGACGGGTCACGAGCGACCGCCAGCCCGCCGCGGTCGTCGGCCACCGTGCAGCCCATCCGGGCGAGCAGGTCGGCGAAGATGGCGTCACCCTGGATCGAGCGCTGGCGCAGGCCCCGCACGCGCACCCGTCCACCAGCGACGGCGGCCATCGCCAGCGGGTAGCTCGCCGAGGTGGCATCCGGCTCGATCGTCATGTTCGTGCCGTAGTACCGACCGGCCGGCACGACCACGCCGGCGTCGGCGATCTCGATCCCCTCCACCCCGAACTCCGCCATCACCGCCGCGGTCAGCTCGACGTACGGCGCGGAGACCAGCGGCGTCGTCAGCCGCATCCGCAGGCCGCCGTCGAGCAGGGGACCGATCAGCATCAGCGCGCTGAGGAACTGGCTCGACACATCGCCGGGCAGCGCCACCGTGCCCCCGCGGCGCAGCGGGCCGCGCACGGTCACCGGCAGCCGACCGGCGCCGTCTGCCGTCGAGACGTCGGCGCCGAGCGTCGCCAGCGCCTCGTGCAGCGGGCCCATCGGTCGCTGCCGCAGTGGTGGCGCGCCGTCGATCGTGACCGGTCCCGGTGCCAGCGCGGCGAGCGCCGTGACGAAGCGCGACGTCGTCCCGGCGAGCCGCGCATCGACGACGATGCCCGCGGCGTGCAGTGCACCGCCGGTGCCGGCGACCACCGCGTCCCCTGCGGCGAGCGCGACGTCGACACCGAGCGCCTGCAGGCAGTCGATCATCGCCACCGTGTCGTCGCCGGCGGGCAGGCCGGCCAGGCGGCTCTCGCCGGTGGCGAGGGCGGCGCAGACGAGCGCACGGTTGGCGATGCTCTTCGAGCCCGGGACGCTGACGGCCGCATCGAGCGGGCGCGCCGCCGTGACCAGCCGCAGGGCGTCGGGCATCGAGTCAGCTCAGCCGGGTGACGGCCGGGCGGAAGCCGCGGGCGAGCAGGCCGCCGCGGTAGAGGTCGGCGACGTCGGCGTGGACGAGCACGACGGCGACACCGGCGTTGCTCTCGGCGAGGTGGACGACCTCGAAGCTGGCGATGTTGACGCCGAGCTCGGCGGCGAGCGTGAAGACCTCGGCCGCCGCGCCGGGGCGGTCGAGGATCGGAATCCGCACCTCGGCCAGCTCTTCGGGGTGGGCGGCGTGGATCGGCAGGTTGGTCCGGGCGTCCCGAGCCCGTTGCAGCCGGCCGTGCAGCTCGTCCCGCGCGTCGCTGTCGATGATCTCGCGCATCTCGCCGAGCCGGGCGAGCAGCGCGTCGAGGGCGGAGAGGATCGCCGGGCGGTTCTCGGCGCACACGTCGAGCCAGATGTCGGGCTGGCCGCTGGCGACTCGAGTCATGTCCCGGAATCCGCCGGCGGCCAGGCGCAGTAGCGCGGCGTGCTCCTCGGCCCGGTCGGCGGCGACGCCCATCAGGCTCGCCGCGGTGAGGTGCGGGACGTGGCTGACCACGGCGACCATCTCGTCGTGGCGGGCCGGTGCCATCGCCACCACCTCGGCGCCGAGCTGAGCGACGACGCCGGCGACCGCGGCGAACGTCGAGTCCGCGGTCGTGGGGGTTGGCGTCAGCACCCACACCGCGCCGCTGAACATCGAGCCGTCGGCGCCGTCGAGCCCGTCGAGCTCGCTGCCGGCCATCGGGTGCCCCCCGACGAAGCGCGGGTCGTCAACCGCCTCGGCGATCGGTCCCTTGACGCCGCCGACGTCGGTGACGACGCCGGACGTCTCGGCCAGCGCCCGCTTGACCTGGTCGGCGACGGCCAGCACGGGCACGGCGACGAACGTCACTGTGGCGGTTGGGTCGAGCCCGGTCGCGTCGGCGCAGCCGCGGGCCATCGCGCCGTCGGGTCGTCCGGGCACGATGTCGTCGCCCGTGACGTGCCACCCCGCCTCGCGCAGGGCGAATCCGATCGACCCGCCGATCAGTCCGAGGCCGATCACGTTGGCGCGCGGGGCGGCGTCCACGTCCGACGAGCGTACCGGCGCGCCCACCATCCATGGCGGTCATGTCGTCGCTTCGGCGAGGGCGCGGACCTCGGCGGGAGTGAGCCGGCGCCAGGAGCCGGGCTTCAGGTGGCGGTCGCCCAGCGGCCCGATGCGTGTGCGCACGAGGCGGGTCACGGGGTGCCCGACGGCGTCGCACATCCGGCGGACCTGGCGGTTGCGTCCCTCGTGGATCGTGATCCGCAGCACGCCGGGGCTCGGCTGTGACACCTTCGCCGGTGCCGTCAGGCCGTCGTCGAGCTCGACCCCTTCCCGCAGCCGGCGCAGTGCCCCCGGGCTGACCTGGCCGCCGGCGATGGTTGCCAGGTACTCCTTGGGCAGCCCGTGGCGGGGATGGGCGATCCGGTTGGCCAGCTCGCCGTCGTTCGTCAGCAACAGCAGGCCCTCGGTGTCGGCGTCCAGCCGGCCGACCGGGAACACCCGCGGCTCGGCCGGCACGAGCTCGACCACGGTCGGGCGGCCGTGGGTGTCGCTGGCCGTCGTCACGACGCCGGCTGGCTTGTTGAGCAGGTAGTGCACGAGTCCGGGCCGGGTGCCGACCGGCGCCCCGTCGACCTCGACCAGGTCGACGGCAGCGTCGACGCGCCGACCGAGCACCACGACCTCGCCGTTGACCGTCACCCTGCCAGCCGCGATCAGCTCCTCGCACACCCGCCGGCTGCCATAGCCGCGGGCGGCGAGGACCTTCTGCAGCCGCTCCCCCGCAAGCTGCTGCTCCCACAGCGGGCGCCCAGGGCGCTCAGCCTCCTCCGGCATCGGGGACCCGCAGCCCGACCTCGAGCGCCTCCACCACCTCGGCGCCGGGGATGAACTCGGCGATCGGCGGCAGGTCGTCGACGCTGTCCAGGCCGAGCTTCTCCAGGAACGCGCTCGTCGTGCGATACAGGACCGCCTGCCCCGGCCCCGGGTCGTGGCCGGCGACGTCGACATAGCCGCGAGCCTGCAGCGTGCGCAGCACGCCGTCGGGGTCGACGCCGCGGATCGAGGCGATCTGGGCGCGGGAGATCGGCTGCTTGTAGGCGACGATCGCCAGTGTCTCCAGCGCCGCCGGCGACAGCCGGGCCCGCTGGTCGTGGAGCAGGTACCGCTCGACGTAGGGCGTCAGATCGGGGTGCGTCTGGAAGCGGTAGCCGCCTGCGACTCGCACCAGCTGGTAGCCCCGCCCGTCGGCTGCGTACCCGTCAGCCAGCTCGGCGCACCATTGCACGATGTCGGCCACCGGGCGCTCCAGCAGCTGGGCCAGGTGGTCGGCGGGCACCGGCTCGTGGGCGACGAGCACGATCGCTTCGATCGCCCGGCGGTGGTCATCGCTCATCCGGCGGTCATCCTCGGTTATCCGGCGCTCATCCGGCGGTCATCCTCGGTCATCCTTCGTAGGCGTCGATGGCCAGCGAGGCAGGGTCGGGGACAGCCGGGCCGATCCACTCGACGTCGATGTCGCCGCAGCGGTCCGCCTGGCCGAGATCGACCAGCGCCTGCTTGTACAGCTCGAGCACGGCGAGGAAGCGGACGATCACATCGAGCCGCTCGACCAGCGCGGCGGTCAGGCGGGTGAACGTGATCCGGCCGACTCGCGGCAGCTCGTCGACCAGCTCGGCGACGGCGTCGGCGACGCTGGCGCGGATCGGGGCGACGTGGAACAGGTCGATCCGCGGCGTCGGCCGCGGGGTCAGGGCGCGGATCGCCGCGTCACGCACCCGCTGCGCCGTCAGCCCGGCGAAGGGATCGGGCGCCAGCCCGGCGAAGCGCTCGTCGGGGCCGACAGCACGCGGGAAGCTGCGGCCGGCTTCGTCGGCGAGCGAGCCGAACAGCCGGGACACGTCCTTGAACGTCTTGCATTCGAGCAGCCGGGCCAGCAGCAGGTCGCGCTCCTCCCACAGCGCCAGCTCGTCGTCGAGGTCGACGGTCGCCGGGCCGGGCAGCAGCCGGCGGGTCTTGAGCTCGACGAGCGTGGCGGCGATGAGCAGGAACTCGGTCGCCAGATCGAGGTCGAGGTGCTCGTCGGCCTGCATCCGGTCGATCTCGGCCAGGTAGGCGTCGACGATGCGGGCCAGGCTGACCTCGTGGATGTCGACCTCCTGGGCGAGGATCAGCTGCAGCAGAAGGTCGAACGGTCCCTCGTAAGTCCGGTCGGACAGCTCGGCCGCGACGTCGATCGCCATGACGCCCCGCGACGGTAGCGGCACCCCCGCCGACCAGCGCGGACCGTTGGAGTGTTTCCGCCGTCGGAGGGTTACCTCGGGGGAGGGCCCCGTGCAAACACTCCAACGGCGGAAACACTCCGATGGGTACCCTCCGGGGGGTGACCCGTGTGCTCTCGTGCATCCAGCCGACCGGCGACGTCCACCTGGGCAACTACCTCGGCGCGCTGCGCAACTGGGCTCGCGGGCAGTACGAGAACGACGCCTTCCACGGCGTCGTCGACCTCCACGCGCTGACGATCACCGAGGAACCGGGCGTCATCGGCGCCCGCACGCTCGAGCTGGCGGCAATGCTGTTCGCCATCGGCCTCGACCCCGACGTGGCCACCGTGTTCGTGCAGAGCCACATCCCCGAGCACAGCCAGCTGGCGTGGGTGATGGAGTGCACGGTCAGCTACGGCGAGCTGTCGAGGATGACCCAGTTCAAGGACAAGTCGGCCAAACGGGAGGGCGACTTCATCTCCGGCGGGCTGTTCACCTACCCCGCTCTGCAGGCAGCCGACATCCTGCTCTACGACACCGACCACGTCCCGATCGGCGACGACCAGCGCCAGCACGTCGAGATCACCCGCGACATCGCGCTGCGGTTCAACCACCGCTTCGGCGAGACGTTCGTCGTGCCGGCCGC
>JBIOUO010000113.1:0-7012 GCA_044867195.1 Ilumatobacteraceae bacterium
CGTCGGGCGGCAGGTGCGAATCCTCCGCACGCCGGACGAGTACGCGCTGTTCACCGTCAGCGAGGGCCGCGAAGAGGACGCCGCCGACATCGTGCGCATCGGGCTCACCGGACGCCGCCGCCTCGGCACCGACGCGGCGTTCCAGGGTGCCGTCGTGCTGCCGGCGGCGAACCCGACGATGTCCGACGGCGATGCCGAGACTCACGGCGAGCTCGTCGAACGCCTCGACGACGACGGCGTCCAGCACCGGTTGATCGTGGTCGCGCCCCACGGCGGTGACATCGAGCGGCACACTGACGAGCAGGCCGAGCACGTGCTCGCCCGGCTGCGCCGGTTTCGGGTCAGCTCGTGGCGGTGCAAGGGGTGGAAGGACCGCCGCCCCGACGGCACGGGCGGGGCGTTCGAGTACTGGCACATCACGTCGACCGACATCGACCCGGCGAGCTTCCCGCTCCTCGGCGCCGTCGTCGACCGCGGCTTCACCCACGCGGTCGCGTTCCACGGCTTCGACGACGGCGAGATTCTCATCGGCGGCACCGCGCCGCACCGCCTGAAATGCGAGTTCGAGGCGGCGATCGCCCACGCCACGCGCGGCTCGGACATCTGCGTACGCGTGGCCACCCCAACCGACCACTACGGCGGCGACGACCCGGACAACATCGTCAACCGCCTCACGTGGCGGCGCCGGGGCGGGGTGCAGATCGAGCAGAGCGCGGCGGCCCGCGAGCACCACGGCACGGCCATCGCCGACGCCGTGGCGACCGTCTACGCCCGCCATCTTCGACGCCGCCACGCCACGAGCCGCCGCGTACCGTCGCGTGCGTGACCACACCGACGCTCGACTGGTACGGGTGCGCGACGTTCCGGCTACGCGTCGCCGGGCTGACCATCTTCCTCGACGCCTACATCGACCGCGCGCCCGGCGCGCCGGGCACCGGGCTGAGCGCCGACGACGTCGACGAGTGCGACTGGATCGTCGTCGGCCACGCCCACTTCGACCATCTCGCCGGTGCCGAGCGGATCATGGCCCGCACCGGCGCCACGCTCGTCGGCAGCTACGAATCGGTCCGGCTGATGGAGTCCGCTGGCGTGCCGAGCGAGCGGATGATCTGCGTCGCCGGCGGTGAGCGAGTTCGCCTGTCACCCGACGTGACGGTGTCGGTGTTCCCCAGCCAGCACAGCTGCGTCTGGTCGCACACCAAGATGGCGCAGAGCGAGGACGTGTGCATCGGCGATCTCGGCGTCACGTGGCAGGAGCAACAGGCGCGGATGGCCGAGCTGCAGTCGTACCTCGGCACGGCGCTCACGCCCGACGCCGTCCGCCACGTCGCCGCGTCGCGAGCTGGGCACAGCCCTCGCGGCGACGGCGGCGCGCTGGTCTACCTGTTCGAGACGCCGGACGGCTCGCTGCTCTTCCAGGACACGTCGGGGCACTGGTCGGGCATCCTCGACGGGCTCCGGCCGGACGTCGCCATCCTCGCCGCCGCAGGTCGCGGCAACATCGATGGGGAGCCGATCCAGGGCTCGCTCGCCGACTTCGTCGCCCGCCAGATCGAGGTCCTGCGCCCGCGGCGGGTGTTCCTCAGCCATCACGACGACTGGCTGCCGGGGTTCTCGGTGGCAACCGACATGGAACCGCTGCGCGCGGCGATCGCCGCCGCGTCGCCGACCACGGAGCTGGTCGAACCCGGCTATCTCGGGGCGACCGAGCTGTTCGGGTCCGGGAGGTTCACGGGGCCGGCTTCTGTGTCACCGCATCTGCCGTCGACGACCGATGTTGTGACACAGAACGAGGGGCGCGCCACAGAGCCTGTGCGCAGCGCCGGGTCGGTGATCAGCCCCCCGAACGCAGGAGCGACGAGGCTCGGCAGCACCCACCCCGCCGACAGCACGGCGTAGATCGACGGCTGGCGGTCCTCCGGGAAGGCGCGCGTGACGAGGATGTAGGCGATCGGCGCCAACCCACCACTGCCCGCACCCTGCAGCGCCCGCCCGAGCACGACCACGCCCATGGACGGCGCGCCGGCGGCGACGAGCAAGCCGATCACGAACGTGCCCAGGCTGAGCAGGTACGGCAGTGTCGGCCCCCGCCGGTCGGCCAGCTCACCGGTCGCCACGAGGGCCACGACGTCGGCGAGCATGTAGGCGGCGAGCGCCACCCCGTACAGCGACTCGCCGCCGAGCTCGTCGGAGATCGTGGGCAGCGCGGTGAGCACCGCGGTCATCTCGAAGGCCACCAGCGTCACGCCGAGCACCAACCCGATCGCGAGCGCGCGCTGCTCGCGACTGAGGGGCGTCACGCGGCGAATGCTAGGAGGCGGTCAGCCGGCGGCGCGCTTGAACACGTCGGGCGGGAACGCGCGGGCCCCGACGCAGCGCGCCGACCACTCGTCAAGCTGGGCGACGACGGCGTCGAAGCGGTCGCCGCTCGCCGCGTTGATCGCCTCGACGACGGACCGCTCCAACGCGTCGGTCGTCGCCTCGAGGCCGTCGCGCCAGACCCGCCCACGCGCCGACAGCTGGTCGCCGGCGAGCAGCCCGTCGGCGCGGAGGTCGTCGGCCACCGCGCCGATCTGCTCGGCGGTCCAGCCGCGCGTCGCGGTGTACGTGCCGAGCGGCATCCCGAGCCACAGCTCGGTGAGCACGTTCATCGCTGCGGGACCGAGTCCCGCGGAGATGCACGCCGCGACGTGGCCGTCGCCGCGGTGCTCGCGCAGGAGGTCGCATGCCCGCCACAGCCGCCCGTATGGGTCGTCCGGCCATGGCTCGGCGGACAGTCCGGCGAACAGCGGCCGCCCGGCGAGGTCCGCCATGGCGACGGACGACACCGCGGTGACCAACTGCTCGGCGATCGGCGCGACGTCGACATCAGCCAGCACGTCGTGCAGGCTCTCGATGGTCGCCTCGGTGCGCGCCGCCAACAAGGCGTCGCGGGAGCAAGCGGCCCGGCCCTGCTCGTACGTCGCGGCGAGCATCGCGGGCTCGAACACCGCGAACGAGGACACGACGACGCCCGCGCGGGGATCGCCCAGTGCGGCGGCTCGTCCCCAGACGTAGCCGGCGAGGAAGTCGAGGCCGAGGCTGGCGAGGCGCTCGTTCGTGCGGCGCGACCAGACGCCGTGCATGGCGATCGGCTCGATCGCGTCGCGCAGCCGCCGGGCCGGGGCGCCACTGGCGACCGGCGGCGGCACCGTGCCGGCCGGCGAAGGGTGGAAGAAGGCCGCGACGACCTCGTCGTACTGCACGCCCGCACCCTACGGTGCGCCACACCGTCATCAGCTGGCGATGTGGTTGCATCGAAACCAATACAGTCGTATTGTCGAAGGTGTGGCAACGATCTACGGCAACGGCAACCGGCCGGTGAGCGACCTCACGGCGCGAGCCCGCATCCGCGACGCCGCGCTGGCGGAGTTCGCACGCCACGGCTTCCATCGCACGACCATGCGGGCGGTGGCCGAGTCGGCCGCCGTGTCAGTCGGTCTCGTCCAGCACCACTTCGGGACCAAGGAGGGGCTGCGCCAGGCCTGTGATGACGCGGTCATGGATCTCGTCCAGCGCAAGATCGAGGCCAGCGCCGCGGGGGACATCGGCCGGCCAGACGTGCTGGCCGCGATGTCGCTCGAGGGGGTCGCGCTGATGCGGTACCTCGCCCGCGCCGCGCTCGACGGCTCAGCGGGGGCGGCGAACGTACTCGACCGGGTGGCCGAGGCGACAGCGGACTTCCTGAGCGGGACGTGGCCCGAGCGATTCCCGCCCGGATCAGCGATCGCGCGCGACGCCGCGGCGGTGCTGGTGGCGATGGACCTCGGCCCCGTCCTGCTGCACGAGCAGGTCGCTCGCCTCGCCGGCATCAAGCCAACCGCGGCCTCGGTTCCATCCCGCCTCGGGATCGCGGTGGTGGAGCTGTACACGGCCCTCGGCGAGTACGTCACCAGCGGCCCCGGTCGCGGCGTGCGGGCCGCCCTCGAGGAGGTGCGCTCATGACTGAAGCGATCCGTACCGAGGGCCTGCGCAAGGCCTTCGGCTCGACCCAGGCCTTGGACGGTGTCGATCTGCACGTCGAGGCCGGAGACGTGCACGGCTTCCTCGGTCCCAACGGGGCGGGGAAGTCGACCACGATCCGCGTCCTCCTCGGGCTGGTTCGAGCCGATGCCGGCCGGGCGACGGTGCTCGAGCACGATCCGTGGACCGATGCCGTGGCGCTCCACCGCCGCCTGGCCTACGTCCCAGGTGACGTCAACCTGTGGCCCAACCTGACCGGTGGCGAGGTGATCGACGTGTTCGCCCGGTTGCGCGGCGGCTACGACGCCCGCCGGCGGGACGAGCTGTGCGAGCGGTTCCAGCTCGACCCGACGAAGAAGGGCCGCAGCTACTCCAAGGGGAACCGCCAGAAGGTCGCTCTCGTCGCCGCGCTCGCCTCCGACGTCGAGCTGCTGTTGCTCGACGAACCCACGTCCGGTCTCGACCCGCTGATGGAGGCGGAGTTCGACGAGGTGATCCTGGACGAGAAGGCCCGTGGCCGCACCGTGCTGCTGTCGAGCCACATCCTCGCCCAGGTCGAGAAGCTGTGCGACCGGCTGTCGATCATTCGCCTCGGCACGATCGTCGAGACCGGGACGTTGGACGACATGCGCCACCTGACCACGACCACGGTGACGGCACGCACCGCCGCCGCGCCGGACGGCCTCCACGACCTACCAGGTGTGCGCAACCTTCAGCGCCGCGGCGACACGGTGACGCTCGACGTCGACGCCGATCACCTCGACGACGTCGTCGGCTGGTTGCACACACTCGGCATCCGCTCGCTGGTCGCCCACCCGCCGACGCTGGAGGAGTTGTTCCTGCGCCACTACGGCGACGACATCGTCGACCAGCGACTCACGGAGGGGGCGCGGCGATGACGGCCGCCGTGATCTCGCCGGCGCCACGAAGCGCCTCGGAGTTCGCCGGGCTCGGCACGGTGTCGCGCCTCGTGCTCCGCCACGACCGCGTGCGGCTGGCGGTCTGGGTCGCCGGCATCACCCTGCTGGTGGTGACCACGGCATCCAGTTACGCCAGCCGGTACCCCACGGTCGCCGACCGTGCCGCGATCGGCGACGCCTTCCGGTTGCCGGCGACCGTCGCTCTCGTCGGGCCGTACCGCGGCGGTGATCCGCCGACCTATGGCGCGCTGGTCACCCAAGCCGCGCTGGGCCTGGCAGCCGTGCTGGCCGCGTTGATGAGCGTGTTCACCGTCGTCCGCCATACCCGCGCCGAGGAGGAGTCGGGCCGCGCCGAGCTCCTCGCCGCCGGCCCGATCGGCCGCCACACGCCGCTGACCGCGGCGCTCGCCGTCGCTATCGGCGCCGACGTCGCCGTCGGCGTGCTCATCGCCGTCCTGCTGCCGGCGATCCATGTCGCCAGCATCAGCACCGGGGGATCGGTCCTGTTCGGCGCCAGCGTCGCGGGCGTGGGGCTGGTGTTCGCCGGCGTCGCCGCGATCACCGCCCAGATCAGCGAGTACGGCCGTGGCGCATCCGGGCTGGCCGGCGCCGTGCTCGGCCTGGCCTACGCGCTGCGAGCGATCGGCGACGTCGGGCCCGGCTGGCTCTCGTGGCTCTCACCGATCGGGTGGGCGCAACGCACCGACGCGTTCACGGGCGACCGGGCCTGGCCACTGCTCCTGCTGGTGATCTCCGCTGCCGTGCTGATGGGCGCGGCGGCGTGGCTGCGGCGCCATCGCGACCTCGGCACCGGGCTCGTGCCGCCGGCGCCGGGACCGCCGAATGCGACGGCCGCGCTCGGTCACCCGGTGGGACTGGCCCTCCGGTTGCAGCGGACGATCGTGGTGGCGTGGGCCGGCGCGCTGGCCGCCTTCGCGTTGGCGTACGGATCGATCCTCGGCGGCGCCGACGACCTCCTGCGCCAGATCAGCACCCTGCGCAACCTCGTCCTCGAGGGCTCGACGATCACCGACTCCTTCGCCGCCACGCTGGTCCTCGTGTTCGCCATCCTGATCGGTGTCTTCGCCGTGCAGGCTGTGCTCAAGCTGCACAGCGAGGAAGCGGCTGGCCGGGCCGAGGTCGTGCTGGCCGCCGCCGTGCCCCGTCGCACGCTGCTCGGCAGCCATCTCCTGATTGCGCTCGCCGGGAGCGCCGGGCTACTCGCTGTCGCCGGTGCCGGCCTCGGCGTGGGCGCCGCGCTGTCGCTCCACGATGCGGCGATGGTGGCCCGCCTGACCGGCGCCTCTCTGGCGTACATCCCGGCGTTGTGGGTGGTCGCCGGCTTCGCCGTCGCCGTCGTCGGTGTTGCTCCACGGCGGACGTGGCTGGCCTGGCTCGGCGTCGCCTATCCGTTCGGCGTCTACTACGCCGCGTCCTACCTCGACGCGCCAGGCTGGGTGCAGGCCCTGTCGCCGTACTCACATGTGCCATTGATGCCCGCCGAGAGCATCAGGTGGACGCCACTGCTCGGACTCACCGTCGTCGCCACCGGTCTGATCGCGGTCGCCATGGCGGCGTTCCGCCGCCGCGACGTGATGGTGAGCTGAACCGCGACCGCCCGAGCTGATCCGCTCGACCAGCTGCTCCAGGTCGCGGTGATGCGAGCCCTTCCAGTACACCTGGCCGCAGTCGAGGCAGGAGGAGAAGTCCTCGAAGTGCCGGCGGGTGAGCGGCTCGAGGCGGTCGAGCACGTCGGCTTTGCGCACCGGAGCGAGCTGGCCGCCGCACCGCAGGCAGCGGGTGAACGGGGCCAGCCGGCCGCCGAGGTCGAGCCGGTGCAGCACTTCGACGATCTGGTCGTTCGGCGCATCGGCGCGCACGAAGAGGCCCTGGCTCACCTGGCGACGCTTGAGCAGGCCGCGGTCCCGGGTCAGCACGATGCGGTGCTCCTGCTCGCCGATCGCGGCCAGCGCGGCGTCGTCGAGGTGCCGGTCGTAGCGCACGTCGAAGCCGACGAGACGCAGTAGGCGGGCGAGCCGGCCGAGGTTGACGTCGACCACGAACCGCGGGTCGCGCAGCGGCGTCGGGCG
>JBIOUO010000114.1:0-25524 GCA_044867195.1 Ilumatobacteraceae bacterium
CGAACGCAGCGAGCAGCTCCGGCGACATCACCGCGAAGCGCACGTCAGTGGAGCCGTTGTCTGCGGCGTAGGCGGCGACGTCCTCGGGTGACAGGTCGGTCTCAACGCTGAGCGCGAGCACCGTCGCGTCGTCACCGACGGTCGCGGCTGCCGCCTGGGTGTCGGCCAGTTGCGCTCGACAGTTCGAGCACCACGTGGCGAACGTCTCGACGAGCACCGGTGCGCCGATCAGATCGGCCAGCGTGAACGAGTCGCCGTCGACGTCGACAATCTCGATCGTCTGCCACGCAGCCAGGTCCATGGCGCTGCCTTCGACCGACGTCGTTGGGGCCACCGGCTCGGCGGAGTCGGTGGGCTCGACCGTCGAGTCGGCCGCAGGTGCCGGGGCGGTCACGCCGGGCGCCGCAGGGATCGTCGTCGTCATTGCCTCCGATGTCGACGGCTCGCCGGTTGGCGCCGCGACGTCCGACGCATCGTCGCCGCCGCAGCCCGCCACCAAGGACGCAGCAAACGCGCAGACGAACGTGGAGTGGCGCATTCGCAGAGCCTCGCGCCAGGAGTCCGCGAACCGTGGATGGTCAACGAGAGTTTCGGGAAGCTTTCGATCAGCGGTGGAGCGCCCTCTCCGTGCCGGGTCGCGAACGGCGGCTATGTGTGGCCCCTTCGCAGACGCTCCCGTCGCCTACGCTTGGGCGCCGTGACACCGCTGTCGTCTCCGTTGATCGCCAGCGAACGAGGGCGACGAGGTGTGCAACAGGGGCTTCCTGCAATTTACACAGGCTGACACAAACTACCTGGTAGATGAGCTGGGTGACCCCCCAACCAGGGCTCTTTCGATCCCTGATAAGGATGAGGTCACAAGTTCGATTCTTGTTAGCCCCACTGCAAGACATGACACGATGCCCTTGCCGTCGACCGATGACCTGCCAGGCGCGTGGGGATTAGAGTTGCCGGCGCGGAAGCGATGGCCGGGCGCCTGCCGTCGAAGGCCGCGACCGCTCGTGAGGCGCCGGGAACTGGGGACTGGGATGCGCGGATTCCTGACGCTCCGACGAGCGCTGGTCGTGCTCGCCACTGTCGCGCTGATCACCGGCGTCGACGCCTGGCCGGCTGAAGCAGCAAGCCCGGGCAATCACAACCCGAACAACTATCTGGCGTTGGGTGACTCGGTGCCGTTCGGCTACAACCCGCTTCGCGTCACCCCGGGGGTCAATCCCGCGGTGTTTGTCGGCTACCCCGAGCTGGCATCGCAGCTGTACCGTCCACGCAAGAAGGTCGCCAACGCCAGCTGCCCGGGCGAGACAAGCACCAGCTTGATCACCGGCACCGGACCGGACAACGGTTGCCAGAGGTTTCGCCAGTTCATCCGCCTACATGTCGCCTACACCGCGAGCCAGTTGCAGTACGCCACCCAATATCTGCAGGCAAACCCGCGGACCGGCCTCGTTACCATGACCATCGGCGCGAATGACCTGTTCCTCCTGATCGACTCGTGTGACAGCAATCCGAACCCAGCCTGCGTCAGCAATGGGCTCCCGCAGCTCCTGGCGACGTTGTCCACCAACCTCAACACGATCTACTCGGCGCTCGCCGGAGCGGGCTTCCAAGGCCAGCTCGTGGCGGTCACCTACTACGCCACCAACTTCAATGATCCCGCCGCGGTCGCTGTCATCTCCGCGCTGAACGCAACACTCGCCCGGGTCACCCGCGCCGTCGGTGGACAAGTCGCCGATGGCTTCAGCGCGTTCCAGAAAGCCGCCGCGCCGTTCGGAGGTGACTCCTGCGCAGCCGGCCTTCTCATCCACCTCACACCTACCACGTGCGACATCCACCCCTCGCCGGCAGGTGCCGCACTCCTCGCCGACGCCGTGGCCCACGCCAGCTGATCCCAATGGCGCGACCTTCAACCGCCACCGGTGAGGGCGACAAGCGTGGGACCCCAAGATGATCCCATGTGGAGTTGCTTGAAGGGTTCACTCAGCGGAGCGACCGGGCGTGGCTGGCGTAGGGTGACGACCTTTGCTCGGCTCGACTCGTCAACTGGGAAGGAACGTCAACCATGACGAACACGCTCAGGGGCTCCCCCGCGGTGCGCGAGCTCGTAGCCGAGCATGCCTACATCAGGAGCGAGGAGCCGTTCACGCTGTCCTCTGGAGCGGTCACCCACGACTACATCGACGCCAAGCAAGTGCTCATGATCAACGAGTATCAGGCCGAGGTTGGTCGAGCGATGGCCGCTGTGATTTCAGAGCGAGGTATCGCCTACGACTCGGTTGGCGGGCTCGAGCTGGGCGCGATCTACGTTGCACAAGCGCTCCTTGTCCACGAGTGGGCGGCCAACCGAGGCCGAACACAGAGCTTCGTCGTGCGGAAGAAGCCGAAGATTCACGGCACGGGATTACAGATCGAGGGGCCGTCACTCGCCGATCGCGATGTGATCGTGGTCGATGACGTCGTCACGACGGGGGACAGCCTCCTGCGAGCAGTTGATGCCGTGACCGCGGAAGGAGCCCGCGTTGTGCTCGCCATCACGGTGGTCGATCGTGGTGATATCGCTGGAAGCAAGATTGAACTGCTCGGGGTGCCGTACCACCCATTGACGACCTATCGGGACTACGGGATCGCTCCGATCGTCCTTTGACAGACATGGGCTGAGCGACATCCGGCTCTCGCGCCGTCGCTAGACAACCTTCGCGATGTCGTACGAACATGCAGGACCACGAGCACGAGTGGCCCGTCGTTCCCATGGCAGGGCGAAGCCACCTATAGCCGTCACAAGACCGAACGTGTACATCGACCGTCTCGTCTGGTCTGGCGGATCGCCGAAGTCAGCGGCGGCGGGCTGCCGGTTCTAGCGCCGGGTTGGCGAAGGAGTTGTCGACGGGGTTGACGGTCGTGCCGGGCGGGACGATCTCGTCGATCCGATCGAGCACGGCCGGGTCGACAGCGACGTCGGCTGCGGCGAGCTGGCCAACGAGGTGGTCCATCGTGCGCGGGCCGATGATCACCGCGGTGATCGCCGGGTGGTTGAGCACGAACGCGATGGCCAGCTCGATGAGCGGGAGACCGGCCTCCTCGGCCAGCTGGGTGAGTTGCTCGACGGCGTCGAGCTTGCGCTGGTTCAACGGCTGGGAGAGGTCGAAGCGCTCGGGGAGCCGCCCGGCGCGCGACGAGGACTGCTGTCCGGCCTCCCTGCGCCAGCGGCCTGACAGCCACCCGCCGGTGAGCGGGCTGAAGGAGATGACGCCCATCCCGTGGCGGAGGCAGGTGGGCAGAATGTCGGCCTCGACGTTGCGCACGAGCATCGAGTAGGCCGGCTGCTCGGTGACGAAGCGCCGCAAATTGCGATCGCGGGCCACCCACTGGGCCTCGACGATCTGGCTTGCGGGGAACGTGGAATGGCCGATGTAGCGGACCTTGCCCTGGTGCACGAGGTCGGTGAGTGCGGACAGCGTCTCGTCGATGTCGGTGTCGACGCGCGGCCGGTGCACCTGGTAGAGGTCGATCCACTCCGTCCCCAGGCGTCGCAGCGACTCCTCCACCTCGCGAATGATCCAGCGCCGTGAACTGCCTTGCTGGTTGGCGTCAGGTCCCATCGCGCCGTGGAACTTGGTGGCGACCACGATGCCGTCGCGCCGGCCGACCAGGGCCTTGCCGACGATCTCCTCGGACTCGCCCTCGCCGTACACGTCCGCGGTGTCGATGAAGTTGACGCCCGCGTCGAGCGCGGCGTGGATGATGCGTACCGAGTCGTCGTGGTCTCGGTTGCCCCACGAGCCGAACATCATCGCGCCGAGACACATCTTGCTGACCGAGACGCCGGTGCGCCCCAGCAGACGTTGTTCCATCAGGTCCTCCTTCTGGCGCTGCGCGCCGGATCGCTGCCGCGACGGACGACGACGTGTTCGCCGCGCACCAAGACTGCCTCGTAGCGGTGCCGGCCGCCTGCAAGCTCCCGGACAGCGGGTCGACGGATCAGACGGCTGGCCCGTCACACCCAGGCGCGATGATGCTGTCATGAAGGTGCGCTATGACGAGGCGAAACTGGCAGAGCTGCTGTTGTACATCGCTGAGCGGCTTCGAGGCGACCAGGCGGGCGGAGTAACGAAGTTGAACA
Source organism: Ilumatobacteraceae bacterium (assembly GCA_044867195.1). GTDB lineage: Bacteria > Actinomycetota > Acidimicrobiia > Acidimicrobiales > Ilumatobacteraceae > JALZMG01. Next base: position 4,118 of record JBIOUO010000114.1, read on the forward strand.
AGATCCTGTTCTTCGCCGACTTAGCGCATGTGCGGCGAACGGGGCGTCCGATCACGGGCGCCGAGTACCAGAAGCTGCCGCAGGGACCAGCACCACGCAGACTGAAGCCGGTCCGGGACAGCTTGGTGGATGCGGGAGATGCTTCCGTGGCTCGTGAGGAGCTCCTCGGCTACGAGCTGCACCGGCTACTGCCGTTGCGTCGGGCCAATACGGCGGTGTTCACGGCCGCCGAGCTGGAGACCGTCGAACAGGTGCTCGCTGATTTGGACGGCCTCAACGCGCGGCAGGTGAGTGACCTGTCCCACGAGGAGGCCGGCTGGAGGCTGGTCGACGAGGGCGAGGTGATCCCGTATGAGGCGGCCCTCGTGGGTGCTCGCCAGGTCTCGACGCCGACCTCACGCCGCCTGCAGCGTGAGGTAGCGGAGCGCCGTGGACTCCTGCCTGCGTGATCCGTGAGGTCAGCGTCGCGCAGGCGGTGTACGAGGAGGCGCACGATCGGTTCGGCGAGAGCCGATCCGTGGACGGCGCCCCGTCCGAGTCGGGGATCGTCGCCGGCGGGCTCACAACCACGCGGGAAGCGTGGGCACGACCCCGCCTGCGGACGTCACCTGCAGCGCCCGACCATCGTCGCGCCCGATGAGCCAGGCCAGGATCGTCGGCCGGTCGCCGGTGACGTCGGTCGGATCGCCCTCGGGGCCGAGGCGCCAGCGGCCGCCGCCGTCGGCGTGGATCACAACTGGCGGGCAGTCGTCGCGGCCGGCGAGGCCGGCGGCGACCTCGTCGATCAGCGCGCCGGTCACCGCGCGCGGCAAGTCGGCGAACGCCGCGCCGGCGGCGAGATCGACGGCGTGGACCCACGTCTCACGGACGCGCATCCATGGGACGTCGGTAGCCGTGATCAGTCGGCCCCGGCCGGTCCGCACCGCTGCGCGCCACGCCTCGGCGGGCAGGTCGTCGACCGCTGCGAGCAGGCGAGCCGACGCCGCGGCTACGTCGTCACGCAACGCCGCGGGTGCCTGCGCTGACGACGCCTCGATCCCGGCGTTCCGCGCCTCCGCCGATGCATACATCGGCGTCTCGGCACCCGTGCGGGCCCACGTGAACAGGTTGCCCACAGCGTCAGCATTGCGGGCGACGTGGGCGACGACGTGGGCGCGGTCCCAGCCAGGAAGGGCGCTGGGTCTGGCGAGCTCGGCGTCGTCGAGCGACGCGACCTGGGCGAGGAAGTGCTCCTCGCCCTCACGCATCAGCTCGATCCACTCGGACGGCGGCCCATTCAGGGGAGGAGCTCCTTGCGGCAGCGGTTGCGCAACTCGCCCACGCCGCCGATGCGGGTGACGACCGTGTCGCCGTCGGCGAGGAAGCGAGGTGGTGTGCGGGCGACACCGACGCCGCCAGGCGTGCCGGTCGCGATGATGTCCCCCGGCTCGAGCGTGATGATCGCCGAGATGTAGGAGACGAGTGTCGCAGGGTCGAACACGAGGTCACCCGTGTCGGCCTTCTGCATCAGCTCGCCGTTGACCTCGCACGTCAGCTCCCGGCTCGGACCGGGCGCCTCGTCGGTGGTGACCAGCCACGGGCCGACGGGCGTGGTGGCCTCGAACGTCTTGCCCTGCATCCACTGCAACGTGCGGTTCTGGTAGTCACGGACCGAGACGTCGTTCAGCACCGCGTAGCCGGCGATGCGGCCGGCAGCTTCCTCCACCGAGACGTGACGGGCGGAGGCGCCGACGATCACCGCCAGCTCCGCCTCCCAGTCGATCAGGTCCGAGACCGCCGGCAAGACGATGTCATCGTTGGCCCCGATCAGCGTCTGGCGGTACTTGGCGAACAACGTCGGGTGTTCCGGAAGCTGACGCCCCATCTCCAGGATGTGACTGCGGTAGTTGAGACCGACGCACACGATCTTGTCGGGGCTCGGCACGACCGGCGCGAAGTCGAGGCCGTCGACTGGCCGGCGAGCACCGTCGGCTGCCGACGCCAGCGATCGCCAATCGTCCCGGCGCAGCAGCTCGCCGACGTCGGCCACGCCGAGCTCCGTTGCCTCGTCGCCGTCGATACGGACTGCAACCGTGCCGTCCCTGTCGCGGATCGTCGCCAGCTTCACGAACGTGCTCCTTCCGGATCGGCCAGGTTCAGCGCCTCATAGACAGGCGCATCGGAGAATGCGAACAGGTCGAGCGACGGCTCGGCGGTGATGCCGAGCCGGCAGTACGACGGGACCGCGACGACGTCGCCGTGGCTCACGTCGAACGGCCGCCCGTCGAGCACGATCGTGCCGCGACCATCGAAGACCTGCCACACCGACGATCCGACGGTGCGCGCCTCGGTCGCCGCCGCGCCCGGACGGAACCGGTGCATCTCCATGCGCAGCGTGACGAGGGCGTCGCCGCCGGTCGTCGGGTTCGTGAAGCGGACGGCAGCGTGCCCCGGCCCGACCGCTCCCCGATGGCCGGCGGCGTCGAGCTCGAGCTGGGCGGCGAGGGCGCGATCGGTGTGCTCCCAGCGATAGGCCATCAACGGCGACGTCCGGGTCGCGGGCAGCCCCACGGGACGCAGGCCCGGGTGGCCCCACAGCTGCTCGTTGCGCGACCGTGCCGGCGTCGAGCGATCGGTGATCTCGTCGGGCCCGAACTCGAAGAAGCCGGCGTCGAGCGCCGACACCAGCGGGATGTCGAGACCGTCGAGCCACACCATCGGGGCGGCGGCGGTGTTGTGATGCTCGTGCCACCGCCAGCCGGCAGTGAGCAGGAGGTCACCGCGCCGCATCGCCACGGGGTCGCCGTCGACGATCGTCCAGACGCCTTCGCCGTCGAGGACGAAGCGGAACGCGCTCTGCGAGTGCCGGTGCGCCGGCGCGGCCTCGGCGGGGCCGAGATACTGGACGGCGGCCCACAGCGTCGGCGTCGCGTACGGCTCGCCGCCGAGGCCGGGGTTGGCGTAGGCGATCGCCCGCCGCTCGCCTCCGCGGCCGACGGCGACCAGTTCCCCGGCCCGCTGGGCGAGCGGGAGCACGTCGGCGAACCGCCACAGGTAGGGCACGGCGCGAGGGCGCGGCTGGGTCGGCAGCAGGTCGTCGCGGGCGGTCCACAGGGGCATCAGGGCGTGCGCTCCGAAGTCGGCGTACAGCCGGTCCAGGGCGGCGTCGTGCTCGGTCGCCGTCATCGGCGTCAAGCATGACATGGACTCACGGGCGACCCGTCACGGGCACTGCTCCTTCGCCGCGCACGTCGGCGCGTCAGCACACGGTGACGACCTCGCAGTGCAACCCCCGGGCGCGGCCGAGACGCTCGTCAGCCGTCAACAGCGGCGCATCGAAGGCCTCAGCGAGCGCGACGTAGAACGCGTCCCAGCCGCGGACGACGTCGCGCAGTTCCCACGCCCGATCGATGAGGTTGCGGTGCCCGTAACGCTCACCCGGCCAGTCGCGGACATCGGCGATCGCCTGGTCGGCGGCGGTACGGTCCAGCTTGCCCAAGCGATGATCGCGGCGGATGACGTTCAACACCTCGACGTCGATGACGTGCGGCGCGGCATGGTCGTCGTCGGCAGCGAGCCGGGCGCGCACAACGCCGGCACGCTCGGTGTCGGCGACGACTTCGTACAGGCACGATGCGTCAACGATCAGCATCGGGCCACGGGCCGCGAACGTCGTCAAACGCCTCAATGACCTCGCCGCGGGTGATCGACGACGGGCGTCGCCGCGTTCGGGCCAGCCACTCGGCCACCGTCGGGCGGGCGGCGAGGCGGGCTGCCTCCCGGCGCAGCAGTTCGGGCACGGTGAGACCGAGCTCGGCCGCCCGCCTCACCAGCGCGGCATAGACATCGTCGTCGATGTCGCGTATCTGAATCGTTCGCGGCATAGATGCATGGTATCATGCAGACCCGCATGTGGCGCGCCGCTTGTGGCGTCGAGCCCGCGTTCCTCGTCGGGACGCCTGGCGCCGCGCAGGTCATGATGGTGTGCATGACGAAGGGCTTCGACGCCCATGGCCTCGTCCGGCTGGACGAGGACGAGTGCTGGCGCTTCCTCGCCCACCACGCCCTCGGACGGGTCGGCTTCGTGCACCTCGGGCAGCCGATGGTGTTTCCCGTCAACTACGTGGTCGACGGTCGCGCGGTGGTGTTCCGTACCGCCCCGGGCACGAAGCTGGCGATGGCCGCGGCCGGCGTCGCGGTGGCGTTCGAGGTCGACGAGGCGACCGAGCTGTTCGAGTCCGGCACGAGCGTGGTCGTCCACGGCACGCTAGAGGAGGTCACCGACGGCGACGAGATCGCGCGGCTGCGGCGCCTCTTGCCACGCACCTGGGCGCCGGGCGAACGGGACCACTTCGTCCGCGTCGAGCCGCGCTCGGTGACCGGTCGGCAGATCCCGATCCACCCATCGGGCGACGATGGCGTCGACGTCGACGCGGGCTGACCACCCACCTGGCGGCGAGAGACCTCAGGCGGCTGGAGTGCTGGCGTGGACGATCCGCCGGCCCGACACGAAGACGGGATCGATGCGCACCACTGCCGTGCGTTGACCATCAGCGAACGGCTCGAGGCGCTCGGCGAGCACGAGGCGCCTGGCTTCGGCCTCGTCGACCAGCTGCGCCGGCCCGACGGCGAGGACGCTCCACCCGGACCGATCCGCGAGCTGGTAGTCGTCGACCTCGAACGCGACGACGGCGCCGGCCGCCGCCGCGGCCATCTTCGACCCAGGCGCGGTGCGGAACATGATCGACCCGTCGATGAGGCGGTAGTTGACGGGGAAGATGGCCGGCAGGGCACCCATCGTGATCCCGACCCGGCCAACCTCCCCGAGGGCGAGCAACTGAACCGCCTCCGCCTCCGTGAGCAGCTCCAACCCTTCATCGACGAGCATGTGCACAGTGTCGCCTCCTCGGCCGGGCGGCGACCAGGGACCATAGTCCCGTCGCGCCGAACGCTCGCTGGGGGCAGATCTCGGGCGCGGTGGGTGTTTGCGACGCGGGCTCCAAGCCGGTTTACCCCCTGCTCACCCTGAGATGTGGCCACTTCTCGGCTCATCCTCAGCGTGTTCACAGCTGGCCGGCGCACGCTGTCCACATGGCGATCTCCCCGTCCGGTCGGCGCCGCCGGCCGCACCCTGCTCGTCGTGCCCGCCGGGTCGTCGGCGCGGTCAGCGTCGCCGGGTTCGCCGCGATCGGTGGCCTCGAGATGATGAACAGCGGCGCCGACGCCACGTCGGCCTCGCCCGCGACCACGGCAACGCCGGCGACCTCGGCAACGCCGGCAACCTCGGCGACTTCGACACCCGCCAGCAACGCCGTCGCCGGCACGTCGTCGGCGTCGTCCAGCTCGTCGGCGTCGTCCAGGTCGTCGAGCGTGGACACGAGGACCCATGGCAGCTGACGCCGACGTGGCCCATTTCAGGGCGATGGGGTCGGACGCCCATGTCATCGTCGTCGGCGCGGATGGCGACCTGCTGGCGCGGCTCGTCGCCCAGATTGGCGAACTCGAGCAGCGGTGGAGCCGCTTCATCCCCGGCAGCGAGGTCAGCTGCCTCAACCGCCACGCGGGCGAAGCCATCGCCGTCGACGCTGTGACGATCACGCTCGTCGAGCAAGCGATCGAAGCCTGGCGTCTCACCGGCGGCTCGTTCGACCCGACCGTCCTCGGCGCCGTGCTGCGCTCCGGCTACGACGGCTCGCTCACCGGCCAGCTCGACGGCCGTCGCATCGTCCGCCACTCGGCGGCGAGCGAGCTGGTGATCGCGTGCAGCGACATCGTCGTCGACCGCCTCGCCTCGTCAGTGCTCCTGCCACCGGGCACTGGGTTCGACGCGGGCGGCATCGGCAAAGGTCTCGCCGCCGACCTCGTCACCGAGGCCGCGCTGGCGGCCGGCGCGTCAGGCGTCTGCATCAACATCGGCGGCGACCTGCGCGTCGCAGGCCAGGCGCCGCACGGAGGATCGTGGAGCATCGCCGTCGACCATCCGGCGTGGCCGGCGCCGATCGCCATGCTCGATGTCGCCGCCGGCGCGGTCGCCACCTCGACGACGTTGCGGCGGGCGTGGACGGTCGACGGAGAGCGCCGCCACCACCTCATCGATCCCGTCACCGGCGCCCCTTCGACGACGGACGTCGAGGTGATGACGGTCATCACGGGCGACGCCTGGCGGGCCGAGGCGCTCGCCACCGCCTGCCTGCTGCGCGGCTCGGCAGGCGTGTTCGATCTGCTCGACGCCGGCAGCCACGGCCTCGCCGTCACGACGGCCGGCGACGTCCTGGCCTCCAGCGGGATCGGCCCGTTCCTGCGCTCTCACGCCGCGGCGGTGGCACCGTGATCGCCACTACCCAGCTCTGGTGGTACACGGCGAGGGCCGGCGGGATCGTGTCGTGGTGCCTGCTCGCGGCGAGCGTTCTGTGGGGCCTGGGCATCTCCACCAAGACCACGCCGCCCCGCGTCCGGCCCAACTGGATGCTCGACCTGCACCGCTTCCTCGGCGGCCTCGCCACCCTCTTCGTCGGCGTGCATGTGGCCGGCCTTCTGCTGGACAGCTACGTGCACTTCGGGCCGACCGAGATCCTCGTCCCGCTGGCCAGCACATGGCACCCGGTCGCTGTCGCCTGGGGGATCGTCGCCATGTACCTCCTGCTCGCCGTCGAGCTGACGTCGCTCGCCCGGTCGCGCCTGCCGCGCCGGCTCTGGCGCGGCGTCCACGCCGCCTCGTTCCCCTTGTTCGCCTTCGCCACCATCCATGGCCTCAGCGCCGGCACCGACCGCACCAACCCGATCTGGCAGGCCGCGGTGTGGTCCACGGTCGCTGCTGTCGTGCTGCTGACCGTGGTGCGCGTCCTGCAATGGCGCACACCTCCGCCGCCACGTCCGGTCAGACGTCCCACGCGCCCCCGGACCGCAGCCGCCACACCGGCGTGGGCGCCACCAGCCGGGCCGCGGTACGGCCCTCCGGTCCGCGGGTAGCGAATTCGAGCGCTCGCGCCAGGTGCCGTTGTCTACCGTTGCGCCGTGCAGATGTCGCAGCGCTGGTGGTGGTCGCCTGTTGGCGGCCCGTGAGCGCAGACTGCTGCACGAACGAGAGGCCGCCCTTCTGGTGGCCGGCCGCTCGTCGCTGATGTCGCCTCCGGACGGGCTCGACATCAGGAGACACGGACATGAGCACGGTGGTCACAGGCATTCAGCCCTCGGGCACACCGCATCTCGGGAACTACTTCGGGATGATCGCGCCGGCGCTGGCGCTCGCCGAGCGGCACACCGCGCTGTACTTCATCGCCAGCTATCACGCCCTCACGGGGGTTCGCGACCCGGCGATGCTGGAGCGGCGCACGCTTGACGTCGCCGCGGCGTGGATCGCGCTCGGGCTGGATCCACAGCGAACGGTGCTGTACGTCCAGTCCGACGTCCCCGAGGTGTGCGAGTTGGCGTGGCTGCTCAGCTGCGTCACGGGCAAGGGTGTGCTGAACCGCGCCCACGCCTACAAGGCGATGGTCGACAGCAACGCCGTCGCCGGCCGGCCCGCAGACGACGGCATCAACGTCGGGGTCTTCAACTACCCGCTCTTGATGGCGGCCGACATCTTGATCCACCGCGCCGACCTCGTGCCGGTCGGTCGCGACCAGCGCCAGCACATCGAGATGACCCGCGACATCGCCCAGGCGTTCAACGCTGTGTACGGCGACGTGCTCGCTGTCCCTGACGGTGTCACCGATCCGGCGGTGGCGACGATCCCCGGCACCGACGGTCGCAAGATGAGCAAGAGCTACGACAACGTGGTGCCGATCCTGGCCGACCGTGACGAGGTGACACGGCGGGTGATGGCGATCCGCACCGACTCGCGTCGCCCCGACGAGCCCAAGGACCCGGCGACGTGCAACGTGTTCGCCCTGTACCGGCATCTGGCTCGCTCCGACGAGGTCGACAGCCTGGCCGCTGCCTACCGCCAGGGTGGGGTCGGCTACCGCCAGGCCAAGGACCTCGTCGTCGACGCCCACCAGCGCCGGTTCGCCGAACCCACCGCACGATTCGTCGAGCTGCGCGCCGACGAGCGTCGCCTGCGGACGCTCCTGGCCGCTGGCGCAGACGCAGCACGCGGCTCGGCCCGACCGACCGTGCACGCTGCTCGACTGGCCGCCGGCTTGTGCTGATCGCCGCGCCACGCGGAGCCGCTGGACGGCCTGCTCCGAGTTGTCAGCCGATGGGTGCCGGATCGGGCACCTTCCTGCTGACAGTTCCGCTCTAGCGTTCGGATCCATGGAGGGGCCGCTGTCGGACATACGAGTGGTGGAGGTCGCCAACTTCGTGGCCGCGCCGAGCGCCGGCGTAGTGCTGGCCGACTTCGGCGCCGACGTGGTGAAGGTCGAGCCGCTGCGGGGTGACACGTGGCGGGGCATGACCCGCCCGCCCAAGCTGGGTCCCGGCGCGCCGAACCTCGACTACGGCTTCCAGGTCGACAACCGCGGCAAGCGATCGGTCGCCGTCGCCCTCGACATCCCCGAGGGCGCGAGCCTGGTCCGGCGACTGGTGTCCGAGGCCGACGTGTTCGTCTGCAACCTGCTGCCGCACCGCCAACGCCGCTACGGGCTCGACTGGGCCACGCTGCGCGGCGTCAACCCGCGGCTGGTGCACGCGACATTCAGCGGCTACGGCACGAGCGGGCCGGACGCGCTGCGGCCGGGCTACGACGTCACGGCGTTCTTCGGGCGGGGTGGTGTCACGGCGGCGATGACCGACCCTGGCATGGTGGCTCCGATGCCGCGGCCAGCGCAGGGTGACCACGCCGCCGGCCTCGCCCTGGCGCTCGGCATCATGGCCGCGCTGCGCCTGGCGGAACGGACGGGCGAGGGTCAGGCAGTCGACGCCAGCCTGCTCGGGACCGCGGCGTGGACGATGGCGACCGACCTGTCGGCGGTGCTCGTCGACGGCCGTGAGCCCACCAAGCGCGATCGCCACCATCTGATCTCGCCGCTGGCCAACCGGTTCGTCTGCGACGACGGCCTGTGGATCCTGCTGACGATGCCGGAGCTGCACTGGTGGCCACGGTTCTGCGACACCTTCGGCCATCCCGAGTGGGTCACCGACCCTCGCTTCGAGACGTTGAAGAGCCGCTTCGACAACATGCCAGCGCTGATCGACCTGATGGATGCCGAGTTCGCGACCCGGCCGCGCGACGAGTGGGGACGGATCTTCGACGCGGCCGGACTCATCTGGGGACCGGCGTCGACGCTCAGCGAGCTGGCCTCCGATCCGCAGGCCGCCGCGGCCGGGCTGTTCCCGACCGTCGAGCACTCCGCGGGATCGTTCCGCACGGTTGCCGTGCCCGTGCACATCGAGGGTGCCGTGATCGGCCCGCGCGGCCTCGCCCCCGATGTCGGCCAGCACACAGCCGAGGTGCTGGAAGCGGCAGGGCTCACGCCAGGGGAGGTGTCCGCGCTGGCAGCGGCCGGCGTCGTCGGTCCATCCAGCCTCGACGAGCCCGAGGAGGAGACGCCGGCGCCCGAACAGGCCGAGCGACCGGCGCCGCCGGCCGTCGACGACCGCAGCGCCGCTTCGTCGGCAGCCACGCACGGCCGATCGTCGATCTAGTGTTCTGGAAGGCTATTGCGTCAGGAGATCCCTGCAATGTTTAATTGCTCCGACCAAGAGTGGTCGAAGAGCTCTTGAAGGGGTAGCGAGTCGTATCGCCCGACGCGACCGACCGTGCCGCGAACTGGGCGACGAACGTGCCGGAGGCGCCGGCCGCGATGCTGGCCGCACCAGGACCGACCAGGTCGACGTTCTCGCTGAACTGCTCGTTGTACTTCGCCGCGTAGGCGCGCGAGGTCGCTGCGCTCTGGGCGAGGATCAGCACGAAGATCGACACCGAGGCGCCGATGAGCGGCGGGATGTCCGACCAGGTCACGTCGGGCAAGCCGATGCTCGGCAGTCCACTCGGCACGGGGCCGAGCGTGGCCACGCCATGGCTGGCCAGATCCCACCTGCCAGCTGATGAAGATCGCGCCGATCACGGCGATCAGTGCTCCAGGTACCTTCGGGCTGACGAACTTCATGCCCACGATGAACCCGAGGACACCGACCGACACCGCCACGGTGGTCCAGCTGATCTGGCCGATGTCGTCGATCGTGCTGGCGAACTTGCCGATCGAGCGGTGAAGGTGCGCCCGCCGATCGTCACACCGGTGCCTGCGGGGATGCCGAGCATGCCGCCGATCTGCCCCAAGGCGACCTGGATGCCGACGCCTGTCAGGAAGCCGATGAGCACCGTTCGCGACAGGAAGTCGGCCACGAAGCCGAGGCCGATCAAGCGGGCCAGTAGCAGCCACACCGCGGCCATCAGCGCCAGCAGGCCGGCCAGGGCGACGTATTGCGAGGAGCCGGTGGCGGCCATCCCGGCCAACGCGGCGGCCATCACGGCCGCCGTCGCCGAGTCGGCGCCCACGACAAGATGACGTGACGAGCCGAGCAATGCGAAGGCGAAGACGGGCAGCACGATCGTGTACAGGCCCGTGATCACCGGCATCCCGGCGATGCTCGTGTACCCCATCACCTCAGGGATGGCCAATGCGGCCAGGGTCACCCCGGCGATCACCTCGACAGCGATATGGGCGCGGTCGATCGGCAACAGGCCCCTCGAGGATCGGGAGCCGTCCCGTGCGCCGGGTGCCCTTCGCCATGTCCGTCTCCCTGTGGGCGTCGTTCGACTGTGTGCCGGTGACTCCTACACACGCCGCTGCTGTTACCGGCATGAGCTTGCGTGCCGCTCCCCACGGCGTCATCCCCCCAACGAGATGACCGCCACCACGACCCAGCTGCCGACGTGGGCCGGCCGAGACCGCGCCTCGGCGATGATGCGGACGATCGGGAATCCACGATCCAGGATGTGAAGCGATGCACTTCGAGGACTGGATGGAGCAGGTCGTCAAGACGTTCGAGATCGTCGGAGTGGCCATCCTGGCCGTCGGTTCGCTCGGCGCGCTGGCCGGATCCGCCGTGCTGTTCTACCGCGGGAGCCACGCGGCCGCGTATCGGCTGGCCCGCCGGAACGTGGGCAAGGCCGTGCTCCTCGGTCTGGAGGTGCTGATCATCGCCGACATCGTGGAGACGATCACGATCGACCTCACCATCGAGAGCGCTCTCATCCTCGGCCTGATCGTACTGATCCGGACCTTTCTCAGCTTCTCACTCGACATCGAGCTCGAGGGAGTCGTGCCCTGGCACTCCGCCGCTCTTCGCCGCAGCGGCGAGACCGACCAGGGGGATGATTGACGGGCAGAGGGCCGAGGCGATCGTGGCCCGGTTGTCGGCCCGTTCGTGCTCGATCGGGCACGTTCCGGCTGACAGTTTGGGTCGCCGGGTCGGCGGCCGGCTCAGATCACGGGCGACTCGGGGTCGAGCCCGAGCAGCATCCGCCCGGCGACCTCCAGCCGCCCGACGCTGAGCAGGACGTGCTGGCACGCCGTGTGCACGTCCCGCCACGCCCGTTCCAAAGGTGATGGAACGCGCACGCCGCTCATGCCGGCGCGTCGACCAGCATGTCGACGGCGCGCAGTGACAGCCGGCAGGCGGTGACCATGCGCAGCCGGAGGTCGAGGCGAGCGGTGTCGTCGAAGGGCTCGTTCCGCTCGGCTCGCGACCAGATGATCTCAGTGCCGGTGCGCAGCGTGTCCTCGGCGGCCAGCAGCAGTCCGGTGCCATCGCCGACGGCCATCTGGGCGAAGGCCCGCTCGGCGAGCACCGTCGTGTTGGCGGTCGGTCGCTTCGTGGCGGCGAGCTCGACGAATCGCTCCTGCGCCCCGCGGGCGGCCCCGACGATCGTCGCCGCGATCCCGCTGCCGAGCTGGGCGTGCATCGGGATGTTCGCCGCCGGGCCGGCGTCCCACTGCGCCGCCGGCTCAGGCCAGGGGAATGTCCGCTCCTCCGGTACGACGACGTCGGCGTACCTGCAGTCGTCGCTGCCCGTGGCACGCATGCCGGTCGTCACCCAGGTGTCCTCGATGGTCACCGCCGCCATCGGTAGCAGGCCGGCGATCATCTCCGGGTGGCCGCCGATCCACGACTTGTCGCCGTCGCGGTGGACCCACGCGCCGGCCATCAGCCACGTCGCGTGGCGGCACCCGCTGACGGTGGTCGCACGGCCGCTGAACCGGAACCCGCCGGGCAGTGGGTCGGCGCGCCCGCCCAGCGGGTTGAGCGAGCCGGCCATCACGGCGCGACCGGGACCGAAGATCTCCTCGAACACGGGGGGTGCGACGAACATCCCGAACAGTGGCCCGTTGCCGAGGATCGCCAGCAGCCAGCCTGCCGAGGCGTCGTAGGCCGACATCGACCGGTACAGCTGCACGCTCTCGGGGATCGTCAGGCCGAGACCGCCCATCTCGACCGGCACGAGAATCCGCAGCAGGCCGCTGTCATGGAACGCCCCGACGACCTCGTCCGTGAGGCGGCCGATGCGCTCCGCTTCGTCGGCCGACTTGGCCACCAGCGGGCCGACCTCCTCGACGAGCGTCAATGCCCGCCGCAGGCCCTCGTCCACGGCGGCACCGTAGCCCGCGCCTCGGCGACCAAGCGGGGCGTCGCGCCTGTGGGATCGATCCGCCGTCGGGGTCACAGCCCGAGCGCGGCGCGGAGCCGCTCGGGGTCCATCAAGCCGATCTCGTCATCGGCCGGAACCGGGAACGAGGCGAGCAGCCGCCTCAGCTCCTCCCGGCCGACCGGGTCGTCGGCGGCCTGGCGAGGCGTTCGTCCACCGAGCGCAGGAATCGACTCATCGATCCACCGCTGCTCCATCTCGGCGATGTACTCGGCCAGTGCCGCCCGGACCGCCGGGTCGTCCATATCGACCGACCCCGACCCGGCGATGCGCACCGGGCTGTCGGGCACCTCGAACGGTCGATCCTCGACATCGACGAGCTCGGCGTCGGGCAGGGCGGCGGCGACGATTCCCCGCAGCTCGTCGGCCCGTTCGGCCGAGTTGACCTCGACGGTGAGCTCGTCGCCTTCGAGGCGGACGAAGGCGATGATCGTGTTGGCCTGGTTCTTCGAGTCCCGCGTCCAGGTCCATTCGTTCGTCTCGTCGGTTCGCAAGCCGGCGGCGACGAGGGCATCGCCGACGTCGGACGGGTCCGGGACGCGCCACGAGAGCGTGTGCGTGACGAGGTCGTCGCCGTCGGTGTTGGTGAGCCGTGGCGGGGCGAGGATCGCCGCCAGCGCATCGGCGAGGTCGGCACTGTCGCCGGACTCGACTGCAGCGAGCACCGAGTCGAGGTGACGGTCTGGCACGTGCATGAACCCGCTGAACGCACGGTAGGTGTCGCCGACCGGGAGCGGGCGACCGATGAGCAGCATCCCGGGTCGAGTCCAGCCGCTGTCGTGGGTGTTGACCACGGTGACGCGGTCGCCGCTGGCGATGTCGCGCAGCTCGAGGCCGGACCTGTGGGTGGCGAGGATCTCGAACACGGCCCGGTCGACCAGCGTCCACTGCGCGCCGAGTAGCGCCTCGTCGCTCGGCAGCACGCTGTCACGCGCGGCGAGGAACTCGGCGAACACCCCGTCCTCGTGGAGCACGACATCGGGGACGAACGGACCATCGACCAAGCCGTCGAACAGGTCGGACTGCTCGAACTCGTCGACGATCGACTCGACCAGGGGCCGCACCAGGTGCGGATGACGCTGGCGCAGGAAGCGCAGCGCTTTGACGTACAGCCAGGCGGCCCGGTCGTCGAGGCTATGCGTCTCGCGGCCGAGGTGGCATGTCTTGTACTTGCGTCCCGAGCCGCATGGGCATGGATCGTTGCGGCGGGCCGTCGGCCGCGGCCGATGAGTGGCGAAGCCCTCGACCTCGTCCCACAGCAGCTCGTCGTCGCTGCGATCCACAGGCTTGCCCTCGTCGTCGAGCTGGGGCCGGCCGATCCCTCCCTGGGCGAGCAGCCGCATCGCGCCGACGGCGTCGCCACGATCGGCCCGCAACGCGGCGAGATCGACAAGCGCCGGCCGGTGCCGGCAGCCGGCATCGACAACCGCCTCCAGCGCGTCGATCGCGGCGAGGGCGTCGCCCGAGTAGTCGAGCAGCTGCGCCCGCAGCCACACCGCACCGATCGACGACGGATCGTTCGCCATCAACGCCGCGGCGAACGCGCCTGTGCGTTCGGCGCTTGCATCCCGCTGCTGCAGCTCGCTCCACACGGCCGTGGCGACGTCCCCGTCGTCCAGCGCGGCCGGCGTCGCGTCCAACCGGTCCGGCGAGTCGTCGGCTTCGTCCCACATGTCGTACGCGGCGACGAGGGCAGCGGCGTTATCGGCACGCGCAGCATCGAGCCCGTAGATCGACCCGAGCCGGTTGCGCGTCTGCCACGTGCGCAGGGCATCCCAGTCGAAGCCCTCCTCGGCGATGATCGAATCGCGGCGGACGAGGCCGGCTGCCTCGTACAGATCCGTGAGTAGTGGGATCGCACCGTTCCGGAATGCCCGTCGGTCGACCAGCAACGCCTCGTGGATCGGATCGTCCCCCGACGTGAAGCGCATGTCCGGCGGCGGCGGCACGGCGTCGAACCGCTGCGCGAATTCCGCGTGGTGGCGAACCGCCCGGTCGAAGCCGATCTTCATCGCCGCCACCTGGGCCGGAGTCGGAAGCGGGGGCATGGCCAGTGGAGTCCAACGCAGCGACCCACCGACCACCTCGACGCTCGCCCATCCGCCGAGCAGGTCGTCGAGCCAGCCGTCGGGACCTAGCACGACGTCGGTGTCGCGGCCGTCGAGCAGCCAGCCGTCGGTCTCGAGCACGCCGAGACGGGCGCCGGTGCTGTCGAGGAGCTCGACATCGTGACCGACCAGCCACCAGCCGATCGCCGCCAGCGCCGGGTACATCCGCACGAACCCCTCGGCTCCCTCGTCGGGATCGACCCACACCGTCCATGCCGTGCCCTCCAAGAACGACGGCAGGTACACCAGCCCGCCGCTGAGGTCGCTGAAGGCCGTGTCGAACTGCAGCAACCGATCGAGATCGTCGTGACCGACCTGGCCATCGGCCCACGGATCGCCGAGCCGCTCGCGAAGCGCCTCCTCCGGCACTTCCTCGTCACCCAACGCCGCGATCACCGCATCACGGAGCTCACTCGAACGCACTTCAACCACGCCCCGATCATGCCGCAGCGGTCCGCGGAACGCACCCAGCCGGCTGAATGCGAGATGAGACCAGGCCGTCCAGATGGGCGATGTGCTCGGGCAGCAGCTCGGCGATGAGATACTGATCCGCTGGGTCGTCCCGAGCCGCCAGGCTCAACGAGCGAGGAGGAAGTGCCCGTGAAGCAGTTGAGCGGCCAGGACGCGATGTTCGTCTACGCCGAGACGCCGAAGACTCCTGGCCACGCCGGCGGCCTGATCACGTACGACCCCTCGACGGCACCGGGCGGCAGCGTCAGCTTCGACGACATCATGGCCCATGTCGAGGCCCGGCTTCCGCTGCTGCCGATCCTCCGCCAGCGACTCGTGCGGGTGCCGTTCGACCTTGACCACCCGTACTGGGTCGACGACGAGGACTTCGATCTCGAGTACCACGTCCGCAACATCGCCCTCCCCCGGCCAGGTACCTGGGAACAGCTCCGCACCCAGGCGGCGCGACTGCTGGGCAGGCCGCTCGACGTCAGCCGGCCACTGTGGGAGCTCTACGTCATCGAGGGGCTGGACAGCATCGACGGCCTGCCCGAGGGCAGCTTCGCCACCGCCCTCAAGCTGCACCACGCGGCGGTCGACGGGGTCGCCGGCCGGGAGCTGACCAGCGTGCTGCACACGCCGTCGCCGGAGCGTCTCCGGCCGGACGCGGCCGACGAGTGGAGACCGGAGCCCCAGCCATCGACGTTCGAGCTGCTCACCCGAACGGCCCGCAACTACGCGGTACGTCCGGCGCGGTTCGCGGCTGCGGTGCGGCGCACGACTCCGCCCTTCACCCGGATGCCGCGGACCGTCTCGTTGAGTGACTCACCGGCACTGCTGCGATCACCCCCAACCCGCTTCAGCGGCCCGCTCGACTCGCGCCGGTCGCTCGACGGGTGCGACTTCGAGCTGGCCGAGATGAAGCGAATCAAAGCCGCCGTACCCGGCGCCACGATCAACGACGTCGTGCTCGCCGTCGTGAGCGGCGGGCTGCGCCGATATCTGGCGGGCAAGGGCGAACTGCCGGGGGAGTCGCTCAACGCGATGATCCCGGTCTCGGTGCGCACCGACGAGCAGCTCGGTGCCGGTGGCAATCAGGTCACCACGATCACGGCGTCGTTGGCCACCACCGTTGCCGATCCGATGGAACGGTTGAAGGCGATCCACGACTCGACGACGAAGGCCAAGGCATTCGGAGAGCTGGTGGGAGCCCGGTCGCTCATCGAGTACTCCGAGTTCATGCCCGGCGCGCTGATCGGCCTCGGTACCCGGGCGGTGCTGGCGTCGGGACTGACCCGCCTGGCCGCACCACTGATGAGCATTCCGATCACCAACATCCCCGGCCCCCAGACGCCGATGTACCTGGCGGGCGCCCGGTTCGTCGCCACCTATGGGACGCCTCCGCTGGTGGAGGGCTCGGGGCTGATCCACCTCGTCCACAGCTACTGCGGCCGGGTGTTCGTGAGCACCTGGACGTGCCCCAAGGTGATGCCCGACATCGAGGTCTACACCGACGACCTTCGGGCGGCGTTCGACGAGCTGTCGCAGGCCGCGTAGTCGATCGCCCCGAGGATCCGCGCCCGCCGGCGCGGAGCGTGCCAACATTGCCTCCCGTGCTGAAGCGTGCCGGTGCGAAGGTCACGTTCGTGTTGCCAGATGCGATCGGCCCGGTGTCGGTCGTCGGCGATTTCAACGATTGGGATCCGCACGTCCATCCCCTCCGCCGACGTTCGAATGCCACCCGTTCCGTGGCTGTCGATCTCGATCCGGGGACCTACGTGTTCCGCTACCTCGCTGTCGACGGCGTGTTCTTCGACGAACCGGACGCCGACGGCGTGGAGGAGAACGGGTTCGGCAGTACCCACTCGCGGCTCTTGGTCTGAGCCCGTGCGCTGTCCCGAGATCGTCAAGCGCCCGGAGCAGCAGCGGATCAGGAGCGTCTATGCGACGATCCCGTCGGCCAGGGCCTCGATGAGCCCGAGCACGGATCGATAATCGCCGTCAGCGATCCGGTCAGCCGGCTTGTCGCCCTTGAGCAGGCGGTTCGGAGAGAAGAGCCACAAGTTGGCGTCGTCGGGCGAAAGCCCGAGCACCTCGATGAGCTGGTCGGCGACGTAGGAGAGCTCGAGCAGCCGTTCCCGCGCCGAGCGGTGTGGCGTGACACCGGCTGCCCAACGAGCCACGGTGCGGCCGCTGGCGCCGACGATGCGGCCGACGTCTTCTTGGCTGAGGTGGGCGCGCTCGCTGAGGTCGCGAACCTTCAGAGCGATCGACGACACGTGAGGTCCTTTCGAGAAGAGCGACGTCACCGAATATGACCGGCAACACGCCACCATAAACGTCGTACGTCCTGACGCCATGCCTGCCATCGAGCGGGAGTCAGTCGATCCAACCACAGCGTCGAGGAGTCTCTTGTCCGCCCTGCGCCGGCCGGGGCCGGCAAGACGACGATGCCGCGATCCGGCGCCGCCTCCTATCAAGCCGCCGACCGCAGCGTCGTCGTCGTCACCCTGTCCGCCGCGCGCATTGTCACCGCCGAGACCGGGCTTCCTGGCTCAGACCATCGCCGGGTGGCGCGTCGGCGCAGTCAACATGCCTCGCGACGGGCCGCGCTCAGCGTGCGACGAAGTGCCGGCGCTATAACGCCCAGTCGGTGTGCCCGCGATGGCGAGAATCGGCGCCGCCGAACGGCCTCTGTGCGCCATCGAGCAGGCGGCACCCTGAGCCAGGCTGGCCTACTGATACTTCTTGTGTGATCCGGCTGGGTCGCCTGCCTTCGGAGTGCAGCCGTTGACAACTTCACCGACGATCGGAGTCTGCGACGCCCGGAACGTGTGCAGGGCGGGTCAGGTCGATGGCGCGCGTGATCGCCTGCTGGTCGTCGAGCGCTGCACCTTCGGACCACAAGGCGTCGAACTCGTCGCCGAGGTTTCGTCTGGCGGCCCCGAGGGCGGCATCGAGCCGTTGGGCGTCGGCGCCGAACACGGTTGGGGCGCTGCGGCTGGTGGCATGGGCTCCGAGGAGGACGGCCGCTTCGCGGTGCCGGCCGGCGCGCGACAGCGCTTCGATGAGGGCGCGCATCGTCAACCACAGCTGGGTCCACGCGCCCGAGCCGTTCCATTGGTCGAGCAGGCCGGCGAACGACGTCAGCGCATGCCCCGCGTCATCCATGCGGGCTGCGGTCGTCATGAGCGTGTGGCGGGCGACGCCGGCGAGGAACGGGTCGTCGGCCTCCTCCGCTGCGGCGACGGCATCGGTGAGATGGCGCGTCGCGGCCGTCGGATCACGCTCGGCGAGGCGTTCGCCGTGCAGGTACGCGGCGTAGCCGCGGATGCTTGGCGCGCCGACCGCTGTGGCCAGCGCGTCGAGCGCATCGCCGTAGTGGGCGGCGGCGGTGTCGTCGCCGGCGTAGGTGGCCGAGAGCCCGAGGTCGGCGAGCGCGAACGCCTCGGTGCTGTGGTCACCGTCGGCTGCGGCGAGGCATCGCGCCCGCTCGCACTCGGTGCGCGCCCCGTCGAGGTCGCCGCCCATGATCAGGACCATCCCGAGGGCCTCATGGGCGGCGGCCGTCAAGTCCGTGGCGCCCAAGGAATCGGCGAGGTCCATCGCCTCCGCGCTGTACCGCTTGGCCAGCGCCAGGTCGCCGCGCACCCAACTGGAGCCCGCGGCGAGCCCGAGCAGCCGGATCCGGAGGGGATCGTTCACGTGCGCGACCACCTGCAGGGTCTCTTCGACCAGACGAACGAGATCGACGAGCAGTCGGTGGTACGCGTGGTGGGCGAACACCATCGTCAATCGGATCAGCTCGTCGGTTCGCTCGTTGTCGCGCAGCCAGGCATGGGCCGCCCGGAGGTCCGGGAGGTGGACGTCGAAGCGGCGCCGTGCCGTTCCTTGCTCGGGCGTGGTCTCGGCGGCGAACAACGCCTCGGCGAGCCGCACGGCCCAGCGGGCGTGACGCTCCGCCAACTCGGCGGCGCGGCGGTCACTCGTGAGATGACGACGGCCGTAGGCGCGGAGGAGCTCGAACATGCCGTAGGTCGCCGGGTCGCCGTCGTGCAGGGTCACCAACGAGCGGTCGACGAGGTCGGCGAGCGTTCCCGCCACGGACACTTCACTCCCGGAGACGGCGGCGACGGCGGCCAGCTCGACCGGTCCGACGAAGGTGGCCATGGCGATGAAGAGCTCGCGCTGCGCGTCCGTGAGCAGGCGGACGGACCACTCGACCACATCAAGCAGCGAGCCGTGACGTTCGGAGCGGCGCCCGCCGTTGAGGACGCCGAACGGCTCGTCGAGCGCATCGCGCAGGCCACGCAGTCCGAGTCCGGGAACCCGTGCGGCGGCGAGCTCGAGCACCAACGGGAGACCGTCGAGACGACGAACGATCTCGGCGACGACGTCGGCGCAGGCCGGCGCGTGCACGTCCGGCGCCGCGACGGCCTCGAGACGGTCGAGGAACAGCCGAGCCGCGTCATCCTCGGCGAGCGGCGCGAGGACGACGACGTGCTCATCGTCGACGCGCACCGGCACCCGGCTGGTGAGCAGGACGTCGACGAGGTCGTCGTCGGCGATCCTGTCGGCGACGATCGCGACTCCGTCGGCGAGGTGCTCGCAGTTGTCGAGCACGACCAGCACGCGTCGTCCGGCGAGCGCATCGGCGACCTGGTCCAGCAGCGCCTCACCGGGTGCCACGGACAACCGCAGATCACGGGCCATCACGGCCGGGACGTCGGCGGCGTCGCCGAGGGAGCTGAGCTCGACCCAGATGATGCCGTCCACGTACCGGTCACGTACCGCGTCTGCGGCGTGGCGGGCCAGCCGAGTCTTGCCGACACCTCCCGGACCGATGATGGAGACGAGACGGCGCACGGCGAGCAGCTCGGCGACGCGTTGCAGGTCGTCGTCTCGGCCGACGAACGAGCTGCGCGGCAGCGGCCGCATCCGCGCCCGGACGAGGGCCGGGGCGGATGGAGTGATCGCGAGATTCCCCGCGAGGGGTTCTGGCTCGGACCGTGCGTGGCCGACGGCGATCGAGCGGTCGAGCGCCAGGAGATCGGCGCTCGGGTCGAGGCCGACATCGCGCACAGCGGCATGAAAGACGCGGTAGACGCGATGGGCCTCGGCCTCGCGACCGGTGGCGTCCAACGCCACCATCAGCTGGCCCACGAGCCGTGGCCGACGCGGCTGACCGGCGACCAGGCCCTGCAGCTCGGCAACCGCTTCGGCGTGATCGCTGAGGCGCAACAGCCACTCGAATCGCTCCTCAGCGGCGACCAGACGGAGCTCGTCGAGCCGTTCCACCTCGGAGCGCGCCCACCACTCCCCGGCGAAGTCGAGGTACGCGCCGCCACGCCAGATGCACAGCGCACGCTCGTACATCGCGACCGCCGCTCGACCCGACTCACCCCGAGCTGCGGCAAGCAGCCGCTCGAAGTCGTCGGCGTCGACGCGGCCGACCGAGGCGTCGAGCTGATAGCCCGGTTCGAGCGTGACGACGGCCCGATCCCCCAACGCCCGCCGCAACCGGGCGATATACGTGTGCACCGCCGCCACCGCATCGACGGGACCGTCCTCGCCGGGCCACAGCGCCTCGACGAGCCGGTCGACCGGCACCACACGGCCCCGGTTCGCCACCAGCACCGCGAGCAGATGACGTTGCTGCTTGCCGCCGAGCGCGACCGTGCTCCCGTTGTCGATCACGTCCACCGGGCCAAGCACACGGAACTCCACGACGGAACCCCCAGGGATCCCGACTTCACAAGCGGGGGCACGGAGATCTGGGGACGGTGCCACCACCTGATCGTCCCCGGCAGCGGCACTGGCGGGTTGCAAGACGTCACCGGTCAACTCGTCCGCACCGACATCTCCACCGACGCCAGTATCGGCCGCTATCGCGGCTTCATCCGCCAGCCGTGACGACTACGGGCCGCTCGCAGTCGAGGCAGCCGTCCAAGTACGGTCCGGCCGGCGCGGCCGCATCAGGGGGACATCGCGATGAGACCACTTCGATACTCGATCAACGTCACGCTCGACGGCTGCTGCCATCACGAGGCGGGGATCGTCCCCGACGAGGAGTCGATGCGCTACTGGACCGCACAGTTGGAACGAGCCGATGCCCTGGTGTTCGGCCGGGTGACCTACGAGATGATGGAGGCGGCGTGGCGGCAGCCGGCGACGGGCACGTGGCCTGACTGGATGGATGAGTGGGAGATCCCGTTCGCCGAGACCATCGACCGGGCGAAGAAGTACGTCGTGTCGAGCACGCTGGGCGGGGTCGATTG
>JBIOUO010000115.1:0-2498 GCA_044867195.1 Ilumatobacteraceae bacterium
CGAGCCACGTCGACGTGACGACCGCGGCAGCCGTCGACTACGACGATCGCGACCTACGCGACGCGCCGCCGTCGCCGGTCGCGTACCGGCTCACCGACGCCCCGATCGGGACAGCCTCGTTCTGGAGCCAGCTCTCCCGCGACCTCGTCGACTACCTGACCCGGGCCTTGTCGATCGAGATCCCGACCAACCCGACGCTGAAGCTGTTCGGCCGTCCTGGGGAGACCCCGGCCGACTTCGGTGCCCGCTGCCTGCAGGCGGCCAGCGACAAGACCGATGCCGAGACGGCCAAGCTGCGCGACAAGTACGCGGCCAAGGTGTCCAAGCTGCAGTCGCAGATCGACGCCGCCGAGAGCGCGGCCGATGTCGCCGAGCGCCAGCACGAAGCGCGCCGGCGCGACGACCTGCTGTCGTCCGCCGGCTCGATCCTCGGTGGCCTGCTCGGTGGGCGGCGCTCGACGGGCGGGTTGCTCGGCCAGCTCGGCCGGGCGGCGGGGCGCACGGGCAAGACGTCGGCCGCCGGGTCACGCGTCGACGCGGCGAAGCGCAAGGTCGAGCGCCTGGAGGGCTCGCTGCAGGAGCTGGAAGCCGAGCTCGCCCAGGAGCTGACCGAGATCGACACACGCTGGCGCGAGGCCGCCGCCGCGATCGACACGATGTCGATCGGCCTCGAGAAGTCCGACGTCAAGATCACGCACCTGGCGTTGGCATGGATCCCGGCGCCATAGCCGGCACAGCGTCACTGTCACACCCCCTCGCCACGATGGCCACATGCCGCGCCAACAAACTTGGACCGACCAGCAGCTGATCGAGGCGGTCGCCGCGTCGACGTGCTTCAAGCAGATCTGCGACGCGCTCGGCCTATGGCCGGGCGGCGGCACCTACCGCACCCTCGAGCGGCATATGGAGCGATTGAGCATTGACTGCTCGCACCTGGCCCGCCGTATGGGTCCCCGCGGAACGAACGGACGCCGGCGATGGACCGACGAGGAGCTCGCCGAGGCCGTCGCCGCCAGCCAATCATGGTCGGAGGTTTCACGCCGTCTCGGCTGCAAACCGTCTGGAGGGGCGCACAGGTGGCTCAAGGCCCACGTTGTTCATCGCCGCCTCGACACCAGCCACTTCACGAGCCAGGGATGGGCCAAAGGCCTGAAGTTTCCAGGGCGGCGGACGACCCCTCTCGAGGAGCTGCTTGTGAACGGCTCGACCGCGACGAGCAGCGACATTCGCAGGCGGCTCATCGCCGAAGGTCTGCGTCCCGCAAAGTGTGAGCTGTGCGGGCTTGAGGAGTGGTACGGGCGGCCAATCAGTTTGGAACTCGACCACATCAACGGCGATCACACCGACAACCGTCTGGAGAACCTTCGGATCGTGTGCCCGAACTGCCACTCGACCACCGAGACCTACTGTCGGCGAAAACGCAACGCCAGCGTGCCGGTGGTGGGATTCGAACCCACACTGAAGGGCGCCTAAGACCCTCGCCTCTACCGATTGGGCCACACCGGCCGGCAGCAACTCGGCGATCCTACGTGGCACGTTCGACGTGGGCAGTCGGTGCCGGGAACGCTCGACCCGGCGTCATTGCATCAAGCGAGCGGGCCCTACGATCTGCGCCCGTGGGGGGTGGGCCGCCGTCAGGAACGGTGACGTTCCTGTTCACCGATGTGGTGGGCTCGACGGAGCTGTGGGAGGTGGCGCCGGACCTGATGCGCGTGGCGATCGCTCGCCATGACGAGTTGCTGCACGCGGCGATCGATCGGCACGACGGGTACGTCTTCGCCACCGGCGGCGACGGATTGGCGGTGGCGTTCGCTCGTGCGGCCGACGCGCTGTGCGCGGCCATCGACGCCCAGGCGGCGCTGCTGGCCGAGGTCTGGCGGGGCGACGTGTCGTTGGCGGTGCGGATGGGGTTGCACTCCGGCGAGGCAGACGAGCGAGACAACGGCTACTTCGGCGCGGCGGTGAACCGGGCCGCGCGCATCATGTCGGTGGCGCACGGGGGGCAGGTTCTCACGTCGGCGCTGACCGCGGAGCTGGCGGCCGGCACGCCGGGGATCGAGCTGCGTCGAGTGGGCTCGCGCCGTGTGCGGGGCGTGAGCGAACCCGTCGAGCTGGTGGTCGTGCTGGCGCCAGGTGTCGAGCTGGACAGCACCCCACCACCTGTCGACGTGGTGGCCGGCAACCTGCCCCGACCGCTGACCGAATACGTCGGAGACTTGGCTGCGCTGCGCCACCGGGTGGGCGGTCTGTCGGGCCGGCGGCTGGTGACGCTGACGGGCTCAGGCGGAGTGGGCAAGACCCGCACAGCGATCGAGGTCGGTTGGCTGAGCAGCGATCAATACCCCGGTGGGGTGTGGCTGGTCGAGCTCGCCCCCCTCGGTAGCGGCGAGGCCGTCCCGGCCGCGGTCGCCGCCGCCCTGGGAGTCCAACCCCAGCCGGGATCGAGCATGACCGAATCGATCGTGGCATGGCTGGGATCGCGACCGACACTGCTCATC
>JBIOUO010000116.1:0-9217 GCA_044867195.1 Ilumatobacteraceae bacterium
GGTCGGGCGGACGGTGACCACGATCCCCGAACGGACCAGGCGGCTGGTGCTGCGCCGCGACCGGGCCTGCCGGGCGCCGGGCTGCGGGGCGACACGCTGGTTGCAGGTCCACCACATCCGCCACCAAGAACATGGCGGCGGTCACGACACTGCCAACCTGCTCGCATTGTGCGGATATCACCACCGGCTGCATCACCGGGGGCTGCTGGGCATCACCGGCGATGCCGACAAGCCGGGCGGGGTGGTGTTCACCGACCGTCACGGCCGCCCGATCCGCCGGCCCACCCCCACCCCACCCAGCGGGCCGCCGCCCTCACCGGCGTCGCCCTACCAGCACCCGCTCGGCGAACCCCTCCAACGCTGGGCCGTCTGCTACCCCGACCCACCACCCGACCGCGACCAGCCCGCCGCATGAGTCTGTCTGACTCGTGCTGCCGCGCGTACCTGAGTCCCGGTCAGCGCGGCAGCCGGTATCGCTCGATGTCGGCGACCACGACGTGCGCCCCGGTGCGCTCGGCGAGGGCGGTGGCCTCCTGCACGAGGGGGCGCAGCTCCGCCGCAGTGCCGCCGGTGCGCGAGCATGCTGCGGCGAGCAGCACCAGCTCGCGGGCGAGGAACACCGGCGTCTCGCGCCGGCGGCTGGCGGCGACGGCGCGGTCGGCGTACGACGCCGCGCTCGCTGGCTGGCCGGCAGCCAGCGCCGCTTGGGCGAGCACCTGGTCGAACGGGCGGACCGGGTAGGGGCCGCTGACGGCGATCCGCCCGGAGTACGGCCCGGCGACCGACAGGACGTGGGCGGCCGTGTCCACGTCGCCGGTCACTTCGGCGGCCTCGGCGAGATCGCTCACGGCCACCGACCAGGGGTGAATCCGGCGGATCGGAAAGCGCTCGGCACGCAGCTGGCCGAGCGTGGCCCGAGCCGCGTCCAGCCGCCCGGTGCGCGCCTGGACCGCGGCGAGCGAGCAGCGGTACCACGCGTCCGACGATCGGCTCGCCGCCCGTTCGAACCTGGCGAGCAGCTCCTCGTCACGCGCCTGCAGGCGGCGGGTGGCGACGATCGTCGACTCGGCGAAGACGCGACCGGCGCCGATCCCCATCGACAGGGGCACCGTCTCGGCGGCGATCGCTTCGGCGGTGGCGAACTCGCCCGCCAGCAACGCCTGGTTGGCGCGGTGGTTGATCACCTGGATCTGGAAGAACGCGAGGCTGTGATCGCCCAGCAGCGACGCCAAGTGCTCGAAGCCCGCGCGCCAAGCGTTCAGGTCACCGCGCTCGAGGTGCGCTGCCGCCAGTGCGTGCTGACCGCCGAGCATCATCGCCAGCCGTCCCAGCTGGCGTCCGAGCGCCATCAACTCGACACCGATGCGAATCCGCTCGTCGAGGCGGCTGGGATGGCTGAGCATATGGCGCGCACTCTGCAGGACCGCTCCGAGCACCTCGGGATCGCCGAGATCGCGAGCGATCGCCTCGGCCCGGCGGGCGATCCGCAATGCCTCGTCGACGCTGAGGAACAGCCAGTGCGACGCGAGGTCGATCAGCAAGCGGGCTCGGGCCGCGCTGGGCTCCGGACCGAGCACGGACAGCGCAGCCTCGGTGACG
Organism: Ilumatobacteraceae bacterium; assembly: GCA_044867195.1. GTDB lineage: Bacteria > Actinomycetota > Acidimicrobiia > Acidimicrobiales > Ilumatobacteraceae > JALZMG01. The sequence goes on from JBIOUO010000116.1 coordinate 1,600, forward strand.
ACCCGGCCTTCCGGCATCGGATCGACGAAGCCGACGGCACCGAACTGGGGGATCGCGGTGGCCGCCCGAACGAGTGCGTCGTGGTCCGCGGCGTCGTGAGCCCGCCGGGCGGCGTCGAGCAGCATCGGGAGCCCTGCCGGATCGCCTCGATGGTGGAGCGCAGCGGCGATGCGCACGCTGAGGTCACGGGTCATGGCGGGATCAGGTGGTTGGAGCACGCGCGTGGCGTCGAGCCCGCGCCGGTAGTCGGCGATCGCCTCGTCGTAGGCGTGAGCCTGCTCGGCGCGCTCGGCAGCGGCCCGGGCCAGCTCGACGGCTTGGCGCGCGTCGCCCAGCGGGAGGGCGAGGCAGGCGTGCCGGGCGCGCTCGGACTGGACGCGAGCGTCGTCTTGCGGCATCGCCAGCGCGGCGGCCGCCCGAGCATGCAGCTCGAGGCGACGGCGCAGCGGCAGGGCGCTGTACCGATGCGACCGGAACAAGGCGTGGACGAACATGAACCAGCCGGGACGGGCGGGATGAGGCACGATCAGGCCGGCCGCCTCGGCGGCCTCCAGCGAGTCGAGCACCCGCAGCAGCGGGGCGCCGTGGGCCGCGGCCAACCGATCCGCATCGAACTCGGACCCGAACGTCGCCGCCAGGTCGAGCAGCGCACGGGACTCTTCGTCGAGCAGGATGTCGCGCCGGAGCAGCCACGCCGGGAGCGAGCGCTGTCCCGCATCCGAGACGATGTGCGTCACGAGCAGCGGGTTGCCGCCGGTCTCGGCCACGATCGTGTCCGCCTCCTCGGCGGTCACGCCAACGAGGTGCCCGACCTCGTCACGGCCCAGCCCGGGCAGCGAGAGGCGACGGACGGCGGGCATCCGCTCGAGGTCGACGAGCAACGCCATCAAGTCGGTGTCGACGTCAGGCCGCGAGTCACGGGTGGTGACCACGATCAGCAGCGGGACGCGGTTTGCTCGCCGAGCGAGATGGCGCACGACATCTCGCGTCGTGGACGTCGACCAGTGGAGATCCTCCACGACCAGCAGCGAGGGGCGTGCCGAGGCGGTGTCGAGGAGCCACTGCCTGATGGCGTCGAGCACCATCGAGCGCTCGAACGCGTCGACATCGTCGATCGCGTGGTGCCCGCCGGTCGTTCCGAGCGCACGCGCCAGCTCTGGAGCGAGCCCCGCCAACGTGCCGGCCGTGTGACCCGCTCGCCGGCGCAACTCATCAGGATCGAGGCCGAGGGCATCCTCGGTGATCGCCTCGACGAACGGACCGTAGGGTTCGTCGACGTCCTCGTGGCACGCCCCGAGCAGCACGCGCCCACCGCTGGCATGGACCTCCGTCGCCAGCTCGGATACCAGCCGGCTCTTGCCCATCCCGCCCTCAGCGGTGATCAGGACGACCAGCGTGTGGCCGGCCCGGGCCAGGTCCCACTGCGCGCGCAGCATGTCCTGCTCGGCGGCTCGGCCGACGAACGTGGCCTCGTCAGCGAGCAGGGCGAGGGCCGGCGGCAGCGACGGCCGGTCGGCGTCACGGGCGATCGGCGGGACGGATCGCCGCGCCAGCTGCCGCCGGTCAGCGGCGCCCAGCTTGCGCAGCAACGCCGACACGTGTGATTCCACCGTGCGCTCGGAGATGTAGAGACGCTCGGCGATCTCGGCGTTCGTCAGATGGTCGCCGAGCAGCTCGAGCACCTCGGCCTCGCGGCGCGACACGCGGTGCTGCACCATCTCGCCCGCTCGCCGCGCCGCCACGCGCCAAGCATGACACCGGCGACGGTGGTCAGGCCGTGCCCACGTCGGCACCATTCGGCGTCACGTGCCGGACGACAGCGGCTCCTGGTACACGAGCGCCGTGCCATCGAGCACCACGACGCCGTCCTGGTTGGTGATCGTGGTGCGCAGCGTGCAGATCGGCTTGCCGTCCTTGATCGCCACGATCTCGGCTTCGGCGGTGATCTCGTCGCCTGGGCGCACCGGCGCCCGGAAGTTCCAGTCGACGTGCAGGAACACGCTGCCAGGACCTGGCAGATCCTCGGCCACCAGCGCGTTGAGCAGCCCCGATGTCACGCCGCCTTGCACGATGAGCCCGCCGAAGCGGCTCCGCGCCGCCGCCCGCTCGTCGTAGTGCAGCGGGTTGCGGTCGCCCGTCAGCTCGGTGAACAGCTCGATGTCGCGCCCGGTGACCTGCCGGGTCCGCCGCGCGGTCTGGCCAACCTGCATGGGCACCACGCTGTCACAACGCATGCCGTCGACCGCGGCGCAGCGTCCAGGGCGTGCCGGTACTGTTGGCGATTCCGGAGGTTCGTCGTGCCCACCAGTGGTCTTGAACAGGCTCGGGGCTTGGTCGTCCTCGATCGCGACGACTGCATGCGGCTGCTCGAGTTGGGTGGCGTCGGCCGGATCGCGGTGCCGGGCGAGCGGGTACCGACGATGCGCCCGGTGAACTTCGCACTGCAGGACGGACGGATCGTGATGCGGACATCCGATCGCGCCCTGTGGGCGGCCGCTGAGGCACGAGTCGACGCGGCATTCGAGTTCGACGAGGTCCGCAACGAGGATCACTGGACCTGGAACGTGATCGTCACCGGATCGCTGGGGGACGTCAGCGACGGGACAGAAGCACCGGTGACGCTGTGGGCGCCGACAGCCGACGAGCGTTCCCTCGCCCTGACGATCGCCGACGTCAGCGGTCGGCAGGTGCCGGATCTCCACGCCGCTCGAATTCCGGCCTACGTCTCCGCACCCGCGGAAGGCTCCGACGCCGGACCACCAGCCGCCGACGATGGCGACGGCGTCGATCGATGGGGACGCTCGGAGCGAGCGCGGACGGTGCTGCGGGTGTTGCTCCATCCGCTGTACCGGCAGTGGTTCCGCTTCAGCCTGGAGAACGTCGAGCGCATCCCGCGCCGCGGCGGTGCCCTGCTGGTCGCCAACCACGCCGGGCTGGTCCCAGTGGATGCGGCCCTCGTGATGCACGGCGTCGAGCGTGAGTTGGCCCGCCCGGTGTACGGCCTGCATCACCACGCTCTCGCCGCGGTGCCTGCGCTGGGAGTTGTGCTGGCGCGCGCCGGTGGCGTCGTCGCTCACCCGGAGAACGCGCTCCGGCTGCTGCGCGAGGACGGCGCGCTGGTGTTGGTGTTCCCGGAAGGGACCAAGGGCACCAGCAAGCTGTACCGCGACCGGTACCGGTTGGCCCGCTTCGGGCGCGGTGGGTTCATCGCCACGGCGATGCGGGCAGGGGCGCCGGTGATCCCGATCGCCATCGTCGGCTCGGAGGAGACGATGCCCACCCTGGCTCGCCTCCCCGGTGGATGGCCGCTGACGTTGAACACCCTCCTGTTCGGACCCTACGGCTCGGCCGTTCAGCTGCCGGCGCCGATCACGGCGCGCGTGCTCGAACCGGTGGTGTTCGACGAGCCGGCTGGGCTCGAGCAGTACCCGACGGACCGGGTCGACGACGCCACGGCGATGATCCGCGCCCGGATCCAGGATGCCGTCGACGAGATGGTTGCTGCCCGCTCCCACCGACGGCGATCGTGAGCGAGCGACTGTCCGAGCGAGCGAGTCCTCGAGCGAGCGAGGCAATCAAGCACGTCGAGCGAGCGAACAATTCGGCACGGTCTTTCGCTCATTGGTGCCCCGACCGGTCCGACGATGAGTGGTCGTCGCATTTCGACAGGCTGCACCAATGAGCGAGGGGTTACACGTGCTGGTCACCGGCGTCGGCGATCGGCTCGGTCGACTCGTCGCCACGCGGATGGCCACCCATCCCGACGTGGAGGTCGTGACCGGTGTGGCCGGTGTGGGCACCCCGGTCATCGCCGGTGTCCGCATGGTCGCCTTGTCGGCGGAGTACGACGGCATCGCCGACCTCGTGCGGGAGCGGGCGATCGACACGATCATCCACGCCGACCGCCCCTGGGCCCGGCCGCGCGCCGAGCGGGAGGCGGCGGCACGGCACGTGATCGCCACGATGCGCTTGGCGGCAGCCGCCGCGCACCGGTCGACCAGCGTGCGGCGCATCGTGATGGCGTCGTCGACACGCGTGTACGCCGCGTCGAGCAGGGCCGCGCGCCTTCATCCCGAGTCCGAGCACGTCCAGCCCCGGCATGGTTCGCTGGCCGCGCTGCTCGTCGAGGCCGAGGGGTATCTGCGCACACTGGCGACGACCAACCCGAACATGAGCGCGTCCCTCCTTCGCCTCGCCGACCTCACCGGGCGGGGGATTCGCGAGGCGGTCGCTGCCCTGCTGGCCGGCCGCGTCGTTCCGGCCGTGTGGGGGTTCGATCCACCGGTGCAGCTGCTCCACGTCGACGACGCAGTGGCCGCGTTCGAGCACGCCGCGACGCACGATCTCGCCGGCATCTACAACGTCGGCGCACCCGATCTGGTCCGCTGGCGCCGAGCAGCTCGCTTGGTTGGCAAGCCGTTGATCGAGCTGCCGGCCGCTCCCACCGGACCGCTCAGCGTGACCCTGCGCTGGCTGTACCGGCTCGACGCCGTCGATGACATCGTCGACGTGCTGCGCTTCGGCCGGGGCGCGGCGACCGACGCGTTCGCCCGCTCCGGCTTCCAGCCGGCACGGACCACCGCGCAATGCGTCAGGGAAGCCGCCCACCCGCGGTGAGCTCTGCGGTCACCTCGCGGGCGGGTTGAGGCACCGTGGCCGCGGCGAGCCGGCTGCTGATGTCGGTCGCGAGGCGCGGGGAGAACAGGATCGACAGTTGGTTCTCGTTCTTCAGCCGCACGTTCTCGGCGACGAGATCACCGAAGCCGACCGCCGAGGGCGGCGCCGGCACAAGGAGGTCGCGGTCGGTGTAGTAGGCGATCCAGCGGGTCTCGCTCGGCCCGCCGGCGGCGTGCATCCGGCGCAGGGCAGCGGAGTTCGAGCGGCCCTGCCCTGCCGCGTTTCCGAGTCCGCCCAGCCAGGCAACCCGGCTCCCACGGTGCGGGGTGGCGACGGTGATCGCAGTGTCGACGAGCGGATCGACGCCGACGACGCAGACCGCGTAGCGGATGATCAACCCGCCGAGGCTGTGGCCCACGAGGTGCACCCGGTTGGTTCCCGTCGCCGCGGCGAGCGAGTTCGTCAACCGCACCAGGCGGGTGGCCAGCGTCGGGATGTCCCGTGCCAGAGGGTGGTGCGCCATCGCGCGGACCGTGCAGAAGCCGGCGCTGCGCAACGAGCGCTCCACCCGGAACCAGGAGGCAGGCGACGACCCGTACCCGTGGACGAGCACGACCGGCGTGTCGAGAACAGGGCTGCTCACCCGCCCGGCCGATCGGGGTCGAGCAGATGTCCCTTGAACACGTGACAGCCACTACCCCCGGCAAGCGGAGCCGAAACGGAACGTGCCGATCTGGGCGCGTTGCCTGCCAATGGGCGATCTGGGCGCGCTCCCTGACAACAGTTGGCAGCCATCGCGCCCAGATTCCTGGACGCAGACACCGAGCGGCGCGGTGGAGGGTCAGGTAGTCGGCGTCGGCGGCGTGTCTGGGAAGGCCAGCGGGATCGGCAGGCTCACTGAGATCACGCCGGCGCTCGACACGGTGAACGAGGTCGGACCCGCCGTGTCAGTGCCCTTGACCGCAGCGATACGCCACGAACCCGATGAGGTCGGTGTCGCGCTGTAGACACCATTGGCGAACGTCATAGCGATCGAGTTTGCGGTCGTGCCGTCACACGCGCCAGTGGCACCCGGGCACAGCGTGACGGTGGCATCGCCGACAGCCGCTCCGTCCTTGGTCACCGTGGCAGTCACGACCGGCCGGACGAGCGTGATCGTCGCCGTCGTCGACAGCGTGGTCCAGAACGGGTCGCTCGGCGCGGCGGGCCGGTCAACTGACCCGGTCTGGGTGATGTATCCGTCCGCTGTCGCGGTCCATGCCGCCGTGGCCGCGGTCTCCGGGTGGTTCAGCGCCAGCGACCCGCCGGAGGCGGTGCCGCTTGCACCGCCGGTGATCGCGACTGCCGTGTTGCCCGGTGTGGTGGTGAAGTTGATCGTCCACTGGCGAGCGTTGAGCGTGACACCGACGCCGGCGATGTTGCCGGTCGCCGTGCCGACCGTCTGCGCCGCGCTCGTGCCGCGGCCCGAGCCGAACGCCGCGGCTTCGACGGTCCACGTTCCGTTGGACACCTTGCTGATCGTGTAAGTGGAGCCGCTGACCGTGCCGGTGATTGTCGTCGTGCCATTCGAGGCGCGGACCGAGATCCCGGTCGACGCCCCGCTGACGGTGCCGGTGATCGTGCGCTCCACCATCGCCGCGGTCAGTGAGATCGACGCCCCGATGTCAGGGTCCTGGGCGGTGGCCGGGATCGTCAGTGGCACGTAGCCGTCTGGTGCCGAGATCGTGAAGCGGTACGCCGCGCCCGGGTCGACGGCGACGTCGAAGCCGGCCGGCGTCCGCGTCGGCACCGGCGCGACCGTGACCGTGCCGGTGGTGATCGTCACGATCTCGGCGGTGGCGGCGGCGGCGCCGGTGACCGTGATCGAGAACGTCGCCAGCTTGGCGACGGCGACCGTCGGCAGCGTGATCTCGTCACCGAGATCACCATTGGCACTGGCTGGCCTGTCGACCACGAATGCCTGGCTCCGCGGCGCGTATCCGGTCGCCGTCGCGGTGACGTGATAGGACCCTCGGGCCGTCACGTCGAACGAGTACGAGCCGTTGCTCGCAGGTGTCGCAGTGGCGATCGGTGCCGCCACGCCGTCGCGGAACAGCTGCACCTGGCCACCCGCCGGCAGCGGCACCTGAGCGGTCGGCGAGTTGTCGGCTGCGGCGAACCCGATGATGTGGGCGGTCTGCCCGGCGATGATCGCGTTGACGCCGATCAACGTCGCCGGATCGCCGGGCGGCACGTTGACGGAGACGGTCGCTGTGGTGTAGCGCGGCGGATTGCTCGTCGGGAGCTTGGTCACGACGGCCGTGTAGCTCAAGATCTCGGGCGCGACCCCTGTGAACGTGGCTGTACACGTCCGGCTCGCCCCGTTTCCCGTGCACCCGCCGACAGTCAGGGCCGTGCCCGCGCCACCTCCCGGCGGGTTCAGGGTGACCACCGCGCCATCCGGCGAGCTGCGCGCCTCGGAGACGCCGACGGTGACCTGCACCGTGCGGTTGAGGGCGGTGTAGGTGGCGTCGGCTGCCCGTTGCTCGACGAGCCCGAGCACAGTCACCTCGATCGGGCTAGGCGGGTCGTACGCCGGCCCACCGGCGTCGTTGAACGACAGCGTGTGCAGGCCCGACCCGACGCACAGAGACGGTAAGGCGGCCGTGCATTGAGTGCTGTCGAACGTGTACGTGCTCGGTGCCTCCGGTGGCGTCCCGTCGGGATCCGGGACCGCGTCGACCGGTGCTGGCCCGGTGGGATTGACTGCCGGCCCGACCGTGGCCCCGCCGGCCACCGGGTCACGGACGTCGTAGCTGTCGCTGACCTGCACGCCCGCTGGCACCTGCACCCGGTGCCCCAGCGTGTTGACGGCGATCACGTCACCGATGATCGAGCCGCCGATCCGCGGCAGCGGCACGTCGAGCGTCACCCCGCCCCCGCCCGTCGGGACGCTCAGCGTGAACGACACCGGGAAGTAGGTCGGCACACCCGCGACGTCCTTGCGCACGGTGACGGTGTA
>JBIOUO010000117.1:0-11529 GCA_044867195.1 Ilumatobacteraceae bacterium
TACCTCCCGCCCGCGCTGGCGGACGAGCTGGCGGCGACGTGCGCGGCGTGGCAGGCCGAGACCTACGGCTGGGCCGTCGACCCCTCCGACATCCACCCGCTGCCGGACGTCATCGCCGGTCTCGAGCTGGCGATCACGCAGCTGTCCCGGCCGGGCGCGCCGGTCATCTTGCCGGTCCCGGCGTACATGCCATTCCTGCTCGTGCCGGGACATCTCGGTCGGGACACGATCTACGTCGAGATGGTCACCGACGGTGGCCGCCACGTACTCGACCTCGCCGCCCTCGATCGGGCCTTCGCCGCCGGCGGCGAGCTGCTCGTGCTGTGCAACCCGCACAACCCGCTCGGGCGGGTGATGGAGCGCGGCGAGCTGGTGGCGATCGGCGACGTCGTGGCCCGCCACGGCGGGCGGGTCTTCGCCGACGAGATCCACGCCCCGCTCGTCTACGCCGGCCACCGCCACGTCCCGTACGCCTCGGTGTCGGCCACGACCGGCGCCCATGCCGTCACCGCGACGTCGGCGTCGAAGGCGTGGAACCTCCCCGGCCTGAAGTGCGCCGAGCTGATCCTCAGCAACGACGCCGACCGCCAGCGGATCGCCGACCTCGGGCCGTTCGCCACCCACGGCGCGTCGACGCTGGGCGTCGTCGCCAACGTGGCCGCGTTCCGCGACGGCCGGCCGTGGCTCGACGACGTGCTGGCCTACCTCGACGGCAACCGGCGCCTGCTCGCCGACCTCCTCGCCGAGCACCTTCCCCGCGTCGGCTACACGCCGCCGGAGGGGACGTACCTGGCGTGGCTCGACTGCCGGCGCCTCGCGCTACCGGAGCCAGCGGAGGAGTTCTTCCTTGACGAGGCTGGCGTGGCCCTGGTCGACGGAGCCCGCTGCGGGCCGCCCGGAGCCGGATTCGTCCGCCTCAACTTCGCCACGACCCGGCCGTTGCTCGAGCGGATGGTGGCCCAGATGGCCGCTGCTGTCGCGGCCCGTAGCTGAAGCAGCCCGCTCTCCCAATCTGGGCGCGCTCCCTGACGACAGCTGGCAGCCATCGCGCCCAGATGGCCGGATGGCGGGGATCGCGCCCAGATCGCCCGGCCGTCAGCGGGCCAGCGCGACGGCTCTTCTGGTGAGGTCGTCCACGACCTCGCCGGGCGCGGGCATCGCCGCCAGCTCGGCGCCGATCGCCGCCGCCGCCCGAGCGAACACAGGCTCGGTCAGCAGGCGGCTGGCGGCGGCGGCCACGGCGTCGACCGCGTCGGGCGCCAGGTCGAGCGCGACGCCAGCGTCGCGGCAGGCCGCGGCGTTGCCGAACTGGTCGGCGCCCTGGGGCAGCATCAGCTGCGGCAGGCCATGGGCGAGGGCGCCGAACATGATTCCCGCCCCGCCGTGGGAGACGACGAGATCGCAGTGCGGGAGCAGCACCGCGTGCGGCACGTACGAGACGATGCGCACGTGCGCCGGCTGGCGACCGAACGACGCCGGATCGACCCCGGGCCCAGTCGTCGCCACCAGCCGGATCGGCAGCTCGCGCAGCCCGGCGATCGCCGCCGCCAGCACGCCCGGCGTCTGATGGAAGACGGTGCCGAGCGTGAGGTGGACGATCGGATCGCGCGAAGCCTCGATCCACCGTCGCAGGCCACTGTCGAGCCGGCCGCTCGCCGGGGGTTGCCCGAACGCGGGGCGACTCAAGCGGACATCCGCCCACGGCACGTCGGTGGCGGGCTGCAGCGACGGTGGGCTGACGCGCACGTACGTCGCGGCCAGCACGTCCGCGCCGGCGCCCCATCCGGCGGCCAGGCGCTCGACGACCGGGGCGAACCCGTGCGTGCCTGCCCACACCCACGCCGGCGGCAGCAGCCCGAAGCCGTGGATCACGTGGCGGGCTCCCGTGACGGCGGCGGCGACGGCGCCCGCCAGCTCCATCTCCTCGTGGATCACGATGTCGGGCCGCCATGCCAGTGCCCGTGGCACGAGGTCGCCGGCACGGCGCTCGCCGGTGGTGACGAAGTACTCCGGCGACAGCGCCTCCCGGCCGCCGGACGCGGCGTGACTGGCGCCAATCGACCACGGCACCAGGCCGTGGCGGGCGACGTCGGTGAGCAGCTCCGGGCCGGTGGCGACGACGACGTCGTGGCCGGCGGCCTGGGCGGCGAGCGCCAGCGGCAGCATCGGGTTGAGGTGGCCGAGCATCGGGCCACTGCTGAAGACGATCCGCACCGGGAGATGGTGCACAGCCGCCGCCAACCGTGTCTTGGAGACGGCGTGGAGATCTGCAGCGGCGTTTCCGGGCGGGGGGTCCGCTGACGCCGTCATTTGATGCCGGTGCTGGCGATCGAGCGGGTGAAGCGGCGGCTGAAGAAGACGTAGACGATGGTGATCGGCAGTATCGACAGCGTCGCCAGGGCGAGCTTCAGCGGGAACTGCTGCCCCTGGCCGAGGCTGCCGGCCGTCAGGCGGGCGATGCCGAGGTTCAGCGTCGCCAGGTCGGGGTCCTGGGTGGCGACCAGGAAATAGGTGAACTCGTTCCACGATCCCTGGAACGAGATGATGATCACCGCCACCAGCGCCGGGACCGTGAGCGGCAGCGTGATCCGCCAGAACCGCGTGAAGATGCCGGCGCCGTCGATGCGAGCCGCCTCTTCGAGCTCGATCGGCACGGCCTCGAACGCCGTCTTCATCAGCAGGATGCCGACCGCGTCGGCGAACAGCGGGATCGTCATCGCCCAGTAGGTGTCCCAGATGCCAAGGCGGTTGAGGACGAGGAACTTGGGGATCAGCAGCACGATGCCGGGAACGGCCAGCACGGCGATCAGCCCGGCGGACACGAACCCGCGGCCGCGGAACTTCAACCGGGCGAGGGCATAGCCGGCGAGGCTGGCGAGGATCACCCGCCCCAGCGTCACGGTGATGGTCACGAAGAAGCTGTTGGCCATCCAGCGCGGCACCGGTGAGTCGACTGCGGGGTCTCGTCCGAGGGCGGTCTTCCACGCGTCGGTGGTGAACGGGTCGGGGATCAGCGACATCGGGTTGGCCGCCGCGTCGGGGTCGGTCTTGAACGAGTTGGCGATCTGGATGAGGAACGGCCCGAGGTAGAGCACCAACCCGAGCGCCAGCACGAGGTAGCCGAGGAGCAGCGTCGACCGCCGGCGCCGGTAGCCGACGGCCGTCATGCCGGCTTCCTCTCACGGCTGAGGAAGCGCTGCAGGCCGGCCAGGCTGACGATGATCACGAACAGCACGAACGCGATCGCCGCGCCCTGCCCGAAGTCGCCGTCGGCGAAGCTCTTGGTGTAGCTCAGATAGGCCGGTGTCTGGGTGGTCTTGCCCGGTGCCCCCTGGGTGATGATGAAGACCTGGTCGAAGACCTGCCAGCTGCCGATGATCGCCAGCGTGGCGACGAGGGCGATGCTCGGTCGCATCAGCGGCATCGTGATGTACCGGAAGCGCTGCCACTTCGTCGCCCCGTCGACCGCCGCCGCCTCGTCGACGTCCTGGGAGATGTTCTGCAGCCCGGCGAGGAAGAACAGCATGAATGTGCCCGACGTGGTCCAGATGGCGAGGAACAGCAATGCGCACATCGCCACCGACGGCCCGGAGATCCACTGCCACAGCGACAGCCCGAACACGTCGGTGTCGGCCAACCAGCCGGGAGGGTGCAGGGGGTCGACGAGGCCGAGGTTGTCGAGCGCGATGTGGACCACGCCGCGGGCGTCGTTGAACCACGTGGGCCCGTCGATGCCGAACCAGCCGAGGACCGTGTTGACGACGCCGGTGCTCTGGAACAGGAAGAGGAACGTGATGCTGATCGCCACCGAGCTGGTGATCGACGGGAAGTAGAACGCGGTGCGAAAGAACCCCCGCCCCTTGAGCGCCCGGTTGTTCACGACGAGGGCAAGGAAGAAGGCGAGTGCCGTGGCGCCGGGGACGAACACCAGCACGTAATAGAGGGTGTTGCGCACGCTGATCGCGAAGTCCTCGTGGAGCAACGTGTCCTCGCTCAGCAGGCGCCGGTAGTTGTCGAGGCCGACGAAGTGGAAGTCGGTCAACGGGTTGGTCTGCCCGTTCCAGTCGAGCAGGCTGACCCACAGGGCCATGGCGATCGGGAACAGCAGGAAGATGAGGAAGACGATGATCGCGGGGGCGACGAAGAGCCAACCTGCCACGCCCTCACGGGTGGAGGGACGCCGGTGCCACGGCTGCCGCGCCGGCAGGCGTCCGGCAGCCGTGGCATCCCGGCGCGGCACACCGCCGCGCCCGGCCAATGCCGGATCGTGGACCGTCACTGGTCGGCGATCACTTCCTCGGTCGTCTGCTGCAGGCGGTCGAGCACTTCGGCGGGTGTCGCCGCGCCAGAGGCCAGCGCCTCCAGCTGAGCGTTGAAGTCGGTCTTCACGGACGCGAAGCCGGGCAGCGATGGCGGTGCCTTGGCGTACGAGACGCCGGCGTTGAACGCCGCCTTCTCTGGCTGTGCCTGGGCGTTCCACTCCTCGAGGCTGATCCGGGAGGGGTTGACGCCGAACGCCTCGGTGAACGCCTTCTGCTCGTCGGGCGACGTGAAGTGCTTGACCAGCTCGACGGCGCCCTCGGTGTCGCCGTCAGCGGCGATGCCCCAGCAGTTGGAGAACGTCAGCGTGCCCTTGCCCGACGGACCCTCGGGGAGCTCGGCAGCCTGCCACTTCACGTCCGGATAGTCGGCGTTGATGGCGCCCACCAGCCATGGCCCCTCCACGGTCATCGCCGCCTTGCGGGTCCCGAACGCCTCGCCGCCCCATCCGGCCTCGACGTCGGCGGCGTGCTTGAAGTTGCCGGCGAGCAGGTTCTCCTGCAGGTACGTCAGCGCGGCCTCGTTCTCCGGCGTGTTCGCTGTCGCCTCGGTCTGGTCGTCGTTGGTGAACCAGCCTCCGGCCTGGACCATGAACGCCCCGACCCGGTCGGCCTCGCCGGTGTAGACGAGGCCGGTCTGGTCACCGGTGGTCAGCGTCTTGGAGACCGTGCTCAGCTGCTCCCAGGTCGTCGGGATGTCCGCGTCCGTCAGCCCGGCCGCCTCCCACGCCTCGGTGTTGATGACGAGGGCCAGGTTGGAGAAGTCCTTCGGCAGGCAGTAGAGCGTGTCGTCGACCGTGTACGACTCGATCAGCGTCGGATAGAAGTCGTCGACGTCGTCGATCTGGTCGCCGTACGCGAACAGCGAGTCCTGGAACTGCCGGGTCTGCTCCGGGCTGAGATAGAACACGTCCGGGGGCGAGCCACCGGCGAACGCTTGCGTCAGCTGCTGCTGGAGGTCCTGCGCCGGGATGACCTCGACCGGCGTGCCGGTTGCCTCCGTGAACCGCTCGGCGGACGCCTGGATGGCGGCCGTCTCGGCCTCGCCGGACGAGCCGAACAGCACGGTCAGGCCGGCTCCGCCGCCACCCCCGCCCGTGGCGCCGGACGTGCCCGCCGGCTGCGTCTCCTCGGTACCCGCGAACGGGTTGGTGGCCGCCGGCTCGGTGGCGGCGGTGCTGGCGCCGCCTGCGGCGCCGTCATCGTCGTCGTCACCACACGCGGCGACGATCAAGGCGGCGACCGCCAGGCCGGCGATCACCCCCCGCCGGTGGCGGATCGAATGCTGCAGTGTTGCCATCACGGCTCCCTCCTGCTGGATCAGTGCTTCGGAACGTTGCGTCGCAGCGGCCATGAGGCGCCCCTCGCGCCTCACGGTCCATCCATACCCAAAGTGCGGCGAAACCGATCTGCCCGGGCGTTCAGCCGGCGCGGTTCGCCCGATACCAGGCGATCAGACCCTCCGTGGACGCGTCGTGCTCGCCCGTGGCGACACCGGTCAGCTCGGGCGTGATCCGGTTGGCCAGCTCCTTGCCCAGCTCGACACCCCACTGGTCGAAGCTGTCGATGCCCCACACCGCGCCTTGGACGAAGACGATGTGCTCGTAGAGGGCGGTCAGCTGGCCGAGCACCGACGGCGTCAGCTCCGGTGCGACGATGGTCGTCGTGGGGCGATCGCCGGCGAACGAGCGCCACGGCTCGTCCGGGCGGTCGCGACCGAACGCCAGCGCCTCGGTCTGGGCGATCAGATTGGCGACGAGCAGGTCGTGGTGCTCGCGATACGGATGGTGCGGGTTGGCGAAGCCGATGAAGTCGGCGGGCACGACCCGGGTGCCTTGGTGGAGCAGTTGGTAGAACGCGTGCTGGCCGTTGGTTCCCGGCTCCCCCCACACGATCGGCCCGCTGTCGATCGTCACGGGCGAGCCGTCGAGGCGCACAGACTTCCCGTTCGACTCCATGTCCAGCTGCTGCAGGTACGCCGGGAACCGGGCCAACTCCTGGGCGTAGGGCAGCACGGCCTTGGTGGCCAGGCCGAGCACGTTGCTGTTCCAGATCCCGATCAGCCCGAGGACGAGCGGGGCGTTGGCTGCCGGTGGAGCGTGGCGGAAGTGCTCGTCGATGACGTAGAACCCGGCGAGGAAGTCGGCGAAGTGGTCGCGGCCGATGGCGATCATCAGCGACAGCCCGATCGCCGAGTCGACGGAGTAGCGTCCGCCGACCCATTCCCAGAACCCGAACATGTTGGCGGTGTCGATGCCGAACGCGGCGACCTCGGCGGCGTTCGTGCTGACGGCGACGAAATGGCGAGCCACGGCATCCTCGCCGAGCGCCCCCGTGAGCCAGGCGCGGGCGGTGCGGGCGTTGGTCAGGGTCTCGATCGTGGTGAACGTCTTGGACGAGACGACGAACAGCGTCTCGGCGGGGTCGAGGTCGGCGAGCGCGCCGGCGACGTCGGCACCGTCGACGTTGGACACGAAGCGTGCGGTCAGGTCGGGGTGGCGGTAGGCGTCGAGGGCCCGGTAGGCCATCGCCGGCCCGAGGTCGGAGCCGCCGATGCCGATGTTGACGATGGTGCGGATCCGCTGGCCGGTGGCCCCGGTCCAGCTCCCGTCGCGGACGCGGTCGGTGAAGTCGCCCATCTGCCCGAGCACGTCGTGCACGCCGGCGACGACGTCGTGGCCGTCGACCTCGATCACCGTGCCGGCCGGGGCACGCAGGGCGACATGGAGCACAGCACGGTGCTCGGTGACGTTGATCGGCGCCCCGGCGAACATCGCGTCGCGGCGCGCGGCGACGCCTGCCGCGTCGGCGATGGCGAGCAGGGCGGCGAGCACGGCATCGTCGACGCGCTGCTTGGCGTAGTCGATGCGCAGGTCGCCGACCTCGATCAGGTACCGCTCGGCGCGTCCGGGATCATCGGCGAACAGCTCGCGCAGATGCGGCGGGCGGGGGACGTCGAGCAGGTCGGCCCACGCCGGTGTCGTGGCGATGTCGGGCGGATCGTCCATCGCCCCGCACGTTATGTGAGCCGAGCGAGTCCCGAGCGAGCGAACGTTGCAGCGCGGCCGCTAGGAGCTTCAGCGGAAAGGCGAAGCCTTTCCGCTGAGTGCGTGGGTGGGAGCCCCGAAGGGGCCCCCGACGGAACCGCAGGTTCCGGCGGGGACAGCCGAACCCCCGCCGGCTCACGTGCCTATCAGCGCGCGCTCTAGGCCGCGGGAGGTTCGGCGCTCGGCCGGACGAACACGTCCATCGTGGTCAGCTCAAGCGGGCCGAACTGGGTCACGAACGCGACGTCGGCCGCATCGCGGCCGTAGGCGATCGTGACCCGGTTGCCCTGCGGTGTCGCCTGGGTGGCGTCGAACGTGAACCAGCGGCCGCCCACGTATGCCTCGAACCAGGCGTGCTGGTCCATCGGGACGAGGCCGTGGAGGTATCCGACGACCATGCGCGCCGGGATGTCGAGACTCCGGCAGAGCGCGATCCCGAGGTGGGCGAAGTCGCGGCAGACGCCGGCGCGGCTGTACAGCGTGTCGACGGCAGAGGTCTGCGGCGAGCTGATGTTGTACTCGTAGCGCACCTGCCGCTCGATCCACGACCGGATCGCCTCGACCTGCGGGTAGCCGGGCAGGGCGCCCTTGGTGATCTCGACGGCGTTCGTGAACACGAGGTCCGACTGGCAGTAGCGGCTCGGCAGGAGGAACTGCAGCGCCCAGTCGGGCACCAGCTCGATCGGCACGCGGGGCGCGGTGACGTCGACGTCGATCTCGTCGGCGGTGTCCACGGTCGCCTCGACGTGGATCGTCATCGTGCCCTCGGGGGTCACGAGCCGCTGGCAGAGGTTGCCGTAGGCGTCCACGTACTCGGCGAGCGGGACCTGCGGGGTGATCTGGTAGCGCTCGGCGAGGACCCACTGGCCGCTGCCGCTGCGTGGACGCAACATCAGCACGACTGGCGTGGCCCAGATCGCCCGCAGCGACATCGAGCAGCCGGCGTCGAGCTTCACTCGCTGCCTGGGATCGCTACCGCACCGGCCGACGGCGCTCTGCGCAGCCCGGTCGCGGCGGCGGGATCGAGGACGACGACCGTTTCGTCGCTGCGGACGCGGGCGATCGGCAGCCCGGCTTCGTCGCCCCGCAGCCAGCGGGCGACCGCCGGCGCCTTGTCCGCCCCGGTGATCACCACGACCCGGCTGCGGGCGGCGTCGACGACGGGTGGCGTCAGCGTCATCCGGACTCGACCCTGGTACGCGCGGCTGAGATCGACCGGGCGGGTGCTGTCGATGACCGGGTCGCCAGGCGGCCACGAAGCGGTGTGGCCGTCGGGGCCCATGCCGAGGTGGACGACGTCGAAGCGGTCCGGCAGCTCGCTGGCGTAGGCGGCGGCCGCCCTCGCCAGGTTCGGCGCGGTGACCGGCATCAGATGGTGCTCGCCGGGAACGCCGTCGAGCTGGTTGGCGTTGCGCGCCGGATCGCCTTCCGGGGCGACGCGCTCGTCGACCTGCCAGATCCCGATGTCCTGCCACGGGAGGTCCTCCGCCGCCAGCGCGGCGAGCAGGCGCGGTCCGGTCGACCCGCCGGACACCGCCAGGGCGGCGCGGCCGCGGTCGGCGACGGCGGCGGCGAGGGTGGCGCTGATCTCACGAGCGGCGCGTCCGGCGGCGTTGTCGTCGATCACGATCCTCGGCCCATCCACCACGGCAGGATCATGCCCGATCCCGGCCCGGCGCGCACCGGGAACCGCGAGAGTTCACGCCGGCGGCGGTCGGCGGCTGATCCGTTGGAGTGTTTCCGCCGTTGGAGTGTTTCGGCTGGGGGCCACCCCGGCGAAACACTCCAACGGGTGGGGCGCCGCCGCCGAGCGCCTACGCTGGATTCACCGACATCCTCCACGTCCCGCGTATCGAGGAGGATGCTCGTGTCCGACCTTCCCGTCGTGACTCTTGAATGGCTCGCCGACCACCATGGCGTAATCAGCCGACGTGCGCTCCGCGCTCACGGCGTCGGCGATGCGACCATCGCCCGGCTCATCGAGGCCGGCGTGCTGCGTCGAGTCGCAAAGTCGGTCTATGTCATCGCTTCGGCGCCCTCGACGCTCGAGCAGCGATGTGCGATCGTCTCCACCGCGCATCCCCGAGGGTTCGTCACCGGTCCGACCGCCGGGAAGCTCGCCGGCCTCCGCCGGATGCCATTCCAGTCGCCAGTGCACTTCACCGTGCGGCACGGAGCCCATCTCGACGACGTCCCCGGCGTGGAATGGCGACAGACGCGAGCCATCCTGCCGAGCGATCGATTCGTCCGAGACGACGGCATCGCGCTGGTGTCATGGCCGCGGCTGGCGTTCGACCTCGCCGCAGACCTTCGACAACTCGACCACATCTCGGTGGTCAACCAGCTGCTCGACACCGGCAGGGTGAGCATCGAGGTGCTCCAGGCCACGGATCGACGGCTCGGCCGACCGGCGCGCCCGGGGTCTGGGGTGTTCCGGAGAACGCTGGAAGCGATCGCCGGGCGTCTTCCGAACCAGTCACATCCGGAGGTCTTGCTCGCGGACGCCCTGCGCCGCCGGGGCGTGCCCGTCGAGCATCAAGTGGAGTTCGTCCGGCCGTCCGACGGTCGCCAGCTGCACGTCGACCTCGCCGTCCCCGCTGCGCGCTGGGGCATCGAGCTGGACATCCATCCGGAGCACCGCTCGCTCGAGGGTCACGCTGAAGATGCTCGCCGCCGACGACAGCTCCACCACTCGAATTGGCAGGTCGAGGTCGTCGCCGAGCACGACCTGGCCGATATCGAGGCGCTCGCCGACGAGCTGGCCGCTCTGTACCGCCTCCGATCACGGCAAGTTGTCTGTTGGAGTGTTTCCTAGGGGTATGCCCCCGCCGAAACACTCCAACGGCGGAAACACTCCAATGGGTCAGATGGTGGGGACCTCGGTGTGGCGACCGAAGACGCCGGACAGGCAGGCCATGATCTCGCCGAGCGTGGCGTAGGTGCGCACGGCGTCGATGAGCACCGGCATCAAGTTGCGCTCCGGGTCGGCGGCGGCCTCCCGCAACACGGCCAGCGCCTCGTCGACCGCGGACTGATCGCGGTCGTGACGCACCTGGTCGAGCCGCTTCAGTTGGCGGGCCTCGTCCTCGTGCGTGATCTGCAGGATCTCCAGCGGCTCGTCGTCGTTGCCCTCGGTGAACCCGCTGACCCCGACGATCGTCCGCCGCCCCTCGTTGAACGCCCGCTCCAGCTCGTACGCCGAGTCGGCGATGCGGCCCTGGAACCAGTTGTCCTCGATGCCCTGGATGCACCCCTCGAGCATCGAGCCGCCCCCAATGTCGTCGAGGTGGGCGAACAGCTCCTCGGCCCGCCGCTCCATCTCGTCGGTCAGCGCTTCGACGAAGTACGACCCGCCGAGCGGGTCGGCGACGTGGGCCACGTTGGTCTCGTGGGCGATCACCTGCTGCGTGCGCAGGGCGATGCGCGCCGCCTTCTCGGTCGGCAGCGCCAGCGCCTCGTCCATCGAGTTGGTGTGCAGCGACTGCGTGCCACCCAACACCCCGGCGAGCGCCTCGATCGCCGTGCGCACGATGTTGACTTCGGGCTGCTGAGCGGTCAGCGACACGCCGGCCGTCTGGGTGTGGAAGCGCAGCTGCATCGAGCGGTCGAGCTGGGCGCCGTAGCGCTCCTTCATCCACCGAGACCAGATGCGCCGCGCCGCCCGGTACTTGGCGATCTCCTCGAAGAAGTCGATGTGGGCGTTGAAGAAGAACGACAGGCGGGGGGCGAAGGCGTCGACCGGCAGGCCCGCCTGGAGGGCCAGCTCGACGTAGGCGAACCCGTTGGCCAGCGTGAAGGCCAGCTCCTCGGCCGCCGTGGAGCCCGCCTCGCGGATGTGGTAGCCGGAGATGGAGATGGAGTGCCAGCGGGGCATCTCGGCTGCGGTGAACGCGATCGTGTCGCGCACCAGGCGCATGCTCTGGCGGGGCGGGAACACGAACTCCTTCTGGGCCTGGTACTCCTTCAAGATGTCGTTCTGGAGGGTGCCACCCAGCTTGGCCCTGGGCACCCCGGCGGCCTCGGCCTGGGCCACGTACATGGCGAAGATGACCGCGGCCGGCGAGTTGATGGTCATCGACGTCGTGATCTCGCCGAGGTCGATGCCGGCGTACAGATCCTCCATGTCCGCGAGGCTGTCGATGGCCACGCCGCAGCGCCCGACC
>JBIOUO010000118.1:0-5416 GCA_044867195.1 Ilumatobacteraceae bacterium
CGCGATGTGGGCGTTGGAGATCGTCGACCTCCTGCCGGGCACGTCGTTCGACAGCTGGGGCATCCGGCCGCGCACGGTGCGTGGGCTGGTCGGGATCCCGCTGGCGCCGTTCCTGCATGCCGGGATCGGCCACCTGATCGCCAACACGATCCCGTTCGCCGTCCTCGGCGCGGCGATCGCGATCGGCAACCTCGGCCGCTTCGTCGAGGTCACGGTGATCATCGCCCTCATCAGCGGGTTCGGCACCTGGCTGTTCGGATCGCCGGGCACGATCCACCTCGGTGCCAGCGGGCTCGTGTTCGGCTACCTCACTTACCTCGTCGCCCGCGGCTTCTTCGCCGCCAAGCCGCTGTGGGTCGTCGGCGGCATCCTCGCCCTGATGTTCTACGGCGGGATCCTGTGGGGACTGCTGCCGCGGCCGGGCATCTCGTTCACCGGCCACCTGTTCGGGGCGATCGGCGGCGTCCTGGCCGCCTGGTTGGTGCACGGCCAGGAGCCCGACGACGCCGACCTTCCGATCGGCACCGGCTGAGCGTCAGACTGGGCGGATGCCCCACGATCCCGCCGCGGCGCGCCACGTGTGGCGCCGGCTCGAGCCGATCCACGCCGTCGTCTACTTCGCCCCCGAGGCACTCGGCGCCTTCGCCGACGCCGGCTACAAGGGCTTCTGGATGGGCTATTTCGCCGGCCGTGCGGCCCCGCTCGGCCCCGCCGGCCCGGAGGTCGTCGGCGCGCTGTTCTACAACTTCGCGCCGGGTCGGGTGGCCAAGGCGCTGCCGGACGCATGGTCGATCGCCGGTCCCGACGTCGCGCTCGAGGCGCGCCGGACGGGTGCGGTTGCCGCTCTCCGCCGGGCGCTGGGTGACACGGCCGACGGTCCGGGGGTGGCCGCCGCGGCGGAGCTGGCCGCCCGCGCCGCCCGCTCGGCGCCGCCCGACGGCCGGGCGCTGTTCGCCGCCAACGCCGCCCTCGACTGGCCGGCGGAGCCGCTGGAGGTGCTGTGGCATGCGGCCACGATGCTGCGTGAGCACCGCGGCGACGGCCACGTCGCCCAGCTCACGGCGCACGGTCTGAGCGGCCGCGAATGCAACGTCTTCCAGGCCGCGGCTGGCAACGTCTCCCGGTCGATGATGGAGCGGGCGCGCGACTACGACGACGCCGAGTGGGCCGAGATCGTCGAGCGACTGGCGGAGCGCGGCTTGCTGACCGCGGAGGGCGAGCTGACCGAGGACGGCGCGGCGTTCCGCCAGGAGGTGGAGGACGGTACGGATGCGATCGCCGCGTCCGGGTACGACGCGCTCGACGCCGCTGAACTGGATCAGCTGATCGAGTTGCTCACCCCGATCGCGTGGGACGTGGTCGCCGCCGGCGACATCCCCGCGGCGACCCCGATGGGCCCGACCTTGCGCCCCTGACCGTTGGAGTGTTTCCGCCATTGGAGTGTTTCCGGGATGGAGGCCCCGGAGCAAACACTCCAACGGAGCAAACACTCCAATGCTCAGAGCCGTGGGCGGGGGACTGGGTGGAGTTGCTCGTACGCCCGGGCGGCGCGCAGGACGAGGGCGTCGTGGAACATCGGGCCGACGAGCTGGAGGCCGATCGGCAGGCCGCCGGCGGTCAGACCGCACGGGACCGTGATCGCCGGCTGCTGGGTGAGGTTGAACGGGTACGAGAACGGCGTCCAGCCGAGCATCGTCTCCGGTGTCAGCGGCGAGTGGCCGGCCGGGCGAGCCTCGAACGCCGGCACCGCCACGGTCGGCGTGACGAGCAGGTCGAAGCGCTCCATCCACTGACGCATCCGGGAGCCCAGCTCGCCGCGCCGCATCACCAGCCGCTGCACGGCGAGGTTCGACAGCTGTGACCCGAGCTCCGCTTCGGCGGCGAAGTCGGGGTCGGTGACCGCCTGCTGCTCGGGCGTCAGCGTGTTCCACAGTGTCCACGCTCCGGTGAACCACAGCCCCGTCGTGATCTCGATCGGATCCTCGAAGCCCGGATCGACCGTCTGCACGATCGCCCCTGCCTCGGCGAGATCGAAGACCGCAGCCGCGACGGCCGCCGTGATGTCCGGGTGGACGTCGGCGTAGCCGAGCGTCGGCGAGAACGCGACCCGCAGCCCGGTGACACCGTCGTCCAGGCCGCTGAGGTAGTCGGCATCGTCGGGGGGCAGCGACGTCCAGTCCCTCGTATCGGGTCGCTTGATGACGTTCATCATCAGGGCCGCGTCGGTGACCGACATCGTGTGCGGACCGATGTGGGCGACGGTACCGAACGGCGAGAGCGGGTAGGCCGGCACTCGCCCGAAGCTCGGCTTGAACCCGACGTTGCCGCAGAACGCGGCGGGGATGCGCACGGACCCGGCGCCGTCGGTGCCGACGCTCAGCGGGCCCAGCCCGGCGGCCACGGCCGCGGCCGTGCCGCCCGACGAGCCGCCCGGCGTCTTGGTCGGGTCCCACGGGTTGCGCGTGATGCCGGTGAGGTCGGAGTTGGTCTCGCCCTTGCACCCGAATTCGGGCGTCGTGGTCTTGCCGATCAGGATCGCTCCCGCCTCCCGCAACCGCGCCGTCACCGGTGCGTCGACGTCCCACGGCTGGTCCGGAGCGACGGTGTGGCTGCCCCTGCGTGTCGGCCAGCCCTTGGTGAGGATGAGGTCCTTGATCGACGTCGGCACGCCGTCGAGTGGCCCGACCGGCTCGCCGCGCTGCCAGCGGATCTCGCTGGCAGCCGCCGCGGCCAGCGCCTCGTCGGCGGCGACGAGGCAGAAGGCGTTGATCGCCGGGTTGATCGCTTCGATGCGGTCGAGCACCGCCTGGGTGACCTCGACCGGCGAGACCGAGCGCGCGGCGAACATCGCCAGCAGCTCGTGGGCGGGTCGTTGGGTGAGGTCGGTCTCGTCGCTCACCGGCCCATCTTGTCCGGTGGCCGGCGGGCCGACGGCAGACTCGTCTCATGCCGGTCGAGCTCAACCACACGATCGTCGCCGCTGCCGACGCCGAGACGTCGGCGCGCTGGTTCGCCGCCACGTTCGGCCTCGCCCCACCGTCGCAGTTCGGGCACTTCTGGCAGGTCGAGACCGCCAACGGGGTGGGCCTCGACTTCGCCACCGCGGGCGACCGCGCGATCGCCGTCCAGCACTATGCGTTCCTCGTCACGGAGGACGAGTTCGACGAGATCTTCGGGCGGGTTGTCGATCAGGGTCTCGACCACTGGGCCGACCCGATGCAACGCCGACCCGGGCAGATCAACCACAACGACGGCGGCCGGGGCGTGTACTTCCCCAGTCCTGAGGGACACTTCCTCGAGATCATCACCCGCCCCTATGGCAGCGGGAGCTGACCAGCATGCACTCTCCGGAGTCTCAGTCGCGCTGAGCGCGACAGCACGTGGTCAAGAATCCCCGTACAGCTCGAACAGCTGGCCGATGGCGTGGGCCTGGCCGCCGGTGGTCGACGACATCACGGCGATCGGCGTGACGCCGAGGTCGTACCAGGCATCGAGCCGCTCGCGCACCTCGCCGCCGCTGCCGCTGATCGTGCAGTCGTCGATCCACTCGTCGGTCATCAGGGTCGGCAGCTTGTCCCGCTCGCCTGCTTCGACAGCCTGCTCGATGGCGACCATCTCGTCCTCGTATCCGGCCGCCTTCCAGTAGTTGCGGTAGTTGGGCAGGATGACGTAGCCCGACAGTGTCCGGCGGTGGATGGCACGGGCGGCGTCCTTGTCGGCATCGATGACGGTCGGCACCATGTTTGCCAGCGAGAACGTGTCGCGCCGCTCGGCTGGGATCGTCGCCAGCTGTGCCTCCATGTGCGAGTAGGCGGCGTTGGCCCAGATCGCGCCGTCGGCGATCTCGACCGCCAGCGCCAGCATGCGGTCGCGGAGCGCGGCCAGCCAGATCGGCGGCAACTGGCCCGCCGGCCGCTCGGCGGCCCGCAGGCGCTCGACGTAACTGCGGATGTCGGCCAGCGGCTTGCCGGTGGCCAGGCCGAGGCGGTCCATCGCCGGGGCGTGGCTGACGCCGAGCCCGAGGCGGAATCGCCCGCCGCTGACCTCGGCGATGTGCCCGGCCGTGATCGCCACCTCCGTCGGGTGGCCGTGGTAGATCGGCTGGATGCTGGTCCAGAACGGGACGCGTGACGTGACGTGAGCCAGCGAGCCGCACATCGCCAGGTTGCCGTTGACGCCAGGACTGGCCAGCCCGGCGAAACCCCGCCGGTCGGCCTCGGCGGCGAGGCCGAGGATCGTCATCCGCTTGGTGGGCGTGCCGATCACGGACAGGGCGGGCGGGCGGTCCATCACTCTCGACCGTAGACGCCCGTGGCGTTCTGGCTATGGTCCCGCGCCTATGAGCGAACGAAGTGAGCGAATCATCGGAACGGTCTTGTTCGCCGCGCAGCGGCGAACCGCTCACTGGTGCGCTGTTCGGTTGCTCGCGGTGAATGCGTCGCACGACCCGGGGGCGGACCAGTGAGCAAGGTGAAGGTTTCGGTGATGTACCCGGCGGGCGAGGGCAGCACGTTCGACATGGAGTACTACAAGACCACGCACAAGGAGATCGTCGAGCGGGTCCACCGACCGCTGGCCTTCGAGATCGAACAAGGGCTGGATGGCCAGCCGTACATGGCGGTCGGGCATCTGGTATTCGAGTCGATGGAGGCGATGCAGGCCGGGCTGGGCGCGCCCGGCGCCGGCGAGGCAGCCGCGGACGTCGCCAACTTCACCAACGTCCAGCCGCAGATCCAGATCGGCCTGACGGTCGACTGACCACAGATCTGGGCGTGATTCGTCTCGGTTTCCGGGACGATCCCCGCCCAGATCGGCGGATGGAACGATTCCCGCCCAGATTGGGGGACGGGCTCAGACCAGTTCGTAGTCCGCCGGGTCGACCTGCCGGGTGCGCTTCCAGTACTCGAGCAGCGGGAATGGCCAGTTCTGGGCGACCCGCCCGGACGCGCTCTTGTACCACGAGTTGACGCTCGCCACGCCCCACGCCATGCGCAGGTTCTCGGCGTCGATCGCCTGGTTGTACCGGTCGTGGACGTCCTCCTTGACGTCGAGCGCCCGGTGATCGCCCTCGAGGATGTTCTTGATGCAGTCCATCACGTAGCGGACTTCGCACTCCGAGAACCAGATGATCGAGCCGTTGACGACGATGTTGGTGTTCGGCCCGTAGAGCATGAAGAAGTTCGGGAAGCCGGGCACAGTGATGCCCAAATAGGCGCGGGCATTCCCGTCCCACCGCTCGTGCAACTCGACGCCGTGGCGGCCGACCACCTTCATCGGGGTCAGGAATCTCGACGCCTGGAACCCCGTTCCGTAGAGCAGCACGTCGAAGCGGTGCAGCTCGCCGTCGGCGGTGACGACGCCCTCGGGCACGATGCGCTCGATGCCCGTCGTCGTCAGCGTGACGTTGTCGCGGTGC
>JBIOUO010000119.1:0-2686 GCA_044867195.1 Ilumatobacteraceae bacterium
GACCACCGTTACCGCGAGCCGATCCAGCGCTCCGCGCTGGCGATCAAGGGCCTGACGTACATGCCGACGGGCGCCACCGTGGCGGCCCTGACGACTGGTCTCCCCGAGACACCTGGGGGCGAGCGGAACTGGGACTATCGCTACAGCTGGATGCGCGACTCGACGTTCACGCTGCAGGCGCTGCACTGGCTCAATCTCGACTGGGAGGCCGACGAGTTCATGCAGTTCGTCGCCGACCTGGAACCCAACGACGACGGCGGGATGCAGATCATGTACGGCATCGACGGCCGTCGCGATCTGACGGAGTCGACGCTCGACCACCTCAGCGGCTACGCCGGCGCCCGGCCGGTGCGGATCGGCAACGGCGCCTACGACCAGCGGCAGAACGACGTCTTCGGCGCCGTGCTCGATTCGATCCTCCTCCACTCGCGGCGCAGCCAGCGCCTGCCGCGGCGGCTGTGGCCGATCGTGCAGGCCCAGGCCACCTGCGCGACGAAGGTGTGGCCGGAGCCAGACCAGGGCATCTGGGAGGCCCGCGGCAAGCCGCAGCACTACGTCTCGTCGAAGCTGATGTGCTGGGTGGCGCTCGATCGTGCGTCCAAGCTGGCCGCGATGCGCGGCGACGACAAGCTGTGCCAGACCTGGCGGAACACCGCCGACGAGATCCGCGCCGACGTGCTCGAGCGCGGCGTCAGCGAGCGGGGCGTCCTCCGCCAGCACTACGAGACCGACGCCCTCGACGCCTCGACGCTGCTGGCGCCGATCTTCGGGCTGCTTTCGGGTGACGACGAGCGGGCCCACGCGAGCGTGCTGGCGATCGCCGAGGAGCTGACCGAGAACGGCTTCGTGCTCCGCTACCGGACGGACGAGACCGACGACGGGCTGTCCGGCAAGGAGGGCACGTTCCTCATCTGCTCGTACTGGCTGGTGTCGGCGCTGTCCATCGTCGGTGAGCGGCAGCGCGCACGCGACCTGTTCGAGCGGCTGATGCGCATCGCGTCCCCGCTCGGCCTGTACGCCGAGGAGTTCGACGTGGCCACCGGGTTCCACCTCGGCAACTTCCCGCAGGCGTTCTCCCACCTCGCGCTGATCGAGGCGGCCGGCCGGATCATCCTCGCCGAGCTGCTCCCCGAGTACTGAGCGGCGCGTCGTGGCCACGGACGCTGAACCGGATGCGAGGTCGGCGCCAGCGCCCCGCCCGGCGCCGCCCGCGGCAATCGAGCCGCGATGGCCGATGGCGCTGGTGCTGTTCGTGTTCATCGTGATCACCGCGGTGCTGCGCGCGGTCCAGCCACGCCGTGAGACCGTTGGGCCCGGATGGCTCGTGCCGGGATTGGAGATCGGGCTGTTGTTCGCCTTGATCGCCGCCAGTCCCGGACACGTGGTCGGGCGCCGCAGGTGGCTGCGGCCGCTCGCGATCACGCTGATCGGGTCGCTCGCCGTCGTGGCGGTCGTCTCCGACGTCGTGCTGATCGTCGAGCTGATCCAGGGCAGCCCGTTCACCGAATCCGCCGCGTCGTTGCTGGCGTCCGGTGCGCTGACGTGGCTCGGCACGGCGCTGGTCTTCGGGTTGCTCTACTGGGAGCTCGACAGCGGTGGACCGCTCGCCCGCTACGAGGGCCAGCGGCCGTACCCGGATTTCGCGTTCAGCCAGCACATGAGCCCCGAGTTCGCCCCACCCGGGTGGCGGCCGAGGTATGTCGACTACCTGGTCCTGGGCATCACGACGAGCATGGCGTTCAGCCCGACCGACGTGATGCCGATGACGGCGTGGGCGAAGCTGACGATGACGCTGCAGTCGCTGATCTCGCTGACCGTCGTCGGCTTGGCGATCGCGAGGGCCGTCAACGCGTTCACCTGACCGCTGGCTGAGCAGTGACGACCACGCCGGCCACTTGACGGCGGCGCAGGCAACGGGTTTGACTGAGTAGAGCGCGGGCGACGGGGAGCGGGCACATGGCAGGACACCCTGGTTTCGGCACACCTCCTGATGGGCCGCGCCGTCACAACGGCCACCACATCGGAGGAGGCACTCTGCCATGAAGACACGTATCGCTGCGACGGCCGCCGTCGCGACCGTCTCACTGCTCGGACTCGGCGCGACATCCGCCAGCGCGGCGCCGAAGAAGGGCGACATCCTCGAGATCCACTGCGACAACCTCGGTACGCTGCAGGTGGTCGTGTTCAGCAACGGCCCGGCGTCGCCGGGGCTGGTGGTCGACAGCCACCAGGTCGGAATCCCGTACGCCCTCGAGATCACCGGGACGTTCACGCCGACCGGAGGTGAGACCGAGACGTTCACCGAGTCGTTCGAGCACCCCGCACCGCGCAACGGGCGACTCGACCACTGCACGTTCCACCAGGAGCAGCGCGATCCGTCGGGCGCCACGGTGATCGACGGGCAGGTCTGGATCTCGTACACACCCTCGCGCTGAACGCCCATCGGTCGGCGATCGACCCGCGCCATGCTAGGCGCGGGTCGCGTCAGGAGTGTGTGCGATCCTGGAGATCGTGAGCACCACCGGCCAAGTCCCGCTCTCTGTGGTCGAGGAGTACCATCGCAAGGCCGATGAGGCGGAGCGGTCGCCGCTCCCGCTGGTGCTGAAGATCGTGCGGGCTGTCGTCTGGCTCGTCTACGCCTGGGTGCTCATCACGACCGTGATCCTGTTCCTAGCGTTCATCCTGC
>JBIOUO010000120.1:0-5191 GCA_044867195.1 Ilumatobacteraceae bacterium
TCCCCTGTGGCGGCGGGCCGGGAACCGTGACCGTGCCGCGCTTGCGTCCGCGAGACGTACCGATGATGACGGCAGACGTGGGTCGAGCGTGTCGGATCGGTGACTGGCCGTCACCGCGCGAATCGCCAGCGGATCGTCAGCTGCCGCCGGCGGTCGTCGTCGTGGTGGCCTTCGGTTCGGTGGTCGTCGTGGCGTCGTCGCTGTTCTCGCTGTCGTCGCGGTACTTGTCGTGATCGCGCAACATGCCGCGGCCGGGGAAGCCCTCGTTGACGGCCGTCGTGATCCGGTCAGTGATGTCGCTCAGCCGTTCGTCCGCCTCAGCCTGATCGACGTCGCCGTCGGCGACAGCTCGGTCGAGGCGTTCCTTGGCGTCGGCGACCAGGGCGTCGATGACCGCTTGGGCGGTGACGTCGTGGGCGTCGGCGATCTCGGCGAGCGTCTGGCCGTCCCGTAACGCGTCCCGCAGCTCGTCCTCACTGATGCCGATGGCGTCCGCCGCCGTCGACAGCGCGATCCGTGCTCCGAACCGGCCCGGGCCGTGGTGCCAGTGGCCGCCCGGTCCGAACGGGCCGTGCGCCGGGCGGGCCTCCTGCAGCGCGTTGGTCACCGCGTCGGCCTGGGCCTGGGTCAGCGTCCCGGCCGCGACCAGCGCGTCAAGGACATCCTGGATCCAGCTCGGCACCGCCGGCGGGGTGGTCGCTTCGTCGTCCGTCGCCGGCGCTTGCGTCGTCGTCGTGGTGTCGTCGTCGGACTGGGCCAGGACGGTGGTCGGACCGATCAGCAGGACGCCGGCTCCGAGGGCCGCCGCGCTTGCGCCCGCCCAGCGTGGTCGTGTCCGTCGGTTCATGCGAGATCCCTTCGTCGTCGGGTCAGCCGTCGGCCTGATCGTGACGCACCGACGTAAGAGCGGTTCGTGGAGCCGGTGAGACGGTGGACGTGCGAGCATGGATCGATGCCGGTTCGTCCGTTGGAGGCACTCGAGGCCTTCGCACTGGAGCTTCCCGGCGCGTTCACAGACATGCCGTGGGAGGGCGACGTCGTCACCAAGGTGGGCAAGAAGATCTTCGTCTTCTTCGGCTCCGGCGATCCCCAGACGATCGCGGTGAAGCTGCCTGAGTCGGCGCCGCACGCGTTGTCCGTCCCCGGCGCTACGCCGACGTCGTACGGCCTCGGGCGCCATGGGTGGGTCACCGTGCCGGTCGGCGACACGCCGATCGATCTGCTCGAGGACTGGATCGAGGAGAGCTACCGCACGATCGCCACCAAGCGGTTGGTCGCCGAGCTCGACGCCCGCCGCGCCTGACGCCCAGGCGGGCGGGTGGGCGAGCGCCGCTGCGAAGCGGCGGTGGCGAGCTCAGAGGTGAGCCGAGCAAGGTGGGCGAGCGCCGCTACGAAGCGACGGTGGCGAGCCTCGCAGGTCAGCCGAGCAAAGGGGGAGCGCCGCAGCTTGGCGGCGATGGCGAGCCCGCAGCTGAGCCGAGCAAGGTGGGCGAGCGCCGCTACTTGGCGGCGGCGAGCTCGCAGCTGAGCCGAGCAAGGGGACGAGCGTCGCTACGAAGCGGCGGCAGCGAACTCAAAGGTCCGCCGAGCAGCTTGGGCGAACGCCGCTACGAAGCCGCGACAGCGAACTCAAAGGTCAGCCGGAGCAGCTCGGGCGAACGCCGCTACGAAGCCGCGACAGCGAACTCAAAAAGTCAGCCGAGCAGCTTGGCTGCGAGGCGAACCCGAGTATCAATACTCGCCGGCGAGGTCGCGCCGACCCTGGCGGCTGGCGTGGGCCGCGTGGCCGAGGATGTTGCGGGCCATCGACGAGATCTGCTCAGCGCTGCGGGCGGCGTAGACCTCGGCCCGGACCTCGTGCGCGTCCGCGGATCCCGGCTCGTACAGCACGGCGAACTCGACCAGGTGGCACGCCATCCGATGGTCGCCTTCGGCGGCCAGCTGGCGCGCCCGGTCGAGCACAGCTTCGAGTCCGCCGGCGAGGGTCACCCACTCGCGAGCCTGCTGGCGGCGCGGCGCGGGCAGCAGGTTGTCGGGCTCGCCGTCGTACCACCCGCCGTAGCGCCGCCACACGTTGCGCACGAGGAACTGGGGGTGGTCGTACACCGGCCGCAGGTACGGCAGCTCGCGCAGCCGCTCGGGGATCTCCACCTCGTGCAGCACCCGATCGAGCGGGACGCCGCGGTTCATCAGCGCCAGCGTCTGCGTCTCGATCGTGTCGAGCACGTCGGCGGTGTCGATCAGCGCCTGGCGCACCCGCTCGGCGCCGAAGATCGGCAGGCCGTGGCCGCACAGCATGATCTCGGCGTTGCAGCCGGCCATCTGGCGCAGCGCCACCGCCCAGTCGCTGGCAAAGCGCTGCACCTTCTGCGGGTTGCCGGCGTTGGGCACGGCCCAGATGAAGAGGTCACCCGGATGTAGTACCCGCCGCTCGGGCACGAACGTCCACGTCGCGTCGTCGGTCTCGCCGCGGGCGTGGTGCAGCTCGAACGTCAGCTCGCCCTGGCGAAACGTCAGGTGCTCACGGTAGGTGACGTCGGGGTAGCGGTAGGCATCCGGCCAGCGGAAGCGGTCGACGGGGATCGCGAACTGGCGCTGGTTGATCGCCGCGTTCCACCCGAGCGTGCGCTCGTAGCGGCGGAAGTGGTCGGGCAGGTCCTCGTGGGCGTAGACGACCGGCGGCGGCCACCGCTTCTCCACCGCCTCGGCCTCGAAGCGGCGGGTGCCGAAGATGTGGTCGATGTGATGGTGGCTGTACACCGCGGCCCGCACGGGCGCGTCCGGCCGCCACGCCCGCACCTGCCCGAAGACATGGTCGGCGTCGAACTCGCCGCCCGTGTCGAGCATCGCCAGCCCGTCGCCGGTGTCGATGGCGTTGACCGAGGCGACCGAGATCATCGTCAAGATGCCGGGCGCGATCTCCTCGCCGGCCCGATCGAGCACCGGCTGCACGGGATGGTGGGCGTGGACGAGATCGCCCTCGCCGTTCCAGTGCTGTTCGGCGAGCTCACGGATCGACGTTTCCCCCATAGGCCGATCGTAGGCCCGGCGCGCGACACTGGCGGCATGGACGATGCCCGCTACGAACACCTCATCGTCAAGCGCGACGGCGACATCACGACGGTCACGCTCGACCGGCCGGAGAAGCGCAACGCGCTGGCGCTCGATGTGATGCGCGAGCTGACGGCGACGATGGCCGCGATCGGTGAGACCGACGCCCGCGGCGTCATCCTGGCCGCCAACGGGCCGGTGTTCTCCGCCGGGCACAACTTCCGTGATCTGGCCGGGGCGACCTACGACGAGGCCCGCCTCGTCTTCGACGTGTGCACGCGGCTGATGTCTACGGTGCAGGCAATCCCCCAGCCGGTGTGCGCCCGGGTGCACGCCCTGGCGACCGCGGCGGGCTGCCAGCTCGTCGCCACGTGCGACCTCGCGGTCGCCGCATCGTCGGCCGGCTTCGCCCTGTCCGGCACGACCGCTGGCCTGTTCTGCCACACGCCGCTCGTCGCCGTCGCTCGCAACGTCGGGCGCAAGCGGGCGCTCGAGCTGGCCTTCACCGGTGACGTCATCGACGCCGCGACGGCCGCCGAGTGGGGGCTCGTGAACCGCACGGTCCCGGACGCCGAGCTCGACGAGGCGGTCGACGACCTCATCACGCGGGCGGCCCGCTGGTCGCCCACGGGGACGGGGCTCGGCAAGCGAGCGTTCTACGCCCAGATCGACATGCCCCAGCCCGCCGCCTACGAGTACGCGGCCAACGTGATCGCGTCATCGGCCGCCAGCGCCGACGCCCAGGAGGGGATCGCCGCCTTCCTGGAGAAGCGCCAGCGCCGCTTCTGAGCGGTCCATTGGAGGGTTTCCTCCGTTGGAGGGTTTGCTCGGGGCAGGCCCCCGGCGAAACCCTCCGTCGGCGCAAACCCTCCAATGTGCGTGGCCGTGAGGGCGCGGTCAGGCCGCGGCGAACTGGCGGAGGTTGGTGGTGGCCCGGTCGCGGTGGTTGCGGATCGTGCGTGGGGTGACCTTGCGCGCTTGGGCGACCACGCCCGGCGACCCGCTGGCGACGAGGTCGCGCACGAGGTCGACGTCGACGGTGGCGACACCGCCCTCCCGTGCGTCGGCGAGGAGCGTGGCAAGCTCCTCGCCGGCACAGATCGAGCGCACGTACGGCGTCTCGTCCAGCGTCCGCGGGTCGACTGATACCTCCGTTGCCGACATCCGCCGGCGGGGAGCGACGAAGGCCCTGTGGGCGGAGTCGCGCACGATGTTCGCCGCCACCTGCCGGGGGGCCCGGTCAGTGCGGCAGCCGCGGATCGCCATCCACGCCGCGCCGATCAGCTCCTCGAACGACCCATCGCGTGAGCGGCGGCGGCGGGCGATCACGGCGAGCAGCCCGGGCAGCACTCGCTGCAGCACGATGCGGGCAGCCAGGTCGTCGTGGCGGGCGACCTCCACGAGCCGCAGGAGCGTGTCGTTGGCGACGACCGTGCGGACCTCGCGGTAACCGATCAGCACCAGAAGCTCGTCGAGGTCAGCAAACGGGACGTCGGTCACCCTCCAGCTGCGGGCGAGGGCGACGGCTGCAGGCTGCCGGCGCAGCTGCTGCCAGTCGCGATCGAGGCGGGCGGAGAGGACGTGGCGGTCGGTGCGCATGCGGCGACGATGCGGAATCGCCCTCACCGACCCCCTCACACACCCCCTCACAGACGCCTTCACTGCTGGACTCACCGCCGCACTCACCGCGTCCTGCAGAGCCGTGACCAGGGGAAGTGAGCAAGCGGCGGCTCGCCGGTGACGTGACCTCACTGCGGGCTCGACCGCCCTCACAGCACCTGGTCAGCGCCGCCGCGCGATCCCGCCTTTCCCTTTTCGCCTGTGAACCGCACTCATGAGGGACATGGCCGCTCCATCCATCCCCACGCTCGAGATCGAGGATCCCGCCGGACGCCGCGTCGTGGTCGCTCCGACGTCGGCCGACGACCGTCTCGGCGACCTCGCCGATGCCCTCGGCGTCGACACCCACCTCCCGCTGCGCATCGACGGGCGCACCGTCACCCGCCACGACACGCTGGCCGCCGCCGGCGTCCGGCGCGGCAGCCGACTCCACGCGACGGCGACGCCAGCGGCGTTGCGCGCTGGGTCGTCCACCGGCGGCACCGGCACGAGGAACTGGGCGGGGATCGTCCCGGAAAGC
>JBIOUO010000121.1:0-14637 GCA_044867195.1 Ilumatobacteraceae bacterium
TGGCGCCTGGATGCGAGCAGAACCATTCGTCGGACACGGCGAATGCTCGGGCGAGGCCGTTCAGGACCGGCAGCTGCTCGGGGGTGTATGTCTCCATCACCTCGTGCAGGCCGTTGTTCCACACGAAACCCGCCATGGTGGGCGTGGCTCGCTGTTCGTAGCCGTCGCCTGTGTCGTTGAAGAGCTGGCGGAGCACGTCCGCGTTGTCATGATATGGATCGACGGGCAACACCTCTAGGTTGATCTTGTCGCTCAACTGGCCACGGTTGTACTTGCCCACGTGCACGGTGCTGCCCGTACCCGGATCAACGTTGGAGTACGCCGTGCTGGCGCCGTTGAACGGCTGATCTGAACCGACGAAGCTGACGTTGTCGGGTTGGTGCTCGTAGAGCCAGCCCAGCACATGGTCGAACGAGCGGTTCTCCAGCATGTAGTAAACGAGGTGCTTGATCTTGGTGCGCGCGAAGTCGATCGTCGCTGGAGACTTCGCCCGTTCCGGATCGACGGGGATCAGCGGCTGGATCCCGGTGAGCGATGTGGTCCCGGCGGCCAGCGGCGAGGGCAGCGTGCCGGTGCGCACCGGGCCGACGAGCGGGTCACCCTGCTTGGGGTCGAACGCCCACAGCCGGTAGCTGCCGTCGCCCGGGATCCAGTCCAGGACGTGGTCACCGATCGACACGAGGCGGTGCGACTGGTCGATGTCATGCCACGTGCCGGACTGCACGGTTGGTCTGGCGAGCGGGAACTTCGACTGCGGGTCGAAGCTCCACACCCGATAGCGGTTCGTGGTTGGCCGCCAGTCGAGCACGAAGTTGCCGAGTGCCAGCAGCACGTCGTCAGGAGTGAGCGCCTCGAACGAGGCCTGCGGCAGCTGGGCGTAGGGCAACGGGTCGCCGCTCGGAAGTGGCGGCGCGGGGTCGAAGCTGAAGAGCTGGAACGTGGTCCTCCCCGGCAGGGGGATGAGGTTGAGGACGAAGTTCGGCAGCGGCAACAGGATCAGCTCGCTCGTCTCCTGGAACACCTTCTTCGCCCCACCGGGATTGCCAAAGTCGGGCAATGGGATCCAGAACTTCGACTTCGGCCACGCTCCCTGGAGCACGATCGTACCAAGTGGATCGTCACTCGCGGGGTCGAACTCCAGCAGCCGGTACGGATAGCTCGGGTAGTAATCGGGCATCGCCACCGGACCCCATTCCAAAATGTATCGACCCATCGAGGCGATCTGGTGAGTGCGGTGGAGCGAGGCCTTCACCGTCACTTCCGTCAGCAGCTGCTCGGCGCCCACGTCGAGGCGCCAGATACCGCACTCGTCGTGGTCGTGGCTTCGACTGATGACGAAGTCGTAGCGCTCGGATGCCATGGCGGGTCGGCCTCCCTCAATCAGTTCTCGGTCCGGTTTCGTGCGTCCATCGATGGTCACCACCGGGTGGCACGCATCATGCCGCGCGGAGTGGTGCAGGTCCAGAGCCGGGCGCGCCCGATCGCCATCTCCGCCCACGGCGCGCTTGCGAAGATTGGGGCACACTCGTACATTGCGTTCATGGTGACGTTCCCGGACGCGCTCCCGCACGGCGCGATCGAGGAGCCGTTCCCGGACATCTTCTTCGTGACCGGCCAGATGCTGGCCAGCTTCGAGGAGTTCCCCGACGTCGAGTGGTCGTTCAACCGCAACATGATCGTCGTCCGCGACGGGGCCGAGCTGACGCTGGTGAACAGCGTTCGCCTGTCGCCGCAGGGGCTGGCCGAGCTCGAGGCGCTCGGCACGGTCAGCAACCTCGTCCGCATCGGCGCGCTGCACGACCGCGACGACCCGTTCTTCGTCGACCGCTACGGTCCCACGTTTTGGACGATGCCGGGGATCGAGCCCGAGGGCGTCGACGTCGATCGCCGACTCACGCAGGACGAGTTGCCGCTTGCCGGGTGCACGCTGTTCTCGTTCGAGACGACGAAGCTTCCCGAGGGAGTCCTCGTGCTCGACCGAGCGGGCGGCGTGGCGATCGCCTGTGACGCGCTGCAGAACTGGTCGCAGCCCGACGAGTACTTCACGCCGGAGACGACGGCGCTGATGACCGAGCTCGGGTTCTTCCAAACGGCGAACTTCGGGCCGCTCTTCATGCTGCGCGCCGCGCCCGACGCCGAGGACTATCGGCGACTGCTGGAGCTGCCCTTCCGCCATGCGCTCTGTGGTCATGGCGAGCCGTTGCGCGACCGCGCCAACGAGGCCTATACCGAGACCTTCCACCGGGCCTTCGGCACCTGAGGCGCCGGTCCGCCCGGCGCACGTGGCACCAGCCGTGGAGATCCCTGGATACGCGATCGGAGAGCGGATCGGGGGTTCGGGCAGCAGCTCGGTGCTGCGCGCGGTCCGCCGCGCCGACGGCACGCCGGTCGTGATCAAGACGCTCACCGACGTCTACCCACGACGCCAGCACGTCGGCCAGCTGCGGCGCGAGTTCCGGCTGCTCGATCGGCTGGCCGCGGTGCGTGGTGTGATCGACGTGCTCGGGCTCGAGTCGTACGGCCACGGCAACGTGGCCGTGGTGATGGAGTCGTTCGGTCGATCGCTCGCCGACAGGCTGACCGAACGCGGGAACCAGCCACTTCCGCTGGCCCCGTTCTTCGACGTCGCGATCCGCTTGGCCGAAGTGCTCGGCGAGCTGCACCACCACGGCGTCGTGCACAAGGACGTGACCCCAGCCAACGTGCTGGTGACGGACGATTTCGACGGTCTGCGCCTGATCGACTTCGGCATCGCCTCGGAGCCGACCGCGGCACGCCAGAGCAACGCCACCGTGGACGTGCTCGAGGGCTCGTTGCCGTACATGTCACCGGAGCAGACGGGCCGGACCAACCGCAGCGTCGACTACCGCTCCGACTTCTACTCGCTCGGCGTGACCCTGTTCGAGCTGCTGACCGGGGACTTGCCGTTCCACGCCGCCGACGCGCTCGAGTGGGTGCACGGCCACATCAGCCGTCGACCGCCCGCGCCCCACGAGGTACGACCCGAGGTGCCCGCCGTGCTGAGCAATGCGGTCGTCAAGCTGATGGCCAAGAACGCCGAAGATCGCTATCAGAGTGCACGAGGGCTGATCGCGGATCTCGAGCAGTGTCGCTCGCAGTGGCTGCAGAACGGCACGGTCGTGACGTTCCCGCTCGCCCGCCACGACGTCACGCGCCAGTTCCTGCTGCCGGAGCGGCTGTTCGGACGAGACCACGAGGTGTCGCAACTCGCCGGGGTGTTCGAGTTGGTGGCTGCCGGCAGCACTGAGCTGTGCCTCGTGACGGGCGACTCCGGCATCGGCAAGACCTCCCTCGTCAACGAGTTCGGCAACGCCGTCGTCCGTGAGAACGGTGCGCTCATCCGAGGCAAGTTCGACCAGCTCGCCAGCAACCAGGCCTACGCCGCAGTCGGCAGCGCGTTCGGCAGCCTCGTCAGTCACATGCTGGCCGAGCCCGCAGCTCAGCTCGACGCCTGGCGGGCGAGCTTCCTCGACGAGCTCGGGCCGAACGCCGGGCTGATCGTGGACGTCGTCCCCGAGCTCGTCGCGCTCGTCGGTCCGCAACCAGCGGTTGCTGCGCTGCCGTCGGCTGAAGCGCAGAACCGGTTGCAGATCGCGTTCACGCGCTTCGTCCGGCTGTGTAGCGGACCGGGGCGACCGCTTGCGATCTTCCTCGACGACCTGCAGTGGAGCGACGCCCCCACGCTGGCACTGATCAGGCAGTTGCTCGCGTCGCGCGAGCTGAGCCACCTGCTCATCATCGCCGCCTACCGCCCGCGTGAAGTCGACCCGCGGCATCCGCTGCGCCTCGCCCTGCGGGACATCGAGGGGATGCGGGAGGTCCACGAGATCGCCCTGCGGCCGCTCGGACGCGACGCGGTGTGCAGCCTCGTGGCCGAGACGGTGTGGCAGCCGCCTGCGCAGGTGCGACCGCTCGCCGATCTCCTGCACAACACCACGCAGGGCAATCCGTTCTTCGTCAACGAGCTCCTGCGCAGCCTGCACGAGGCTGGATTGGTCACGTTCGACCCCGCCGCCGGCCAATGGACCTGGGACCTCCACGAGGTCGAGCGGGCGGGAATCAGCGGCGACGTCGCCGAGTTCATGGCCCAGAGCCTGCACCGACTACCGGCGGCCACCCAGCGGGTGATGCAGCTGGCGGCATGCATCGGCAACGTCTTCGATCTGCGGACGCTCGCCGCGACCGCGGAGGCGTCGATGAGCGATGTCGCCGACGCGCTCCTCGCCGCGGTGCAGCGCGGCATGCTCGTTCCGGTCGATGACGCCGTCGATCGGTGGTACGCGTTCCACCACGATCGTGTGCAGCAGGCTGCGTACGACCTGATCGACGACGACAGGAAGCAGGCGGTCCACCTGCGGATCGGCCGCCTGTTGCAACTGCACGCCGACGACGCGCGGGAGTCTCGCCTGATCGACATCGTCGACCACCTCGACCGTGGACGCCGGCTCATCGACGACGCCGCGGAACGCCTGGCACTGGCCGAGCTGAACCTCGTCGCCGGCAAGCGGGCCCACGCGTCGGCCGCCTACGAGATGGCGCTGGGATACCTCGCCGTCGGGCGCGACCTGCTGCCGGCCGGCGCATGGGATCGGCACTACGAGCTGTCGATGGCACTCGCCGCCGAGTACCAGCAATGCGCCTACCTATTGGGCCGGCACGACGAGGCCAACGAGCAGATGGACCTGATCCTCATGCGGGCCCAAAGCGACCTCGAGCGAGCCGAGGCGCTGGCGGTGCGCACCCGCCAGTACGCCACGCTCGGCCGTCCCGGCGACTCGATCCGGGCCTCGATCGCCGGGCTCGCGCTGCTCGGGATTCGCTTCCCGGACCACCCGACGAGGGCGGACATCGACGACGAGCTGCGCCTCATCGAGCACCATCTCGCCGGACGGACGATCGAGGAGCTGGCAAGCGCTCCACCCCTGACCGACCGACGCCAAGCGGTGATCATCACGCTGCTGACCGAGATCTTCCCCGCCGCATTCCTGTCGGATACCGGCGACCTGTTCCCGCTGCTGGTGCTCAAGTCGGTCAACGTCTCGCTGCAGCACGGCAACAGCCCCGAGGCGGTGTTCGCGTACGCGACGTACGGGATGCTGTTGTGCGGCGTGCTCGACGACCCTGCGCTCGGCTACCGGTACGGCCGGCTGGCCGTGACGATGAACGACCGCTTCGACGATGTCGCGCTGAGGTCGCGCATCACGTACGTCTTCGCCATGTTCATCCAGCACTGGACGGAGCACTGGTCGGCAATGACGCCGTGGTTTCGCCGCGGCATCGAAGCGGGCTACCAGTCCGGTGACCTGCTCTACCTCGCGTACAGCGCGCAGGACTGCATCATCTGGGACCCCACGCTCGACCTCGAGGCCGCGGCGCAGCAGCACCAGGAGTACCTGGCGATCGTCCGCGATTGTCGCTATCGCGACTCGCTGGATTCCGGAACGCTGTTCCTCCAGATGCAGCGCAACTTCCTCGGACTCACCGACGACCTGTGTTCGCTCAACGACGGCACGTTCGACGAAGCGCAGTGCGTCGCCGGCATGCTCGAGCGACGGTTCATGACCGGCGTCGCCAACTACCACATCTACAAGCTCGAGATCTGCGTTCTCTACCGTCGTTGGGCCGAAGCCCGAGCGCATGCGGAGTTCATGGACGATCACGTCGCCTCCGTGATGAGCCTGCCGCAGCTCGTGCGGTTCCGGATCTGCGCCTTCTTGACGATCACCTGTCCCCTGGCGACGAGACCGAGCGCTGTGCCCGCGGGCCTCGCCGAGCAGCTCCAGCGCCACCTGACGGCGATGCGCCGGTGGGCCGAGCACTGCCCGGTCAACTTCGGGCACCTCCACACGCTCATGGAGGCGGAGCTGAGACGCCTCGACGGCGACGTCGCCGACGCCGAGGTGCTCTACGACCGGGCCATCGAGCAGGCGCGCAGCAACGGTTACCGGCGCGACGAGGCGGTCGCCCTGGAGCTGGCCGCACGGTGCCTGATCGAGTCCGGCCGGCTCACGGCCGGCGAGGGCTACCTCCGGGCCGCTTATCACGTGTTCCACAGCTGGGGTGCGAGCCGCAAGGTGAGCGAGCTGGAGCGAGAGTTCCCCGGGTTCCCGTTCGTCGCCAGCGCAGTCGTCGGAGTCTCGATGGCTGGCGTGCAACCGACCGTCTCCCAGTCATTCAGCGTGTCCGCGCTCGACGTCGCGGCCATCATCCGCGCATCCCAGGCGATCTCCGGCGAGCTGATCGTGGATCAGCTGTGGAGCGTCACTCTGCCCCTGCTGCTCCAAGCCGCCGGTGGGCAGTGGGCCTGCGTCGTTCTGCGCCACGACACCGAGCTCGTCGTCAAGGCCGAGGCGAGCGTCGCCGGAACCGAGTCCGACCGGTCCGGCTTCAGCACCCCACGCCGAGCTGAGGACGTCGGACTGCCGCTCTCGGTCGTCAACTTCGTGCTGCGGACGGGTCAGCCAGTGGTGATCAACGACCGCGCCCGGGCGCACCGGTTCGCCCGCGACGCTTACCTCCGCCACGCCCAGCCCGAATCGCTGATGTGCATCCCGCTCTCCCGCCACGGGCACTTCGAGGCCGTGATCTACATGGAGAACCGGGCGGTCCGCGGCGTGTTCACACCGGATCGCATCGAGGTCATCCGCCTGCTCGCCGCGCAGGCCGCGATCTCGCTCGAGAACGCCGAGCTGTACCAGGAGCAGTTGTCGCTGACGGAAGCGCAGCGACGGTTCGTGCCGCAACCGTTCCTCGACAACCTGTCCCGCCACGACATCGCCCACGTGGGTGTCGGCGAGCACGTCGCCAAGGACATGAGCGTGCTGTTCGCCGACCTCCGTGGCTTCACTCCGTTGGCCGAGCGCTTGCACCCGAAGAAGGTGTTCGACGTCCTGAACGCGTACTTCGCCAGCGCGGAGCCTGCCATCGTCGACGCCGGCGGGTTCATCGACTCGTTCTCGGGCGACGAGATCCTCGCCCTGTTCGACTCGACCGTCGACGCGGCGGTGACCGCTGGCATCGGGATGAGCGCGGCCATCGACCAGCTCAACATGCGCCTCGTCGAGGCCGGCGACCCGGAGATCCGGATGGGCATCGGCTTGAACACCGGTCCGTTGCTGCTCGGCACGGTCGGCTCGAGCAGCCGCATCCAGTGCTCCGTCTTCGGCGACACCGTCAACGCGGCATCCCGGATCGAACAGCTGACGAAGACCTACGGCGCTCGTTTCCTCATCGGACAGGCGACGTTCGACCGCCTGGCTCGGCCTGACGCCTTCTCGTTGCGCGCCCTCGATCGGGTCGCCGTACGGGGCAAGACCCGGAGCTTCGATGTGTACGAGGTGCTGGACGCAGAATCGCCAGCACGGCGGGCGGCGAAGGAGGCGACGTCACTCCTGCTCGACGAGGTGGTGACGGCCTACAGGTCGCGCCGCTACGAGGCAGCGCGCGCGAGCGCCCTCGACGCCCTGCGCATCGACCCGGACGACCCAGTGCTCGCGCTCTACCTCAACCGTTGCGAGACGTTGCTCCGTGACCCACCCTCGCCGGAGTGGAACGCCGTCAACGTGCAATGACGGGCGGTTGACGCGGCCCGGGTGGAACGCGGATCAGCCGCCCGAGACGCTCCCACAGCCTCCCTTGACGGAGCTCACCCTGCACCTCCTCTCCCCTGTCGGCGACTGGTGCCAATGGTACGAACTACTCATGGACGTGCTGATCGGGGACGCCGAGGCGCACGGTCGTCGTGGCCTCGAAGTCGACCTCGATCAGCACCGCATGCTCGTCGCCCACCACCCAGGCGTCGTGCCCCGGTGAGACGTCGACGATCGCCGGCGCCTCGAGGTCGACCACGCACCCATCCGCATACTCGAAGTGCAAGGCCCCGAGGGCCAGAAAGCCGACGTGGGCGTGCTCGCAGCGCTCGGTGCCGACCAGCGGACGCAGGTCCACCGACCAGCGCAACCCCGCCGGGTACACGCTGCGCTTGATGCGCGCGTCGCCGACCTCGGCGATGTCGATCTCGACCGGTCCGAACGTCTGGTGCGTCGCGCCCGCCAGCGGACCGAGCAACCCCTCCCTCATCGCGTCACACGGTAGCCGTCGCGACACGGCGATCTGGGTGTCGTCACTGTCACCGGGGCAATCTGGGCGCGGTGGCTGCCAACTGTCGTCAGGCTGCGCGCCCAGATCGTGACGTGGCGAGGATCGCGCCCAGATCGGGGTGCGAGCCGGAGACCGCGCTCAGCCGAACGAGACGTCGGCGAGCGAGTCGGCGACGATGCCCTCGGCCTCCAGCGCGGCGATCTCGTCGGCGCTCAGGCCGGCGATCGTCGTCAGCACGTCATGGTTGTCGGCGCCGAGGTACGGGGCATGGCGGTTGATCGTCGGGTTGGCCTCGAGCAACCGCCACACCACGCCGTGCTTGCGGTAGGGGTGCATCTTGTCGTCCGGCACGCGGATCCAGAAGCCGCGGGCCACCAACTGCGGGTCGTCCTTGATCGTGCGCATGTCGAGCACTCGGCCCGCCGGGACGCCAGCCTCTTGCAGCACGTCGACGGCGACCCGGCCATCAAGCGGCGCGCACCACGCGGCGATCGCCGCATCGAGCTCGTCGTGATGATGGCGCCGCTCGGCGAGCGGGAGCGAGGCCAGGTCGGGCCGGCGGATCACCGCTGCGCACGCCGCCCACTCGCTGTCGTCGGTGCAGCTGACGACGATCCACTGGTCCTCGCCGCGCACCCGGTAGCAGCCCTGCGGCGCCCACGTCGGATGCCGGTTGCCGGTGATCTCCGGCGCCTGGCCCCGCGCCGCGAGTGAGGCGAACGCCAGCCCGGCCATCTTGACGGAGACCTCGAGCTGGGACAGGTCGACCCGCGCTCCCCTCCCCGTCCGCCGCCTCCGGATCACGGCGAGCGCGACGGCGCCGACCGCCGCCAGGCCGGCAACTGGATCGCCGTACGAGATGCCCGTCTTCTGCGGCTCGTCCGGGTCGTACCCCGACAGCGACATCAGCCCGGACATCATCTCGATGATCGGCCCGTAGCCGACGTTGTCCCGGTCGCCGCCCGTCTTCCCGAACCCGGCCATGCTGACGAGGATCAGGTCCGGATTGGCGGCGAGCAGGACGTCGTCGTCGAGCCCGAGGTTGCCCATCACGTCGGCGCGGTAGTTCTCGATCACGACGTCGCTGTTGGCGACCAGCCGCAGGAACACCTCGCGGCCCCGCGGCGCCGCCAGGTCGAGCGTCACCGACCGCTTCTCGTGGTTGTACTCGGCGAAGTAGAAGGCCGAGTTCCAGTGGTCGGCGTCGTCGTCGGTGCGTGGGAACAGCGTGCGCAAGTTGTCCCACGCCCGCGGCGACTCGATCTTGATCACGTCGGCGCCCATCTCGCCGAGCATCTTCGTGGCGTACGGCCCCGCCCACATCATGGTCAGGTCGAGCACCCGCAGGCCGGCCAGCGGCAATGCCCTCACCGTGCCACCTCGGCGGCCGACCACGTCGCCAGGACGTCGTCGACCGCTGCGCGCACCGGCGGGCCGAGCGTGGCCCAGCCGAACCCGGGGAACGGCCGGCCCGGCAGCCGCCCGCCGGGACCGTCGTCGAACACGCCTCGCGCGAGGAGTGGCTGGTGGTTGGTGAGCTCCTCGACCGTGCGCACGGCGCCGATCGGCAGCTTGTTCGGCGGGCCGAGGGCGACCAGCTCGTCCTTGGTGCGCTCGATCATGAACACGAGCACGTGGGCCATCAGCTCGTCGCGCAGCTCGAAACGGGTCACCGGGTCGAGGAACCGCGGGTCCTGCCCGACACCGATCTGGTCGAGCAGCGCCGGAGTCTGGCGTCCGAGGCAGCACACGCCGGCCCAGCCGTCGGCGGCGCGGTACACGCCCCACTCGGCGCGCGGGGTGTTGCCGCTGCGCTCGATGAACAGGCTCTCGTACTCCCACGCCGCGGCGCAGTACTCGAGCATCGAGGCCGCACACTCTTGCAGCGAGATGTCGATCAGCTCGCCCTCCCCGTGCAGCTGGGCGCCGACGAGGGCGACGGTCGTCGCCGCGAACGCGTGCAGCCCGCCGAGCATCAGCGCCTGTTCGCCGCCCGTCTGCAGCGGCGGGCGATCCGGCTCGCCGGTGAGGGCCATGATCCCGCCATTGGCGAAGGCCACGATGTTCGTCACCTTGTGCCCGGCGTGCGGACCGCCCAGACCGAACGGCGTGATGGCCGCGATGACGGCACGCGGATTGCGCTCCCGGATCGCCGGTGCGCTCGGCGTGACCGCCCGTCCGCCCGCCCGATCGCGACCGTCGACGACGACATCTGCAGCGGCGAGCAGGGCGTCCAGGGCGTCGCCCTCGGCGTCGACATGGCGCTTGCCGCGTGACAGGTAGCGCTGCTCGTCGTCGGTCAAGGCTGGTGCGCCCACCTGGACGACGTCAGCGCCGTAGCCGGCGAGGAGGTGCGTGCAGAACGCCGCCGGCACGCCCCCGCCCAGCTCGACGGTGCGCACTCCGGCCAGCGGCAACGCGGTCGTATCCGGCGACTCCATGGTTGGCCCGTCCCCGGGCTACTGCTCGAACGTGGCGACGAGCAGGGCGCGGCCCAGCGTGTGGCCGAACATCGAGAACCCGACGAACGCCGGCGTGGCGGTGGCGTCGGCGCCGGTGCGCTCGACGTCGAGCGCGTGGACGGCGAACACGTAGCGGTGCGGGCCGTGGCCCGGCGGTGGGCCGGCACCCAGGTAGCCCGGCAGGTTGGCGTCGTTGCGCGCCTGAACGGCTCCCGGCGGCAGTCCCGCTCCGTCCTGGC
Source organism: Ilumatobacteraceae bacterium (assembly GCA_044867195.1). Classification (GTDB taxonomy): domain Bacteria; phylum Actinomycetota; class Acidimicrobiia; order Acidimicrobiales; family Ilumatobacteraceae; genus JALZMG01. The sequence continues at coordinate 10,823 of JBIOUO010000121.1, forward strand.
TCCCGGCGCCGGAGGGCAGCTCGGTCACCGTGGCGGGGAGGTCGAACAGGACCCAGTGCCAGAAGCCACTGCCCGTGGGCGCGTCGGGATCGAAGCACGTCACCGCGTAGCTGGCGGTGCCTTCCGGGGCGCCCTCCCACCGCAGGTGCGGCGAGGTGTCGGAACCACCGGCGCCGAAGATGCCGCTGGCCTGCGGCGACGGCAGCGGCTCGCCGTCCGTGATGTCGTCGCTGGTCACACCGAACGAGGCGACCGGCGGCAGGAAGTCGTAGGGCAGCGGGGCAAGTGGTCGATCGGCCATGGCTGCGCAATGTACGCCGCGTTGCCGGCGGCCGAAGTCGTCAGGGGGTGACCGTGATCGTGCCAGTCATCCTGTTGTGGATGCCGCAGATGTATGGGTAGTCACCGGGTGCGTCGAACTTGACTTGGTACGAGGCGCCCTGACCGATCGCCGGGCCGACGAACCCCTTGTCGGCCGCCTGGATGCTGTGCTCCAGCGAGTCGTTGTTCGTCCAGGTCACGGTGCTGCCGGCGGGGACGGTGAGCGACTGCGGCGTGAACGTGAAGTCGATGATCGTCACCGATGCCGGCCCGCCGGCCGCAGCCGTCGTCGTCTCGTAGCTGTTGGCCCAGTAGATCCCGAAGCCGACGAACGCGACCGCTGCCACGGCGGCGGCGCCGGCCACCACGGCAGTCCCCGCCGGCTCGTCGCTGGCGGCGATCGAGGGGATGAACGTCGCGGCGAGGAGCACGACGGCGAGGATCTCGGCGATCAGCGCGATCACGGCCTGGGGCGATGGCTCGAGACCGTCGCTCTCGAAGCCGAGCATCGTGTGACCGCTGTGCGTGTACCAGAAGCCGGCGAGCGTCCCCAGCGCGAGCGCGATCCCTGCCCCGCGGACGTACCACTCTCGCCGGGCGGCGACGGCCACGGCCACGACACCGAATGCGATGGCGTCGAACATGATGCTGCGCCCGAAGCCGGGCACCGTGCCGGCGCTGCGGTATCCGCCGAAGTAGAGGTCGAGGTGCACGAGCCCGGCGACCAGCAGGGCGATCGCCCCACCGATTCGAAGCAGCTGTCCGATCCTCACCGAGCCTCCCTCCGTCGCGCCGATCCGTGCAGCTCGGGCTCGCTGCCGCCGCTGCGCAGCGGCGCTCGCCCACCTTGCCTATCCACGAACATCTATACGCAGCGTGCCAGCCGACGGTTTTTCGGCGCCCGGCGGATCGCCGGCCGGAGTCAGGCCGCGAGGGCGATCATCGCGGCGGCGCTGCGGCGGACCTCGAGGAGCTGGGTCCCGAGGGCGATCGCCCATCCGCACCCGTCGCACGCGACGGACCACGCGCCGCCCACCGGCCGGCGGATCTCGGAGATGAGGTGCGGCTCACCGCCATACTCGACGATGTCTCCTGCGCGAAGCTGCTCGGCCTTGATGACCATCTCGGAACCCCCTTTCCGGATCGTTGCGGTGGTGATACGACGACGGGACCGTCTGGATCTCATCGGGCCAGTCGATCGTGCGCCGGGGCGCTTGTGAACCGCATGAGGCCGGCTCCGCCAGCGGTGGATCAGCCCAGCGGCAGGCGGCGCCACACCGGCCCGGGGAGGTGGCGGAAGACGCTGAACACGGGTCGCAGCGTGCCCGGCACCCACACCGTGCGGCGGCTGCTACGCAGGGCCTTGACCGTCGCCTCGGCGACCGCCTCGGCGGTCGTGGCGAGCGGGGCGGGCTTGATGCCCTCGGTCATTGCCGTGCGGACGAAGCCGGGCCGAACGACGAGGACGGCGGCGCCGGAGCCGGCGAGCGCATCGCCGAGACCCTGGGCGAAGCCGTCGAGGCCGGCCTTCGACGAGCCGTACACGAAGTTGGCCTTGCGCACCCGCTCACCGGCGACGCTCGACAGCACCACCAGCCGGCCGTGGCCCTGGCTGCGGAAGCGGGCAGCGAGGGCGAGCGAGACGCTGACGGCGCCGGTGTAGTTGACCGTCACGACCTCGGCGGCGCGGGCCGGGTCGGCGTCGAGCTCGGCCTGGTCGACGAGCTGGCCGAACGCCAGGATCACGACGTCGAGGTCGCCGAAGCGGGCGGCGAGGTCGGCGACGAACGCCTCGTGGCCGGTGGTCTCGGTGGCGTCGAAGGCCACGGTCTCGACCGTGAGTCCCGGGCGGGCGAGCTCTCCGGCGGCCATCTCCGCCGGACGTCGCCCGGCGAGCACGACGGTCCGCGTCGACGGCGACACCAGGCGGGCGGCGATCGCCCGGCCGATCTCGCTGGTCCCGCCGAGCAGGACGATCGTCTGCACCTCTCCGAGCGCGTTCTCCATGGGCGTCGAGTGTCCTCTCCGGATCGTGGTTCGGTTCGTTGTCTGGTCGTGGTCAGCCGGCGACGAGCTGCAGCCGGCGCGCCTGGTCGCTGACCCAGACGCCTTGGGGATCGACGGCATCGCGCACCGCCCGCCACTCGTCGAGGCGCGGGTAGCCGCGGCGGATCGCCTCGGGCGTGGTGTGGGCGTCCTTGGCGAGGTAGTGGCGGCCGCCCGCGCCGAGCACGAGATCGTCGAGACCGTGGAGCAGCGCGCCCAGGCCGCGCGTGGCGGTCGGGACGTCGACGGTGAACGTCCAGCCGGGGGCGGGGAAGCTGAGCGGCGCCGGGTTGGCGGCCCCGAAGCGCTTCAGCACGGCGAGGAAGCTCGGCGCGCCCGACATCGCCACACGCTCGATCGCCCCGCGCAGCGCGTCCTCGGCGCCGAACGGAACGAGCAGCTGGTACTGCAGGAACCCGCCGCGCCCGTAGAGCCGGTTCCACGAGCCGATCGCGTCGAGGGGGTGGAAGAACGAGGCGATCGAGACGACCTCGCCGGTCCGCCGGCGCGGCGCCTTGCGGTACCACAGCTCGTTGAACGCGGTGATCGTGGCCCGGTTGACGACGCCGGACGGCGGGATGATCGGCGGCACGAAAATCCGCTGGCGCGGGTCGTAGCCGAGCGGGTCGGCGGCGTGGGCCGGGCGGAGCTGCTCGACGGTGGCGTGGTGGCCGCGGGTGAGCACGCCGCGCCCGAGGCGGCGGCCCCTCGCCATCGGGTCGACCCAGGCAACCGAGTAGTGGTACCCGCGGTCACCCTCCTCCATCGCCCTGAGCAGCGACTCGAGGTTCCGCGCCCGCTCGGTGTCGACCGTGATGCGGCTGGTCGTGATCGGCAACAGCCGGATCGTCGCCTTGACGACGAGTCCTGTCAGACCCATCCCGCCGACGGTCGCCCAGAACAGCTCGGGCTGCTGGGTGGGCGACAACTCGACCAGCTCGCCGGTGGCGAGCAGCAGCGTCAGACGGACGACGTTGGAGCCAAACGAGCCGTCGACGTGGTGGTTCTTGCCGTGGATGTCGCTGGCGATCGCTCCGCCGATCGTCACGAAGCGGGTGCCGGGCGTGACGGGGACGAACCAGCCGCGGGGGACGAGCAGCCGCAGGAGGTCGTCGATGCTCACGCCGGCGGGCACGTCGGCGGTGCCGGCGGCGTCGTCGATGACGGTCTCGTAGACGTGGTCGCGCAGCTGGATCACGGCGCCGCCGCCGTTCTGCGCCGAGTCGCCATACGAGCGCCCGAGGCCGCGGGGGATGCCCCCGCGAGCGGGGAGGTCCTTGACGGCGGCCACCAGGCTGTCGGTCTGGCGACCCGACCGCTCGACGACGTCCGCCGCCGACGGCGCCGTCCGACCCCACCCCGTCAGCAACCTCCGTTCGACCGTCACAGTCCGCCGATCCTACCGACGACCCTGCTCACGCCCCCCGGATCCGCGTTTGTGCACCAGC
>JBIOUO010000122.1:0-3723 GCA_044867195.1 Ilumatobacteraceae bacterium
ACGCGGCCCGATCCGCCGGATCGGCGGTGAGATCGTTGACCCGAGAGCGCAGATCCGTGCGCCGAATGGGCTCCAGCGGATCGAACCCGTGGGGGAAGACGCTCCGCAGCAGCGTCGGCGTGAGGAATGCGCCGTCGGGCTCGACGAGCGCCAGCCAGTCGAGCGTCGCGGCGCGCGGGTCGGCGCTGGGCGGCCGGCGGGTGGCTCGGCCCCGCGGCGCCATCAGCACGCGTCCAGGGAGACGAGGATGGTCACAGCGGCGGGGAAGACGTGCGACTCCGGATCGCTGAAGCGTCGCCGGATGGCTGCGACTTCGCGCTCGATCTCGGCGGGGATCTCGTCGAGTCGCCGGCGCAGCGCGTCGAGGTCGCGCTGGGACTGCTCACGTTCCGGTTCCGAGAACAGGCTCAGCTGCTCGACGCGCTGCACTTCCAGGTCGCGCAGCTCGCGGGAGATCTGGGCGCGCAGATCCTCGAGCACGAGGGTGATCGATGTGGCTTCACGTTCGGCGAGCTGCTCGAGGTCGCGCAGCTTGGAGTCCTGGACGTCCTCGGCGCGCCGCTCGAGAGCTCGCCCGAGACCGGGCGCCACGACGCTGTCCCAGTGGTCGGCGACCGTGCGCACGGCGTCGCCGGTATCGAGGGTTGTGCCGCACCCAGCCGCGAGCAGTGCGGCCAGATCGCGCTGGGCGTCGATGCGCGTGAAGCGACCGGCGCGCAGGCGACCGCCGGCGAGCACGATCTCCTCGTGCAGCCGGTGGCCACCGGCGCCGGTGAGCACGAGCCGGGCGTGGCAGACGAGGCCGACGTCGCCGGGCGCAAGCACCTCGCGCACGCCGCGTTGGGCCGGCACGCCGGTCGCCGTGACGCGCGTCAGGACGCGATCTGCACCGGCGCCCCAGACCTCGGCCCGCAGCAGGCGCATCGCTTGGGCCACGAGCCGGTGCCCGAGGTGGGCGAGCACGACGTCGTCGCGGAGCCCGACCACGGCCGGGTCGAAGCTGAACGGCAGCGGATCACCCGACAAAGGGTCGACCATTCCCTCCGACGTGCGCTGCCACGCACCCGACAGCTCCGGCAGCCAGAACGTCCCGCGCTCCGGCCCCGGCCGCAGGCTGGGTTGGTGGGCGGCGTCGAGCGCGGTGGCGACGACGCGCTCGATGCGCTCGGGGGTCAGCCCCAGCTCGGCGATCGACGCCTGCAGCCGGTCGTGGCACCGGGCCAGCCCCTCGCGCAGACGCCGCTCGACACGCAGCACACCCGTGCCCGGCTTGCTGCGAGCGCGCTCGACGGCGCGGTCGTCGAGGCGGCGGCGCTGGCCGAGCATCGCTTCGCTCACCTGGTCCTCGAGGACCGCGCCGACCGAGCCGAGATCGTCGCGGATCTGCTCGACCTTCAGCGCGACCGTCGACAGGAAGCCGAGCTCGGCGATGACGCCGCTGCCGCCGGTCTCCCAGCCGGCGGGCACGAAGTGGCGGACCTCGACGGTGGCGGCTTGCTGGCCGTGACGATCGACGCGGCCGATGCGTTGCTCGAGGCGGGCCGGGTTCCACGGGATCTCCCACTGCAACAGGCGCCAGCAGTGGCGCTGCAGGTCGATGCCCTCCGAGGCGGCGTCGGTGGCGACCAGGATCCGCACCGGCGAGCGCGATGGGTGGGCCTGGAACTCGGCCTTGGTGCGCTCGCGGGTGGCGGTGTCCATCCCGCCGTAGAGCAGGGCGATGCGTGATCCGCCGTCGCCGCCGAAGCCCCTGTTGACGAGCAGGTCGTGCAACCACTTCTGCGTGTCGCGGTACTCGGTGAACACGATCACCCGCTCGTCGGTCCAGCCGCCGTCCGGGCGCCGGCAGACGTCGGTCAGCCATGCGAGCAAGGCCTCCGCGCGTGTGTCGGGGAGGTGGCGCCGGCGCTCCGCCCACTGGCCGAGCTCGTCGAGGATGCGCCGCTCGTCGGGGGAGAGCGGCGCCTGGCCGCGCGCCGCCGTGGCCAGGGCCTCGGCGGTCGGGTCGCCGGAGTCGTCGCCGCCGGACTCCTCGTCGGCACGATCCCAGGCGGCGCGCAGCTGGACGTCGGAGGCCGGCTTCGATCCACGCTCTCGCTGCTGCAACGTGCCGCGGTGCGACTCGAGCGTGTTGGCGAACGCTGCCGGCGACGACAGCAGGCGCTTCTTCAGCAGCAGCGTGGTGAAGTCGGCGGCGGACCGCTGCCCGCCGCCGCGGTGGTGACCGCGGCGCAGCTCGCCGTAGCGCGCCAGCAGCTCATGGGCGCGCGCTCGTCGTCTGGGTACTCGACGGTCATCGCGATCAAGTGGCGCTCGGGGAACCGGGGGCGGCCGTCGGCGCCCGGCGGCAGCTCCTCCCGCAGCTCGCGCTTCAACCGGCACACGAGGACCCTGGTCAGCTGCTCGGGGTTCGGGCTCACGCCGCGGGCGAAGCGCTGCGGGTCGAGCAGCTCGAGCAGCGCCGTGAAGCTCTCCCGGTACCCGTTGTGCGGCGTGGCGGACAGGAACAGCCGGTGCTCGCAGTGCGGCGCCAGCCGGCGGATCGCCTTGGTCCGCAGCGAGTCGACCGCGTAGCGGCCGCGCCCCGACGTCGCCGCGGCGTGGACCTCGTCGACGATCAGCAGGTCGAACCGGCGTGGCGCCCGCCGATGGTCGACGCCGGCGAGCACCTCGTCGAGCAACGACTGGGCGCGGCGGTCCTTGAGCCAGTCGATGGAGACGATCAGCCGGGGGAACGACGTGAAGATGTTGGCGCCGACGCCCCGCTGGCGGCGCAGCAGCCGCACGGCATCGGTGTCGACGATGCGGAACTCGAGCCCGAACCGGTTGTCCATCTCGTCGCGCCACTTCAGTGTCAGGCTCGCCGGGCACACGGCGATCACGGAGTGGGCGCGATGGCGGAGCAGCAGCTCCTGGACGACGAGGCCGGCCTCGATCGTCTTGCCCAGCCCGACGTCGTCGGCGACGAGGAGGTTGACACGGGGCATCGACAACGCTCGGACGACCGGGGTCGAGCTGGTAGTCCTCGATCGAGATGCCGGCGCGGAACGGGGCCTGCAAGGCCTGTGTGTCAGCTGTCGCGACGGCGCCCCAGCGCACCGCGTCGAGGAACGCGGCGAGACGCTCCGGCGGGTCGAGCCGGTCGGGGTCGGGGCGGGGGAGCTCGTGGCGAGGGATGACCTCGGTGCCCGGGTCGATCTCCCAGATCACCGCCAGCTCGTCGCCGAACCGGTCGTCCTCGAGCGACGTGAGCTGGACCAGGTGATGGCCACCGCTGCCGGCGATGGCGTCCGTCGGGAGGCTTGACGCGCGTACGTCGTTGACGGCCCACACCTGGTCGCGGCAGCGCACGACCTGACCGACCTCCGGGATGGCGACGGCGGGCTGGCCGCCGAAGTCCCTGCGTTCGTCCAATTCGATCGCCATGCGCGTCGTACCGATCCCGTCGCATCACCGGGCCGCCGCCCCAGCCGCCGCCAGGACTGTACCGAAGGGCGCGAGGTCGAGCGTCGCTCACCGGCATCTCACAACGGACCTTGTCGATGGATCGACCATCGGCCAATGCGGTTCGGGGGAATCGCTCACCTGGAGCGTGCACACACGCCGCGATCGCACGTCAGCGCTGGCGAGCACGACGATGCGCCGGTCCTCTTCGTTCAGCACGGTCGTCCAGGCGCCACTGTCGTCGACGTCGAGGACATAGCCGATCATCGGCGAAGGGGT
>JBIOUO010000123.1:0-6846 GCA_044867195.1 Ilumatobacteraceae bacterium
ACGTGGATCGCATCCTGACGATGGATCAGGATGTCGTGGACGACCCGTACCGGTTGGCGGCCGTGCTACGGCGGGAGTGTCCGGTATTTCGCGAGCCGCGGTACAACGTCGTGGTCGTCACTCGCTATGACGACGTGATCGACGTCGCCCGCCGGCCGGAGGACTTCTCGTCGATTCTGGCCGCCTACGGGCCGGCCGGGGCCGACCGGGGTCCGGTACCGGCCGAGCTGTGTGCGATCGCCGCCCGCGCCGGTGGCCCTGATCCGGCGCCGAAGGGACGGGTGGCCGAGCTGTTGGCCGGCTACGAGCCCGACCTCCAGGATCAGCTGCAACATGTCGATCCGCCACTGCACAGCCGCCATCGACGCATCGTCAGCCGATGGTTCTCACCAAGCGCAGTGGTCCCACGGGAGGATGAGGTCCGGGCCACGGCGAAGGTGCTGATCGATCGGTTCGCCGCGGGCGGCCGGGTGGAGATCGTCGACGCCCTGGCTGGACCGCTGCCAGCAACGGTGATCGCCAACATCATCGGCATCCCGAGCGAGCACCGGGCGCTGTTCCTGGATTGGAAGGAGGCCGTGTTCGGCAACCCCGAGGCCGAGACATCACGAGCGAGGTCCGAGCGTTACGTGCGCATCCGTGAGCTGTTCCTGTCGTTCATCGCCGCCCGGCGCGAGCAGCCGACTGACGACATGGTGTCTAGTCTGGTGGCCGCCCGGACCGCTGGAGGCGAGGGGCTCGACGACCGGACTGTCCTCGGCCTGCTGATGCTGTTTCTCGGTGGTGGCCAGGAGACCACCGGCAAAGCGATCACCAGCGGGCTGCGGCTGCTCGGCGAGCGGCCGGCACTCCAGCAGCGTCTGCGCGCCGAGCCCGATCGATTGCCGGCCTTCATCGAGGAGGTGCTGCGGTTCGAACCGCCGGTGCGAGGCATCTTCCGGATCGCCATCCGCGACACGGCGATCGGCGGTGTCGATGTGCCCGAGGGCTCGTTCGTGCAGCTGATGTGGGCCTCGGGCAACCGCGACGACGACGCGTTCGACGACCCCGACGCGTTCGACCCCGAGAGGTTCGCCGGCGATCGTCGTCCACCCCGGCCGATCCTCACCTTCGGTCACGGGATCCACCTGTGTCCGGGAGCGCCGTTGGCGCGGCTGCAGATCCGAGTGGCGTTCGAGGAGCTGTTCGGACACTTCGCTTCCATCCGCCTCGCCGACAACAACACGTACCACTACGTCCCCAGCCACATCCTGCGCGGCCTCACCAGCCTGTGGCTCGACCTTGAACCGGCATGACGACGCCTGCGCCACGGGGAGGGAACAGACGACGTGCGCACGATCCTCGACATCCACGGGCTAGTCCTGCACGAGGTCGACATCTGGCACCAAGGCCGCGGCGCCGACGACTGGGCCATGATCCACTCCCCCCATCACCTTGACGACCAGGTGGATGGATCGGGGAACGACGAACAGGCTTACCTTGGTCGGTCAGCTGACCACGCTCACGATGAGCTACGGAGCCCGCTGCCGTATGCGCTCACGGATGTCGACGCACAGCCGGTCGAGCACCGACGTGGGCCGATCTTCTCAGACCAGACCAGACAGTCGAGAAGCCAACGGAGCGTGATGGCCGTCTCGCTGCTCGACGCGCACCACGCTGGGCCATGGCACCTCCTCCCCCAATGTTCGAGATCACCGACCGTCGCGTGCGCCGGTTTCAGTAGACCCGCTCCCAAGCTTGCCCGCCGGACTCGTACACTGGGCGCAGGAGCGCCGGGATCTCGCCGTGCAGGCCGTACCAGCAGACATTCACACCGAGCGCTTCCAGTGACCCTCGAATCGCCTCGGTGAGGCTCTCACCACTCGGCCGAGGCAAGAGTGCGAAATGCGGCCGGGAATGACGCCGCCGACCTTCCGCCTCGGCCGCTCCCACACGTTCACTCCACGACCGGTGGAGCAGCCGTCTGATGTTGGGATCGGTCATGGACAGGCCGAGGAAAACCACGGAATATTCCCTGAGCAGGTGCAGCGTCGTGTAGGTGAAGACACTGGTCGGATCGTTGAATGCATCGAAGTAGTCCGCCTCGCTGAGGACGAGGTTTGCCGACTCCTTCCCCGGTCGACCCGCATCCCTGTCGAAACGGCGGTTGCCATGCGCGTAGTACATGTTGATCTTGCCAGCGCGAGGTTCCTTGCTTGCACTTTCAATGGTACGCAGCAAGGAGGGCGAGCCGTAGCGCGCTTCGACATATTCTCGGAGCAATGTGTCGAGGTTGAAGTTGATGATGCCGCGGATCAATGGATTTGCTCGAAATCCTCTGCTCGTGACGTAGTGATCCTCAGCGTCAGCCGTCACCGCACACATCGCGCCGATCGCACGCATCGTCGAGTTCTCGCGTTGCACCTTCTCGGCGAACCAGACGCAATTCGTCGCATCAACCTGAGGCGGCACTCCGCTCTTGGCATACAGCTGCTTTCGGACCGCCTCCGAGAACGCTCGGTCATCCTCGAAGTGGTCGCGCGCGATGCCGGTGACCATCGAGAGGTCATATCCTGCTTCGCACAGCTCGTCGAACAGCGTGTTCGGAGCGCTGCTCTCCTCCATTAGGCCGCGAACCAACTCCGGCCACAAGGGCATCCCGGACCCAACGGACGTCCCCGCACCTAGGGCGAGCACGAGACCGCGCTCCTGGTACACCCGACGGAGCAAGCCCAATTCGTTCATAGCGTGACCAACTGCCTCTGTGATACGCGTTCCCAGCCTCGAGCCCCGCCTGCAACGCCAACACAGTAGCGAAGCCCGTGTGTCGCGGTGACCTCCGACGCTGGGTGGCCGCTATCAACTCAGCGCAGGGCCCGCCCAACACCGGCCGAAGTTGGCCATCGTTGACCGGCTGGGATTCTGTCATGACGGATATCGCTGACCCCAGGTCCTGGTACGTGCCTTCCTCGAGCCGGCAGCGGGCATTGTCCACCCTGACGGATGCTGTGGCAATCTCGTCCGGCGCGGGCTGTTCGCCGCCAAGCCGTCCGACGCCCCGAGTCCGACCGCGCCAACTCCAGTTGGGTCCGCTGCCAGCCTGCCCCGGGGCCCCGAGAAGGCGCCCGGGACTTTCGCCTCTGTCGAGACCGGCGACGCCCATGCCACGGTTTGGTGATGGCGCCCGAGCGGCTGCCCACCACCAATTCGCGCGCGCAGCAACGAGTCGAGGCCGGCACGCAGATGGCGTCGATTTGCCCGCTGGCCTGGGCCGGCGTTCGCGCCGGGTGCCGGCGTCCCGAGGTGTCCTCGTGGGCGCAGTGATCACCGTCGACCACTTGCGCAAGACATACGGTCGTGTCGTGGCCGTCGACGACGTGTCGTTCGACGTCGAAGCGGGTGAGATCTTCGGAATTCTGGGCCCGAACGGTGCCGGCAAGACGACGACTGTCGAGTGCGTCCAAGGCCTACGCCGTCCGGATGGCGGCACGACCCGGGTGCTCGGGCTCGACCCGACGACCCGGGCGACGCAGCTACGGCAGCGGATCGGCGCACAGCTGCAGGACTCGTCGCTCCCCGGCCGGCTGAGAGTCGCCGAATCGATCGAGCTGTTCGCCGCCTTCGCCGACCATCCCGTCGACTGCGACGAACTCGTCGCCCGCTGGCGGCTGGAGGATCAGCGAGCGCAGGCGTTCGACACTCTGTCGGGAGGGCAGCGTCAACGACTGTTCCTCGCGCTGGCGTTCGTCAACTCACCCGAGTTGGTCTTCCTCGACGAGCTGACCCAGGGCCTGGATCCGCAAGCGCGTCGCGCGACGTGGGAGCTGATCCGGGAGATCCGACGGGATGGCACGACAGTGGTGCTGGTGACGCACTTCATGGACGAGGCGGAACACCTCTGCGATCGGGTCGCAGTCGTCGACGGCGGGAAGGTGGTCGCCCTGGACACGCCGCAAGCGCTGATCGACGGATTGGGGCTTCCGTCGATCGTGCGCTTCACGACGTCCGAGCCCGATGTGGGTTGGCTCGAGAAGCTCGAGGTCGTCGAGTCCATGTCTCGAGACGGCACGGCAGTCGAGTTGCGCGGCGCCGGCCCGGTGCTGGCGCTCGTCGCGTCCGAGCTCGTCGCCCACGGGATCGTTCCGCTCGACCTGCGGGTCGAGCGCCCGACGCTCGAAGACGCGTTCTTGGCCTTGACCGGGCGGGACGTCCGCCAATGAGCACGATGCGCGGCTACGTGGCGATGACACGCTCGGAGTTCCGGCTGTTCCGGCGCGAGCCCTTCTCGGTCGTGTTCGTGCTCGTGTTCCCGCTCATGATGATGGTGCTGCTCGCGGCGGTGTTCGGGAACAACCAAGCCGACGCCACGGAGATGGAGAACGGCATCCTCGTCTGGCGTGGTGTCACGCCGGCGAACTATTACACCGCGGCCTCGGTCGCCGGGATCGTCGCCGCCCTCGGGCTGATGACGCTTCCCATCAACCTGGCCGGCTACCGCGAGCGCGGGATTCTGCGCCGCTTCCATGCTTCCTCGGTCTCGCCGTTGACGCTCGTCGGCGCTGAGCTCACGCTCGCGCTCGTCACATTCCTGGCCGGCGCGCTGGTGATGGCCCTCGTGGGGTGGCTCGCCTACGACGCCATGCTGCCTCAGGACGGGTTCGGCGTAGCCGTCGCCCTCGTTGCCGGAACTGCGGCATTTGGAGCGATCGGCCTGCTGCTGGCGACCCTGATTCGAAGCAGTCGCTCCGCCCAGGGCATCGGCCTGCTGCTCTTCTTCGCGCTGTGGCTGATCTCGGGCACGGCGCCACCTCGTGCCGTGCTGCCCGCGGGCCTGCGCAACGCTGGCGGGGTGCTTCCGCTCACCCACCTCGTCACCGCTGTCCAGGACCCGTGGTTCGGGTTCGGATGGAGCCCCACCGATCTCGCCGTCCTCGCCGCCTACGCGGTCGCCGCCGGCATCCCTGCGCTGTACCTCTTCCGCTGGGACTAACCGACGCGCGCTGCGAGAGGCGGACGCCGGCCTCGGATCGACGCTCAACATCCTGAAGGCCTCCGCATGGCTGACCCCCGGTTCCTGCTGATCTCCCGCGCTCACTCGACTGGTTGGTCGACGTCGTCGTCTCCGTTGACGGGTGGTTGGTGGCGGGCTTGCCAGCGGAGGCGGGCGCTGATGGCGTCGAGGTCGGTGATCTGACGTTCTTCGCGGGGGGTGCCGTGGTGGTGCTTGGTGGAGTCGCGGTTGTGGGGGCGACAGTTGATGGCGCCGTTGAACTGGGAAGTCTTGCCACCTTGGCTGTAGGGGACGATGTGGTCGACGTCGCAGCGGGCGGCGGGCACGTCGCAGCCGGAGGGATGCTGGCAGTGGCGGTCGCGGATCTGGATCGCTCGGCGAAGCTTGCCGGTGAACGTGCGGCGCCGGGTGGTGCCGACGATCGTGATCGGCCCGTCGAACACGATCGTCTCCATCTCCGCCACCCCCAACCACGGCACGAGCAGGCCGGGGGACAGGATGGTGCCGCTGGCCAGCTCGCAGAGCCGGGTGAAGCTGTCGTCACCCACCACCACGGAGAACAGCGGACGTGGCCGTTGGGCGTCGGCAGGGGTGGACCCGAGCGGACGGCCATCTCGACGAGAGCGGCGGCGTAGCGTTCGGCGGTGGTGCGGGTGATCCCGGCGGCCTGGTCGGCGAGGTACAGCTCGTGTTCGAGACGGTCGAGCTCGGTGCGGACGATCTCGCCGGAGATGGCGTCGAGCAGGGCGTCGAGACGCAGCGTGCCGTCGAGCAGGGTGGAGGCGTGGCAGCGGTTGCCGGTCGGTTCGGGCCGGTAGGTGTCGTGTCCGGTGGCGGTGTCGGCCTGCTGGCACCAGTAGTTGACGGCGTTGGTTGCTTGGGCGTGACGCAGGTCGGCGCACATCCCGACGAGCAGGGTCTCGTCGCGCACGAACAAGTCGTGACGGTGGGGTTGGTCGGCGTGGGCGAGCAGGTCGACGGCGTCCATCGACACCCGCCCGTCGGTCACCGCCGCCGCGGCGGCGGGCATCGCGGTGAGGCGGCGGGCGCGGCGCAGCTCGACTCGGGCCGTGGTCAGCGACGTCCCGGCGTCGCGGGACAGGCGCGCCGCGGCGGAGCGAGACCCGTCGCCGGCCCAAACAGCGGTCGAGTCCCAGCGGGCCAGCAGCCCGGCCCCGGCGCCGGCGAGACGGTGGCGCGCTCGTTGCAGGCCGACCACGACGGCGTCGAGCTCGGCGTCGGTAAGGGTGTCGGCGTCGACGTTGGCGAGCTCGGCGATGGTCTCGTGGAGCCGGGCCAACAGCACGTCGTACACATGTTCAGGTTACCGAACGGGCGCGCGGATAGCAACCGGTATAGAAAGAAATCCGGTACATCGTGGGCAGCAGGTTGGGACAGTGAGAGACCGGTTCTGTGTGAGTAGTTACTTCCCCCGGAAGAAGTCGGTTTGTCGACGCTTCGGGTGCGGGGACTGGGGGTGAGCCCAGGGCGATGGCCGCTGCGGGTTGTTTCACGGAAGGTGTGACGGCCGTTGACCGGTATTCGAGCGCGTGGAACCGGCTTGGTGGCTGTGATAGTGGTGTTTGGAGGTCGGGCGGTCATTCTTGAAGTTGGATGAGTCGGACGAGGTTGTGGGCGAACACACCGTGACCGCACCAGATGCGGGCACCGTCGTGGCCGCGGAGCCGGGTGCGGCGCCACGCCCAGTCACGTTTGAGATGGGAGATCCGTCCCTCGCTGCCGGTGCGCCACTTGATCGCCGAGATGAACGTGTCGGCCTGTTCGATCGCCGCCCGTGCCTTCGAGGCTTTCCCGGTGCGGGGGATCACCACCGAGGCGACACCGGCCGCCGCGAG
>JBIOUO010000124.1:0-10360 GCA_044867195.1 Ilumatobacteraceae bacterium
CGCGATGGCCGACGTCGGCGCGGTCGTGCACACCCACTCCCGCCACGCCGCGGCGTTCGCCGTCGCCCGGCTCGACCTCCCGTTCATCTGCAACGAGAGCATCGCCACGCGCGCCGAGCGCGTGCTCGTCACTCGATACGCACCGCCGGGCACGGCCGACATCGCCGCCGAGACCCTCGCCACGTTCCGCCGCCAGCCGGGCAGCCGGGCCGTGTTGCTCGCCAACCACGGCGTCGTGGCGATCGGGCCGAGCGTCGACGACGCATACGTCGTCGCCCAGTCGGTGGAGTGGACGGCGGAGATCTGCCACCTCGCCCGCACACTGCTCGCGGCGGGAGCGACCGAGCACGTCCTCGACCGCGAGGTGCAGGAGGCGATCGCCCGCAACTATGGCGTGCCGATCGGGCGCGAGGGATCACCCACGGACGGATCCACCGGGTAGGTTACGGGGCGATCGTGGGCGGGAACTCGTGAACCGGCCGGCCGCGATCGGTGAAACAGACATTCCCGAGAGGGGGAGGACCCATGATCAGGAGCAGGCAGGGCAAGCGGCTGCTTGCGGTCGGACTCGTTGCGGTGCTCGGCGTCGCCGCCGCGGCATGCGGTGACGACGACGATGACGGCGGCGGCGCGGCAACGGCGGCGACGACGTCGGGCACGTCGGGCACCGCGGGCACCGCGGAAACGGCAGGCACGACGGGCGCGACCGCGGCCACGACTGGAGCGACGGAGGGCACCACCGGGGCGACCGAGGCGACGACCGGCGAGGGCACGGCGCCCGAGGGAACGGCGGCGCCGGCCGTCGAGAGCCCGAAGGTCGGGTTGCTGTTCGACATCACGGGACGCGGCGACCGCTCGTTCAACGACGCTGCCGCCGCCGGCCTCGACAAGGCGGAGACCGACTTCGGCGCCACCGGCACGGAGTCGACGCCCTCAGCCGAAGGTGACCGCGCCGAACGGCTCGCCGGCCTCGTCGACGCTGGCAACGACCTCGTCATCGGCGTCGGGTTCTTGTGGGAGCCAGCCCTGTCGGGGTCGGCGATCGAGCACCCGGACCAGCTCTACGCACTGATCGACGAGACGGCGACGAACAAGCAGGGCACGCCCGATGACTTCTCGGACGACACGGTCCTGATGAACGTGGCCTCGCTGCGCTTCGCCGAGGAGCAGGGCTCGTTCCTCGTCGGCGCCGCCGCCGCGCTGAAGAGCCAGAGCGGCAAGATCGGCTTCATCGGCGGCGTCGAGACCGACTTGATCAAGAAGTTCGAGGCCGGGTACACGGCGGGCGCCACGGCCGTCAACCCCGACATCGACGTCCTCGTGCAGTACATCACCCAGCCGCCGGACTTCACCGGCTTCAACGACCCGGCGAAGGGCAAGGAGATCGCCACGTCGATGTACGGCGACGGCGCCGACGTCGTCTACGCCGCGGCCGGCGGCTCGGGCCTGGGCGTGTACCAGGCGGCCGCCGAAGCTGGCGAGCCGGGCACGGTCTGGGCGATCGGCGTCGACAGCGACGCGTACAACCTGGTCGACGCCGCGCTCCAGCCGTACATCCTCACGTCGATGCTGAAGAAGGTCGACCTGGCTGTGTACGACACCATCGAGAAGCTGACGCAGGGCGAGTTCCGCGGCGGCCTGCAGGTGTACGACCTCGCCACGGGCGGCGTCGACTACTCGACGAGCGGCGGTTTCGTCGACGACATCAAGACCCAGCTCGACGACTACAAGCAGCAGATCATCGACGGCGAGATCGAGGTCCCGACGACGCCGTGACCATGGAGTAGAACAGCACCCCAATGGGCGACGGCGCGGCGGTGATCGCGGACTCCATCACGGTGGCGCCGGTCGCCATCGA
Source organism: Ilumatobacteraceae bacterium (assembly GCA_044867195.1). Taxonomy (GTDB): domain Bacteria; phylum Actinomycetota; class Acidimicrobiia; order Acidimicrobiales; family Ilumatobacteraceae; genus JALZMG01. The sequence goes on from JBIOUO010000124.1 coordinate 1,859, forward strand.
GCTGCGCGACATCGTCAAGCGCTTCCCCGGCGTCGTGGCCAACGACGGCGTCTCGCTCACCGTGCGGACCGGCACGATCCACGCCATCGTCGGTGAGAACGGGGCCGGCAAGTCGACGCTGATGAAGACGCTGTACGGCGCCCATCGCCCGGACGAGGGCACGGTCGTCGTCAACGGCGTGGAGCGCCACTTCCGCTCCCCGGCCGATGCCATCGCGGCCGGCATCGGCATGGTCTTCCAGCACTTCATGCTGGCCGACAACTTCACGGTGTGGGAGAACATCGTGCTCGGCAGCGAGCCCGGGACGCCTGCCAAGCTCGACATCCGCGGGGCGCGCAAGCGGATCCGCGACCTGGCCGAGCGCTACGGCCTCGACATCGAGACCGACGAGCTGGTCGCCGACCTCGGCGTCGGGGAGAAGCAGCGCGTCGAGATCCTCAAGGTGCTGTACCGCGGCGCAAGCATCCTGATCCTCGACGAGCCGACCGCGGTTCTCGTCCCGCACGAGGTGGACGAGCTGTTCGCTTCGCTGCGCGACCTGACGCTGCATGGGTCCACGGTCGTGTTCATCTCGCACAAGCTCGACGAGGTGCTCGATCACGCTGACGCGATCACCGTCATCCGCGCCGGGCGCACCGTCGGCGAGGTCGACGACCCGAGCGCTGTCACGTCTCGCGAGTTGGCCGAGATGATGGTCGGCAGCGAGCTGCCGTCGCCGGAGACCCGCGAGCGCACGGTCCGCCCCGAGGTGCTGCTCGAGGTGCGCAACCTGACGATCGGCGCCGGCCCTTCCGCCCCGCTCGAAGGGCCGGTGACCCCGTTCGGCGCGTCGCAGCAGAACGTGGTGACCGACGAGGCGTCACCCGTCGCCCTGGCGACCGCGCATCGGCCGCTCGACGACGTCTCGTTCTCGGTGCACGCCGGCGAGATCCTCGGCATCGCCGGCGTCGAGGGCAACGGGCAGAGCGAGCTGGTCGAGGCGGTCATGGGACTGCGCCAGGCATCGGGCGTCGTGCTGCTCGGCGGCGACGATCTCGGCGGGGTGACCACGCTCGACCGCCGTATGCGCGGCATCGGCTACATCCCCGAGGACCGCCAGCGCGACGGGATGGTGCTGTCGTTCCCGATCTGGGAGAACGTGCTGCTCGGCCACCAGGGCGAGCACGCGTTCGTGCGCGGCGGCTTCGTCGACCGGGCCGAGGTGCGCCAACGCACGAGGGCGATCGTCGCCGAGTTCGACGTGCGCACACCGGGGATCGAGGTCCCGGCGTTCACGCTGTCGGGCGGCAACCAGCAGAAGCTGATCGTCGGGCGGGAGATGATGAGCGAGCCGAAGGTGCTCGTCGCCTCCCACCCAACGCGCGGCGTCGACGTCGGCGCCCAGGCCGTGATCTGGGACATCCTGCGCGATGCCCGGTCGCGCGGGTTGGCGACGTTGCTGGTGTCGGCCGACCTCGAGGAGCTCATCGGCCTGTCCGATCGGCTGCTCGTGATGCTGCGCGGGCGGGTAGTCGCCGAGCTCGACCCATCGGTCGTCACCCCAGCCGAGCTCGGCTCGTACATGACCGGCGCCGACCAGGCTGGGAGTGCGGAGTGAACCGGCGGATCGTCGGCGGGATCCTGGCCCCGCTGCTGGCCGCGGTCGTCGCGATCATCGTCTCGTCGATCGCCCTGCTGATCGCCGGGGAGAGCCCGGCCACGGCGTTCCGCGAGATGTGGTCGACGATCGACTCCACCGAGTCGGTCGTGCTGATCATGAACCGCGCCGTGCCCTACTACGTCGCCGGCGTGGCGGTGGCGATCGGGTTCAAGATGAACCTGTTCAACATCGGCGCCGCCGGCCAGTACCAGCTGGCCGCGCTGCTGGCTGCCGGGGCCGGCGCCGCCGTCTCGCTGTGGGCGCCGCTGCACCTGCTGTTCGTGTTCATGGTCGCCATCAGCGTCGGAGGCGCTTACGCCTCGATCGCCGGGATCCTCAAGGTGTGGCGGGGCGTCAACGAGGTGATCTCGACGATCATGCTCAACTACATCGCGATCGGGATCAGCGCGTTCCTGCTCGCCGAGCCGCTGCGCAACGAATCGAGCGGCAACCTCGCCCAGACGCGATCCCTGCCGAAGTCGGCCCACCTGCCGAACCTCAACCGCGTCATCGAGGCGATCGGCCTCCACTTCCCGCGCGGCGTGTTCCTGCGCGGCTTCCTGCCGGTCGCGATCCTCGTCGGCATCGGCTACTGGCTGCTGCTGAACCGCAGCCGGTTCGGGTTCAACCTGCGGGTTTCCGGCGCCAATGCCGCCGCCGCCCGCACGGCCGGCGTCAACCCGAAGCGGATGGTGCTGATCACGATCACCCTATCCGGCGCCGTCGCCGGACTGATCGGGCTCGCCCCGCTGCTGACCGAGGAGTTCAACTACGGTGACCAGTTCCCGAAGACGCTCGGGTTCACCGGCCTGGCGCTCGCCCTGCTCGGTCGCAACCACCCCGTCGGCATCGCCGCCGCCGCCGTCGTGTGGGCGACCATCGAGCGCTCCACGCAGCGCTTGTCGACGATCGGCATCCCCCAGGAGATCGGCGTCATCCTCCAAGGCTCATTCCTGCTCGCCGCCGTCATCGCCTACGAGGTCGTCAGGCGCTGGAGCGACGCCGCCGAGGCGCGCGCCGCCGCCGAGCGAACACCGGACGTCCCGATGGCCGAGGCCGGGGTGGCGCTGACATGACCGTCCCCCTGATGACGACGGGACCGGCAGCGGTCGCGTCGGCGCGGCGGGGGCTGCCGAAGCGGACGATGACGTTGCTGCTCGTGCTCACCGCGGTGCTGGTCGTGTCGGCGGCGCGGGAGATCAGCGACAACGCCAACCTCACCTCGCCCGGCACGTTCGGCGTGATGGTGCGCACCGCCGCCCCGATCGCCCTCGCCGGCCTGGCCGGCCTGTTCGCCGAGCGCAGCGGAACCGTGAACATCGGCCTCGAGGGGATGATGATCATGGGCACGGTCTTCGCCGGCTGGTGGGGCTGGCAGTGGGGCCCATGGATGGCGATCGTTGGCGGCGTGATCGGCGGAATCCTCGGTGGGCTGCTGCACGCGCTGGCCACCGTGACGTTCGGCGTCAACCACATCGTGTCCGGGTTCGCGATCAACATCATCGCCCCCGGGGTCGCCCGCTTCATGGCCGGGCTGCTGTTCGTCGACGAGACCGGCGCCGGCATCGAAGGCGGCTCGATCAGCAACTCACCCGGCGTCAGCAGCCCGATCGGGCACTTCACGCTGCCGTTGCTGTCGGGCGGCGACCTGTTCGGCTGGAGATCACCCGACCCGCTCGGCTGGCTGGCGGACAAGCAGTGGTTCGTGATCTCCGACGTCGCCGGCCTGCTCAACGGCCTGACGTCGGATCTCACCCTGGACATCATCCTCGTCGCCGGCGTGTTCGTCGCCAGCGCCTACGTGCTGTGGCGGATGCCGTTCGGGCTGCGGCTGCGGTCGGTGGGCGAGCGTCCGAGCGCGGCGGACTCGCTCGGCGTGCCGGTGCTGCGCTACCGCTACTACGGGATGATCATCTCCGGCGGCCTGGCCGGCCTCGGTGGCGCGGTGATGGTCCTGTTCGCCAACCGCTACCAGGAGAACCAGGTCGGCGGGCGCGGGTTCCTCGGCCTCGCCACGCTCATCGTCGGCAACTGGCGACCTGCCGGTGTCGCTGCCGGCGCCGGCCTGTTCGGCTACTTCCAGGGGATCACGCTGCGCACCAACCCCGAGCAGCTCGTGCTCGCCTTGCTCCTCATCGCCTCGATCGCGCTCGGCGTCGCCGCGCTCTACGCGGGAGTGCGCCGGCAGTGGGGGCCGCTGCTCGCCGCCGCCGCCGTCGCCATCGGGTGCGGCTGGCTCTACGCCATCGCCGAGCGCCCGAACAACCAGTTCGTGTACATCACGCCGTACCTCGTCACGCTCGTGATGGTCTCGGTCCGCGGCCAGGCCCTCCGACCGCCCGCCCAGGCCGGCATCCCCTGGCGCAAGGGTTCGCAGATCTGAACCGTACGCTTGGCGCCAGTGCTGTCCATCGACCAGATCGCCAGCTACGGGCGCGACGGGTTCCTGGCCGTCGCCGACTTCGCCACGCCCGAGGCATGCCGGCGGTTACGGCAGCGGGCGATGGAGATCGTCGACGCCTTCCAGCCCACCGCAGCGCGCACCATATTCACGACCGACGAGCAGGAGCGCACCAGCAACCGGGAATTCCTCGACTCCGGGGCCGGCATCTGGTGCTTCTTCGAGGCCGAGGCGTTCGGCCCCGGCGGCGAGCTGCGCCAGGACAAGGCCCTCAGCATCAACAAGATCGGGCACGCGATGCACGACCTCGACCCGGTGTTCGAGGCGTTCAGCTACACGCCGGAACTGGCGGCCGTCGCCCAGGACATCGGCCTCCACGACCCGCTGGCGCTGCAGAGCATGTACATCTTCAAGCAGCCCCGCATCGGCGGCGAGGTCGGCTGCCACCAGGACGCCGCGTTCCTCTACACCGAGCCGCCGACGGTGACCGGCTTCTGGTTCGCCATCGAAGACGCCACGCTCGACAACGGTTGCCTGTGGGCCCAGCCGGGCGGCCACCGCGGCCCGCTGCGCCGGCGCTACGAGCGGGCACCGGAGCTGGGCGAGGCGGCGACACGGTTCGTCGAGCTCGACGACACCCCGCTGCCGGCGCCGCCGCAGGGGCTGGTGCCGATCGTCGCCCCAGCCGGCACGCTCGTCGTGCTCGACGGCCTGCTCCCCCACTGGAGCGACGTCAACCGCTCACCGGTGAGCCGCCACGCCTACAGCCTCCACTGCATCTCCGAAGCGGCCGACTACCCGGCGTCGAACTGGCTGCAGCGCCCGCCGCAGCTCCCGCTGCGCCGCCTCGACTATTGCGCTCGGAGCGTTCAGGGCTCACTGCGGCACTGACTCAGCAGCCCCGCAAGAACTCGATACGCGTACCAAGAGCTCGACGGGGTTGCTGAGCCCGCAACCATTGGGTCGTGGCCGCTCTGAGCTATACGTCCAGGGCGAGGCGCAGGCCGCTGAACGCCCAGCGTGCAGCGGGCGGGAAGAAGTTGCGGTACGTGCGCCGGGCGTGGCCCGGTGGGGTCACCCGCGCGCTGCCGCGCAGCACGTGCTGGTTGACCATGAACTTGCCGTTGTACTCGCCGACCGCACCGGCGGACGGGCGGAAGCCGGGATAGGCGTTGTACGGGCTGGCCGTCCACTGCCAGACCGCGCCGTACCAGTCGCCGGGTGACCCGGGATCGGGTGCCGCGGTCTCCCACTCGGCCTCGGTCGGGAGACGGGCGCCGGCCCAGCGGGCGTAGGCGTCGGCCTCGTACCAGCTGACGTGGACCACCGGCGCCGCCTCGTCGACCGGCACCACGCCGTCGAGCGTGAACACGTCCCAGCCACCACTGTCGGCGCGCTGCCAGTACGCCGGTGCCTCCCATGCTGCGTCGCCGACCGCGTGCCAGCCGTCGGACATCCACAGCTCCGGGCGCTGGTACCCGCCGTCGCCCATGAACGCCAGCCAGTCGCCCGCCGTGACGAGCGACGTGGCGACGCGGTGCGGTTGGAGCAGGGCCTGATGACGCGGCGTCTCGTTGTCGTAGGCGAAGCCGGTGCCGTCGTGGCCGATCTCGACCAGGCCCCCATCGTGAACGATCCAGTCGCCGGACGCTGACGGCGGCGGTGCGTCCCACGGCAACGCGCCGTACGCCGGACCCAAGGGGTTGCACGACAGGACATGCTTGATGTCCATCAGCAGCAGCTCCTGGTGCTGCTGCTCGTGGTGCCGGCCGAGCTCGACGAGGTCGAGCACCGCCGGCGGCGCCGCATCGTCGAGCAGCTCGAGCACGGCGGCATCGACGTGGCGGCGGTATCCGGCAACCTCCTCGATCCCCGGCCGCGTGATCAGGCCTCGCTCGTGGCGCGTGTGCTGCGGTCCGACGGCCTGGTAATAGGAGTTGAACAGCATTCGGTAACGCTCGTCGAACGGTCGGTAGCCGGCGCCATGAGGCCCGAGCACGAACGTCTCGAAGAACCATGTGGTGTGGGCGCGGTGCCACTTCGTCGGGCTGACGTCGGGCATCGACTGCACGGTCTGGTCCTCGGCGCTCAGCGGCGCGGCGAGCCGCGCGGTCATCGTCCGCACTGCGCAGTACTCGGCTGCGGCGTCCATCACGTCCATGCTGCCAGCAATCCTCGGCCTCGGCTCGATCACCGAGACGTCACTCGGAGCCCAGCTCGGCGGTCGCCGACACGACGATGCCGCCACGCGCCCGCTGCGTCAGCTCGACGCGCACCCGGCGCGGCGTCGCTGTCGCCATCACCTCGGCGGCGATCTCGGCCGCCAGCGCTTCGGCGAACACCGGCCGTTGACGGAACCCCCACAGGTACAGCTTGAGGCTCTTGGTCTCCACGCACCACTCCCCCGGCGTGTAGGTGATGACGACCGACGACAGGTCGGGCTGCGACGTGACGGGGCAGATCGATGCCACCTCCTCGGTCGCCAGCCGGACCTCCGTGACGTAGGCCGGCGCAGGGAACACCTCGACGTGCTCGATCGGCGCCCGGACGGTCGTCCCGAGGACCGTCAGCTCGTGGCTGATCGTGTCGTCGGCGGCCATCACGCCAGGCTACGGCCGGGATGGTCCCCGGCTACGTTGGCCGTCGATGACCGGCGACCTGACGCCCGAGCTGCTGCAGCGGGTTCCGAAGGCGCTGCTCCACGACCACCTCGACGGCGGCGTGCGCCCGGCGACGGTGATCGAGCTAGCCGCCGAATACGGCTACCACGGCCTGCCGACCACGGACGTCGACGAGCTCAAGCACTGGTTCAACCGCGGGGCCAAGCGCAACGACCTCGTGCTGTACCTCGAGACGTTCGCTCACACCGTGGCCGTGATGCAGCACAAGGACGCCATCGAGCGGGTGGCGTTCGAGTGCGCCCAGGATCTCGCAGCCGACGGCGTCGTCTACGCCGAGGTGCGGATGGCGCCCGAGCTGTGCACCGAGGCCGGTCTGACGCTCGACGAGGTGATGCAGGCGATCCTCGACGGCTTCGCCCGTGGCGCCGCCGGCACCGGCCTGACCATCTACGCCCTCGCCACCGCGATGCGCACGGCGGCGCGCAGCCTGGAGATCGCCGAGCTCGCCGTGCGCTGGCGCGACGCCGGCGTCGTCGGATTCGACATCGCCGGCGCCGAGGCCGGCTACCCGCCGACCCGCCACCTCGACGCGTTCCAGTACGTGATGCGGGAGAACTTCCACGCCACGATCCACGCCGGCGAGGCGTTCGGGCTGCCGAGCATCTGGGAGGCCGTGCAGTGGTGCGGCGCCGAGCGGCTCGGCCACGGCGTGCGCATCGTCGACGACATCACCGGGCCGGCCGGCAGCGAGCAGCTCGGGCGCCTGGCGTCATACATCCGTGACACGCGCATCCCGCTCGAGCTGTGCCCGACGTCGAACGTCAACACCGGGGTCGTCGGTTCGATCGCCGAGCACCCCATCGACATGCTGAAGCGACTTCGCTTCCGGGTCACGCTGAACACCGACAACCGGTTGATGAGCGACACCTCGATGAGCAAGGAGATGGTGCAGTTGCACGAGTCGGTGGGATGGACGCTCGACGACTTCGAGTGGGTGACGATCAACACCGTCAAGAGCGCCTTCGCCTCGTTCCCGGAGCGGCTGCGAATCATCAACGGCGTGATCAAGCCGCGCTACGCGCTGCTGCGGGCGGAGACCGCGTTCGGTTCCTGACGTGAGCGACGCCGTCACCGTCACCGTCGTCGAGCACCCGCTCGTCGTCGACGCACTCGCCCGGATCCGAGACCGCACCACGCCCAACGCGCTGTTCCGCCAGAACCTCGAGCGCATTGGCACGCTGCTCATGGCGCGGGCGACGGAGTCGCTGCCGACCGTCGACACGACGGTGGAGACGCCGTTGACGGCGGCGCGGGCGAAGCGGTTGCAGGTGCAACCGGTGGTCGTGCCGATCCTGCGGGCCGGGCTCGGATTCGTCCACGCCGCCCAGGAGCTGCTGCCCGACGCCGACGTCGGGTTCGTCGGGATCAGCCGCGACGAGGCGACGTTCGCGCCGCGGCCGTACGTCAACAAGCTCCCCGAATCGCTCGCCGGGCGGCCAGTGATCGTCGTCGACCCGATGCTCGCCACGGGAGGGTCGCTCGTGCACACCGTCGAGCTGCTGCTCGAACGGCACGCGCCGACGCCGATCACCGTCGTGTGCGCACTGTGCGCGCCCGAGGGCATCGAGCGGCTCCGGGAGGCCGGCCTGTCGCTGCACGTCGTCACCGCCGCCATCGACGACCACCTCAACGAGTCGGCATTCATCGTTCCCGGCCTCGGCGACGCCGGCGACCGCCAGTTCGGCCCTCCGGCATGATGGCGTGATGGCCACTGGCACCCACTACCGCCCACCCGGCTGGTTCACGCGCAACGTGTTCAACCGGTTCATCGCGTTCCTCAC
>JBIOUO010000125.1:0-18731 GCA_044867195.1 Ilumatobacteraceae bacterium
GCCGTTCGCCGGGCGCAGCACCACCACCGTGACCGTGGCGCCGTCGACGACGAAGGTGCCGCCGTCGGCGACGACGGCGCCGGCGGTGCTCGTGGTCGACGTCGCCGGCGCCGTGGTCCAGCCGGGCGTCTACTCGCTGCCCGCCGGCTCGCGGACGCAGGCCGCGATCCTGGCCGCCGGCGGGGCGGCCCCGGAGGCCGACCTGGCGGCCCTCAACCTGGCGGCGCCGCTCACCGACGGCCAGCAGGTGTACGTCTCGGTGGTCGGCGCACCGCCGCGGATCGCCTCGCCGCCCGGCCCCTCGCCGCCCGGCCCCGCACCACCGGCCGGCGCCGCCGGATCGGCTGCCGCCGGGCCGGTCGACATCAACCGCGCCACCGCCGCGCAGCTCGACGAGCTGCCTGGCATCGGTCCGGCCATCGCGCAAGCGATCGTCGAGCACCGCGAGGCGAACGGCCCGTTCGCCTCGGTCGACCAGCTCGAGGACGTGCGCGGCATCGGCCCCGCCAAGCTCGACGCGATCCGCGACCTGGTGACGCTGTGACCTCGTGCGCCCGAGCCAGGCGCCGGCGGCGCGCTTCCTCAGGTGATCAGCGCCTGGCCGACGGAGTACTTGGCGATCAGCAGAGCGGCGCCTGCGCCGAGCCAGATGCCGCCGGCGAGCCAGCCGTACGTGCGCCAGAAGTCACCCCACGAGGCCATCGGGTTGCGCGTCGTGCGCCGGGCGGCAATCGCGCCGACGACCAGCCACAGCATCGCGCTCAACGCCACGCCGATCGGGTACAGCGACGAGTCCGAGAAGGGAGCACCGACAGCCAGCAGCAACGGGGCGGCGAACACGCCGCACACCAGACCCACGTACCCGCTCAGCTTGCCGTCGAACAGCCGCAGCACGAGCAGCGAGAACAGCCCCAGCGCCAGCGGCGGCAGCACGGCGAGGAACGGTCCCCGGCTGCGGATCCGCAGCCGGAACCACCGCGGGCCTTCGTAGACGTGTCGGGACATGGTTGAGAGCGCGATGGCGCAAGGCTACGGGTTGGCGGCCGCCCGGCACCGGCATCCTACGGGCCCCATCGGCACGGCCGAGGTCGTCGCCGCAGCTGCGGCGGTGGCGGTCACGATCGCCACGAGGTGGTGGTTCCTGGTCGCCGCGGCGGGGCTGCTCGTCGGCGTCGCTCGCTCACCGCGGGCGGGGATGGCGGTGGCCGCGCTCGCCTCCGTCGGCATGTGGCGGGCTGACGCTGCATGGTCCGAGCTTCGTCCCGACGCGCTCGGGCCGTTTGCCGGGTGGGCCCGTGTGACGGCCGAGCCGACGCGCACCGGCGCCGCGGATCGCGTGGTGCTCGAGGTCGGCGGCGAGCGCTACGAGGTGTGGGTGCGCGGCCGCGTCCACCGCCGACGGGTCGACGCCTGGCGGGCCGGCGATCGCGTCATGGTGGCGGGCGTCCGCCAGCGGCTCGCCCCCGCCCGCCAGCGGCGGGTTGCGTGGCAGCACGTCGTCGGCCAGCTCGACGTGGCGTGGTTCGGCGACGTGGCGGCCGGGAGCCCGGCAGCGAACGCCTCGAACAGGGTGCGAGCGTTGATCGCTCGCGGTGCCTCGGCACTGCCGGCCGACCGCGCTGCACTGACGCGGGGACTCGTGATCGGCGACGACCGTGACGAACCGGCGACGATGATCGCCCGGTTCCGCACCGCCGGGCTGTCGCACTTGACGGCCGTCTCCGGTCAAAACGTGGCGCTGCTGCTGGCCGCCGCCGGTCCGCTGCTGCGGCGGGCCCGCCCGATGGCGCGCTGGGCGGTCACGCTGGCCCTGATCGGCTGGTTCGTGGTGCTGACACGGGCCGAGCCGTCTGTGCTACGAGCCGGGGCGATGGCAGCGCTGAGCGCTACCGGCTTCGTGCTCGGTCGCCAGGCCGAGCCGGTGCGGATGCTGGCGGTGGCGGTCACCGGCCTGCTGTTGGCGGACCCGCTGCTGGCGTGGTCGATCGGGTTCTGGCTGTCGGTCGGGGCGACGGCAGGCGTCACGGTCGGCGCCCAGCTGTTGGCGCCACGCCTGGGGCGGCTGGGTCCGATGGCGCTGCCCGTCGCCGTCACGATCGGCGCCCAGGCAGGCGTCGCGCTGCCCAGCCTGCTGGTGTTCGGACGCCTCTCGCTCGTCGGCACGGTGGCCAACCTCGTCGCCGTGCCGGTGGCCGGGTTGGTGATGCTGGTCGGGCTGCCGGCCTGCCTCGTCGCCGGTGCGCTCCCGGCGCTGGCGCCGATCGTCATGTCGCCGGTCGGGTGGGGCGTCTGGTGGGTCGACGCGGTGGCCACGGTCGGGGCCCGTGCGGAGCCGCCGGCGCGATGGTCCGTGGTGGGATGGGTCGCCGTCGCGGCGGTCGTCGGCTGGCTCTTGCGGACCTCGCGCACCCGTTCGCGATGATGACCCGGCGATGTCCGTCCACCTGCTCACCGGCGGCGACGAGTCGATCCTGCGCGCCGCCGTGTCCGACCTCGTGCACCAGCTCGCCGGTGGCGGCGACCGCTCGCTGATGGTCGACGAGTTCGACGCCGACGACTACGAGCTGCGCAGCGTTGTCGACGCCGCCCAGACCCCGCCGTTCCTCACCGAGCGGCGGATCGTCGTGGCCCGCGACATCGGGCGCTTCAGCGCCGACGACCTCGCCCCGCTCGTCGGCTACCTCGCCGACCCGCTGGAGACGTCCGACCTCGTGCTCGCAGCAGGTGGTGGACGGCTGCCGAAGTCGCTGACCGACGCCGTCGCTCGGGCCGGCGGCACCACCACCTCGACCGAGCCACCGCAGCGCGCCCGCGACCGCCAGGGATGGATCGCCGACCACGCCGCGGGGGCCGGGGTACGGCTCACCCCGCCGGCGGCGGCGGTGGTCGCCGAGCAGCTCGGCGAGGACGTCGGCCGTCTCGACGGTCTGCTGGCCACCTTGGCGGCCACGTTCGGCGCCATGAGGACCTTGAAGCCGGACGACGTCGAGCCGTTCATCGGCGAGGGCGGCGGCGTACCGCCGTGGGAGCTCACCGACGCCATCGACAGCGGCGACACCACCGGCGCGCTCGACCGACTCGGGCGGATGATGGGTGCCGGCGGTCGCCACCCGTTGCAGTTGATGGCGATCCTGCACGCCCACTACGTCCGCCTCGCCCGGCTCGACGGGGCGACGGCGAGCTCCGAGGCACAGGTCACGGAGATCCTGGGCATCAAGGGCTTCCCGGCCAAGAAGGCGCTGACGCAGTACCGCCGCCTCGGCGGCGACGGCGTGCGCCGTGCGATCGACCTCTTGGCCGGCGCCGACCTCGACCTGCGCGGCCGGCGCGATCTCGATGTCGACGTCGTGATGGAGATCCTCGTCGCCCGCCTCAGCCGCCTGCGGCGATGATCACACCCGCTCGACGCGGTCGGACGTTCGCCAGATCGTCGGGGCGACGGCGGCGATCAGCGCCAGCACACCGAACCCGATCACGAGCACCACCGCCCACGACCGCTCGATCGCCAGTGCATTGCCGCCGACCGACGGCTCGATCGCCGCCACCAGGGCTGCCGCACCGAACAGGATCGTGGTGAACAGGATCGCCCCTCGATCGCGGCTCAGGCCAGCCCAGACCAGGACCAAGCCCATCCCGAGCTCGATCATTCCGAGGATGGCGGTGTGCGAGACGCCGGCCACCTGCACGACGGGCTCGTCGAGCGGGGCGGCGAGCCCGGCACGGGCCATTGCGACGGCGCCGATCACCGCCAGCGCGACCCCCGCCATCACGGTCAGGGTCGCCGCCGGGTCGAAGCGGCGATGGGCGACCACACGGCGCTCGGCGACAGCGGGCGTGGCGACGCGATCCTCCACGACGTACGAGTTGCCGGGGGCCGCCTCGCCCACGACACGACGCTCCACGTATGCCTCGCCGGGCGGGACGAGCGGTCGACCGCTGGGATCAGTCATGGCCACGGTCGTACCCCGCGGCGACTGGCAGAAAACGGTGCCGAGGCGTCAGCCGGTGGCGGCGACCTTCTTCATCAGGCGTGACTTGCGCCGGGCGGCCTGGTTCTTGTGGATGACGCCCTTGGCGGCAGCCATGTCGAGGCGCTTGACGGCCAGGCGCACGGCGTCGTCGGCGTCCTCTGTGCCGGCCGCGGCCGTGGCGGTCTTGACCCGCGTCTTGAGCTCGCTCTTCACGGCCTTGTTGCGCTCGGCCCGCTTGGCATTGGTGATGTTGCGCTTCTTCTGGCTCTTGATGTTGGCCACGGTCGTCCTCAGGGCTCAGCGTCGACGGGTGCAGACAGCCGGGCAAGGCTACCTGTGCCCCCGGGTGCTCCCAACCGCCACCGGTAGCATCGACCAGCGCCCATGGAGCTCGATCGCATCCGCAACTTCTCGATCATCGCCCACATCGATCACGGGAAGTCGACGCTGTCGGACCGCATCCTCGAGGTCACCGGCGCCGTCGACGCCCGCGAGATGCGCGAGCAGTACCTCGACTCGATGGAGCTCGAGCGCGAGCGCGGCATCACGATCAAGGCGCAGAACGTCCGGGTGGGGTGGCGCGACCACGTCTTCCACCTCATCGACACGCCCGGTCACGTCGATTTCGGCTACGAGGTGAGCCGCTCACTGGCCGCGTGCGAGGGCGTCGTGCTGGTCGTCGACGCCGCCCAGGGGATCGAGGCCCAGACGCTGGCCAACTGCTACCTCGCCCTGGAGCACGACCTCGAGATCGTTGCCGCGCTGAACAAGATCGACCTGCCGGCGGCCGATCCAGACCGCTACGCGATGGAGATCGAGAACGTGCTCGGCATCGCCGCCGAGGACATCCTGCGGATCTCGGCGAAGACCGGCGAGGGGGTGACCGAGCTGCTCGACGCCGTCATCGAGCGCATCCCGGCGCCGCGGGGCGATGCGGCAGCGCCGCTGCAGGCGCTGATCTTCGACAGCCAGTTCGACCAGTACCGCGGCGTCGTGTCCAGCATCCGCGTCGTCAACGGGCGCCTCACCGCCGGCTCGAAGTTGCGATTCGTGCAGGCTGCGGCGTTGCACGAGGCGATCGAGATCGGGGTCCGCCGGCCCGTCCCGACCCCGGTCGCCGAGCTCGGGCCGGGCGAGGTCGGCTATCTCATCGCCGGCATCAAGGAGGTGGGTGAGGCCCGCTCCGGCGAGACCGTCACGACCGCCAGCCACGGCGCCGTTGCTGCGCTGCCCGGCTACCGCGACCCCAAGCCGATGGTGTTCTCGGGGCTGTTCCCGATCGACGGCGACGACTTCGAGGACCTCCGCGACTCGCTCGAGAAGCTCAAGCTCAACGACGCCTCGATCACCTACACGCCGGAGACCTCCGGCGCCCTCGGTTTCGGCTTTCGCTGCGGCTTCCTCGGCTTGCTGCACATGGAGATCGTGAAGGAGCGCCTGGAGCGGGAGTTCGGGCAGGCGCTGATCGCCACGGCGCCGAGCGTCGAGTACCGCATCCATCGCACCGACGGCACCGTCGACGTCGTCGACAACCCGGCCGACATGCCCGACCCGCAGCGCATCGACTTCATCGAGGAGCCGTACTTCCGGGTCGGGATCGTCACGCCGACGGCGTTCACCGGGACGCTGATGGAGCTGTGCCAGCAGCGGCGCGGCGAGCTCGACAAGATCGAGTACCTGTCGCCCGAGCGGGTCGAGCTGCACTACGTCATCCCGCTGGCGGAGGTCGTGATCGACTTCTTCGATCAGCTCAAGAGCCGCAGCCAGGGCTACGCCAGCCTCGACTACGAGCCGGCCGGCTACCGCCGTTCCAACCTCGTCAAGGTCGACCTGCTGCTGAACGGCGTGCCGGCGGATGCCTTCTCCACGATCGTCCACCGCGACCGGGCCTACGAGTACGGCCGTCAGATGGCCGAGAAGCTGCAGAGGCTGATCCCGCGGCAGATGTTCGACGTGCCGATCCAGGCCGCCATCGGCGGCAAGGTGATCGCCCGCGAGACGGTGAAGGCGCGCCGCAAGGACGTCCTCGCCAAGTGCTACGGCGGCGACATCACCCGCAAGCGCAAGCTGCTCGAGAAGCAGAAGGAGGGCAAGAAGAAGATGAAGTCGATCGGTCGCGTCGAGGTGCCCGGCGACGTCTTCATCTCCGCCCTGCGGCTCGACGATTGATGCTCGGGCTCGGGCTCACAGCAAGCTGATCGCCCTCGCCTCCGAGCTCGCCGGCTCCGCTGCGCTCCGCCGCTCGCCCCCGTCGAGTCCTGCTCCGCTGTTCCGCCCGTGCCGGACGATTGGCGCTCGGTAGGGTTGAGTGCCAGATGCTCGACGACCGCAAGACCGCGATCCTGAGCGCCGTCGTGCAGGAGTACATCGCCACGGCGCTCCCGGTGGGCTCGACCCACATCGCCGACGCGCCCGGCGTCAGGGTCTCGTCGGCCACGGTCCGCAACGAGATGGCCGTCCTCGAGCAGGAGGGTTACCTCGTCCAGCCGCACACATCCGCCGGGCGGATCCCGACGGACAAGGGCTACCGCTTCTTCGTCGACCACCTTGGCCGGCCCGGCGTGATCGACCGGGCCACGCAATCTGAGGTCGGCGACTTCTTCCGCACCGCCCACGGTCGGTTGGAGGAGATGCTCCATCGCACGTCAGACCTGCTGGCCAAGCTGACCAACTACGCCGCGGTGGTGGTCGGACCGCCCGCCGGCGGGGTCGAGGTGCGCAGCGTGCAGGTCGTCGGGCTCTCGGCGACGGTGGCGACAGTGGTCGTCGTGCTCGGGAACGGCAGTGTCGAGAGCGAGCCGGTCACGCTCGAGCTCGACGTCACCGACGCCCACCTCGCCGCGGCCTCCGCCCATCTGGCCGCCCAGCTGACCGGCTCGTCGCTGGCCAGCATCCCGTCGGTGTCGCCGACCGGCGACGAGGTCGTCGACCGGCTGTGCGCCGACGCGCTGGCCGCGGTCCGTGCCCGCGTCGGCGACGAGCACGTGTACGTGGGCGGTACGTCGGCGATGGCATCGGCGTTCGACGCCGTGGAGATCGTGCGCGACGTGCTGCGCACGCTCGAGCAGCAGTTCGTCGTCGTCTCGCTGATCAGCGACCTGGTCCAGCGCGGCCTGTCGGTGTCGATCGGCGTCGAGCACGGTGTCGAGCCGCTGTCGGCGTGCTCGGTCATCGTCGCCCCGATCCTTGTCGACGGCGAGCCACGCGGGTCGGTCGGCGTGCTCGGCCCGACGCGGATGAACTACCCGCAGGCGATGGCGACCGTCGACGTCGTCAGTGACCAGCTCGGCCGGCGGCTCGAGGACGGCTGAGGTTCCCGATGACCGATTTCTACGAGCTGCTCGGCGTCCCCCGCGACGCGTCGGCCGAGGAGATCAAGCGGGCCTACCGGCGCAAGGCGCGGGAGCTGCACCCCGACACCAATCCCGACGGTGCAGCGAGCGAGCGTTTCAAGGAGGTCGCCCGCGCCTACGAGGTGCTGTCGGATCCGGACCAGCGGGCGCGCTACGACCGCTTCGGTGAGGCCGGCGTCGGGGCGACCGGCGGTGGCCAGCGCGTCGAGGACGTGTTCTCCGGGGGAGGTCTGAACGACCTGTTCGACGCGTTCTTCGGCGGCCAGAACCCGTTCGGCGGGGGCGGTGCGCGCCGCGGTGCGTCGGGGCCGCCGCGGGGCCAGGACCTCGAGGTGGTAACCGAGATCGAGTTCGAGCAGGCCGTGTTCGGGGCGACGGTCCCGGTGTCGCTACGGCTTCCGCAGCGCTGCCCCGACTGCGGTGGGACCGGCGCCGGCCAGGGGACCAAGCCCGTCACGTGCGCCGACTGCAACGGGACCGGCCAGGTGCAGCGGGTGCGCCAGAGCCTGCTCGGCCAGATGGTCACGTCCGGGCCGTGCCACCGGTGCGGCGGCCTCGGCCAGGTGATCGTCACCCCCTGCGCGATCTGCCGGGGGGAGGGCCGCATCACGGCCGACCACACGTACCAGGTCGACGTGCCGGCAGGGGTCGACTCCGGCTCTACGTTGCGCCTCGCCGGACGGGGCGCCGCCGGGCCGCGCGGGGGCGCCGCCGGCGACCTGTACGTCCACCTCCGCGTCGCCGAGCACGATCGCTACTGGCGGGACGGCAACGACCTGGTGACGTCCGTGCCGATCTCGATCGCCCAGGCGGCGCTCGGCACGACGATCACCTTGCCGACGCTCGACGGCGACGAGGAGCTGCTGATCCCGCCGGGTACTCAGCCGGGACGCGAGTTCGTGCTGCGCAACCGCGGCGTGCCCAAGCTGCAGGGTCGCGGGCGCGGCGACCTGCGCGCCCAGCTCGTGGTCGAGGTGCCGACGAAGCTCGACGACGAGCAGGCCGCGCTGCTGCGGCAGCTGGCGGACAAGCGCGGCGAGCACGTCAACCCGCCCGACAAGGGTCTGTTCTCGCGCATCAAGTCGGCGTTCTCGTAGCCGGCATGCACGACGCGCTGCGCCGGTCAGCAGCCCACGTGCTGGTCGCCGACGTCGATGCGCCTGCCGTGGATGGCGCCGCCGGCCACCACCTGCGGCGCGTGCTCCGCTTGCGTGACGGCGCCCTCGTCACCGTCACGGATGGTCGCGGGCGGTGGCGCGAATGCGTTCTGACGTCGCGCGACCTCGCGCCTGCCGGCGGGGTCGTGACGGTTCCTCCGGTCCGCGCCACCACGGTGGCCGTGGCGCCACCGAAGGGCGACCGACTCGACTGGCTGGTGCAGAAGTGCACGGAGGTCGGGGTGTCGCGGATCACGCTGCTCGACGCCGAGCGGTCGGTGGTGCGGTGGACGGAGGAACGCGCCGGCCGCCATCTGGAGCGCCTGCGCCGGATCGCCGTAGAGGCGGCGCTGCAGTCGCGGCGGGTCTGGCTGCCGGAGCTGTGTGGGCCGGTGCCAGCGGCCGAGGTGCTGCCAGGCGCTGCCGTCGCCGAGCCCGGCGGTCGGCCGATCGAGCGTGCCGATCGCATGGTCGCCGTTGGCCCAGAGGGCGGCTGGAGCGCGGCTGAGCTCGCTCTCGCCGGCGACCGCGTGTCGCTCGGCCCGCACGTCTTGCGCGTCGAGACGGCGGCCGTGGTCGCCGCGGCGGCAATGGTGGGGTGCTCGTGATGACCGTCGGCGAGCCATTCGGCGTGTACGTCCACGTCCCGTTCTGCGCGCACCGCTGCGACTACTGCGCGTTCGCGACGTGGACCGATCGAGCGCACCTCGTCGACTCGTACCTCACCGCGGTGCGAACGGACATCGAGCGCGAAGTCGCAGCCGGCATGGCCCCAGCGACGAGCGTCTTCGTCGGTGGCGGGACGCCGACGTTCGTGCCGCCCGCCGCGCTGGCCGGCGTCCTCGCCGCGATCCCACTCGCCGATGGTGCCGAGGTCACGGTCGAGTGCAACCCCGACGACGTCACCGACGAGATGCTCGACGTCTACGTCACCGCCGGCGTGAATCGGGTGTCGATCGGCGTGCAGTCGATGCAGCCGCACGTACTGGCGGCGCTCGGGCGGACCCATGACCCCGACAACGTCGAGCGGGCGGTCGCCGCGACGCGGCGCGCCGGGCTACCGACGTTCAACGTCGACCTCATCTACGGCGCGGCGGGGGAGTCGCTGGCCGACTGGCACGCGACGCTCGAGGGCGCGCTGGCGCTCGAGCCGCCACACGTGTCCGCGTACGCCTTGACCGTCGAAGCCGGCACGCCGCTGGCCGGTGACCCCGCCCGCCATCCCGACGACGACGTGCAGGCGGACGAGTACGAGTTGGCCGACGAGCTGCTGGCGCGCGCCGGCCTCGCCAACTATGAGGTCTCCAACTGGGCCCGCCCCGGCCACGAGTGCCGCCACAACCTCCTCTATTGGCGCCAGCAGGACTACCGCGGGTTCGGGTGCGCCGCCCACTCCCACCGCGACGGACGGCGCTGGTGGAACCTGCGCACGCCGGAGCGCTACATCGCCGCCGTCGCCGCGGGCTGCTGCGCAGAGGCAGCCGGCGAGACGCTCGATCCAGACGTGCGGCGCGTCGAAGGGCTGCAGCTGGCGCTGCGCACGAGGATCGGCGTTCCGATCGACGCCCTCGACGGCGACGAGCTGCCGGGTGTCGTCGAGCGGGTCGGCGATCGGTGGGTGCTCACCCGCCGCGGTCGGCTCCTGGCGAACGAGGTCGCGATTCGAGTGCGCTGAGCGCGTTGAGGATCTCGAGCCAGCGGGGAAGCAGGAAGCAGTGGCCGGCGCCGTCGAACACGTCCAGTGAGGCGTGTGGCAGGTGGGCGGCCAGCCACCGGCCGAACGACGGCGGCGCCGAGCGGTCGAGAGCGCCGTACCACAGGCGCACCGGGCAGCGGACGTCGGCGAGGTCGATATCCGGCGCCGTGATCTGGAGGGCGATGTCGTGGGCCAGCCCGTCGAGTCCCTGGGCCACCGCGTCGACGACGCCTGCCGCCATCGCCTCCGCCGCGCCGGGGACGGAGGCGATCTCGAGCCGGCGCACGTCGTCACCGCTCTCGAGCACATGCTCGCGGGCCAGGTCGAGATCGCAGGGCCACGGCGCGACGAGCGGCGCCAGCAGCGCCCCGGCGTCCTCGGGCGCCATCGCCGTGGCGAGGTCGGCCACCGCCCGCCGCTCGTCCGAGGCGGCGTCCAGGAGGCTCGGCTCGCTGTACGCGGCGACCGGCGGCAGCCCGGCGACGATCCCGACGCCGGCGACGAGATGCGGGCGGCGGGCAGCGACCGCCAGCGCGTGGAGCGCGCCGGCGGACCACCCGAGCACGGTCCAGCAGGCGATGCCCAGGTGGTCGGCGAGCGCAGCGGCGTCGTCGGCGAATGTGCCGACCGTGCCCCCCGGATGCGGCGAGCTGCCCCCGGCTCCGGGCCGGTCGACGGCGATCAGGCGGATTCCGGCGGCGGCGAGCAGGGAGTCGTCGGGATGCCTGGCCCGGCGCGAGTCGGGCGTCCCGTGGACATACAGCACCACCGGGCCGCCGGCGTCTCCGACGTCGTCGAAGCACAACGTCCGGCCATCGGCGAGGGTGACGGTGGCGGCCAGCACGCGGCGGATCGTACGGCCGGCGTGCCCAGCGCACCGCCGGGTGGAATGTCCGCGCGATCGCGCCCGATCAGGCCCCAATCGACGGACGGTTCGCCGGTTACTGCGACAGATGGAACCGGTCGTTGCTCACCGCAGGAGGCCAAGGAGCTCGGCTCGAGCAGCCGGATCGGTGCGATAGACGCCTCGGCTCGCGGTGGTGATGGTCGACGCGCCAGCCTTGCGTATCCCACGCAGGCTCATGCAACTGTGCTCGGCGTCGATCATGACGAACACCCCAGCAGGGTTGAGCATCGCGTACACCGCCTCGGCCACTTGGTCAGTCAGGCGCTCCTGCACCTGCAGCCGGCGGGCGAATCCCTCCACGACACGCGCCAGCTTGGACAGCCCCGCCACCCGGCCCTCGCCACCGGGACGGTACGCGACGTGAGCCCGGCCACTGAACGGCAACATGTGGTGCTCGCACATCGATGCAAACTCGATGTCCCGCACCAGCACCATCTCCCCCGGCCCGATGTCGAACGCCTTCCCGAGATGGGTGGCCGGGTTCTCCAGATAGCCGGCCAGCATCTCCGACCACATGCGCGCCACCCTGGCCGGAGTCTCCAGCAGGCCATCCCGGCGTGGATCCTCACCGACCGCGGCGATCAACTCGCGCACGGCGGCCTCCAGGCGGCGCATGTCCATCACTGGCTCGATGGACTCCGCCAACGGCAATTCCTCGACCGACAGCATCGGCATGCGCTCCCTCGATCAATGCGATCCGCCGACGGCGGGCGCACTGATTATGTACTCCCGGTCCTGACCTTCGTCCAGGTGACCTACGACACCGGGCGCATGCATTGACCGAGCTGGCGCAAGGGGCCATGCTGTCGTCCATCGCGATCGCTCTGGACAGGGTTGTCGCGTCAGAGGGAGATTCATGGCCAACAGTGTCCGTGCGCGGACCTGCCTTGACGCGTGTGTCGGGTGCTACTGGGGACCGGAATGCGTCGAGTGCAGGGATCCATGACGACCGTGATCTCTCACAAGCTGGCACCTCGTACCCACTCCTCATCTGTCCTCGTGACGACCCTCGTGACGGCTGCGCCGAACGATGAACGAGCGGCATACAGCGCCAGCTACTTCATCAACGCGGCGATCGGAACCGGCCATGCAGTCGACGTTCCACGACCCGCCAAGAGGCGCCAACGATGACGTTCCACACCCTGACATGGTCCGGTTGGCTGCTGTGGCTGGCGATCTTCGTCGGGATCACGACCCGCTGCCTCAACATGTGGGCCTACGGGCCCGGCTCACGGTTCGAGCGCTTCCGCCACGATGGTCGACTGTTCCGCACGGTGATGCCGCTCTGTGGCGTGATCATCGGCACGCTCGCCTGGTCGTGGGGCACCTACGGCACCGCTGTGGCCAACCTCGTGCTTGCTGTTGCGATGACGCGTCCCGACGTCGTGGCTCGACAGCGGTGGCTAGCCCGCCTGCTCGGCTCACCCGTGGGCATGGCGACGATGTTCGTCCTCGTGCCATTGGTCATCGTCGCCACGGGGTCAGGCTCGCTCGCCGAACGCGTGCAGATCGCCGGTGGCTACCTGCTCATCGTCGGCTTCTTCGGCCTCCTCGCCGGCGCATGGGCAGGCGAGCGGTCGGCCGACACGTGGCGCTGGCTCACCATCTGCCTCGCGGTCGACCTGCTGCTCGGAGCCGGCGCGATCGGCCTCGGCGCCACACCGATCATCGTGCTCGAGGTCTTCGCCCTGACGATGGATCTCGTCAAGCTCACCCGCAAGATCGCCGACGCGCGAGACCGGCACATGGCCGTCACCACGATCGCAACGGCGCCGTAGCTGTCGCCAACGGAACTCGCTTCCCTGACACCAAGTCGCAACGGCACGAGCCCCGCTCTCACATCGAGCGGGGCGCTGTCATACGCGGGTATCCAATGACTCTGATTCGTTGAGATACTCGCCTACAACCCGAGCACGACGTGGAGGGCGTCATCGAGCGCCCACTGCTCCTCGGTCGAGACATGCCCGACTCGCTTGCCGAAGCGCCCGACATCGACAGTGACAAGCTGGTCCACGAGCACGCGTGTCCGTTCTCGGTTGATCGTGATCTCGGGCCGGAAGGACGCATGCAGGGCACTGGTCGAGGTGGGGGCCACGATCACTGTCGATCTGGGCAACAGGTGGTCGGATTGGATGATCACGCCGAACCGGCGCCCCTGCTGCTCGTGACCACGGCTCTTGAGCGGCCGGACCTCGTGCACGTCACCACGATTCACCCGGGCTCCCCGAAGAACTCGATGATCGCCAGGCGCTCGGCCCGGTCGGCTTCGTCGGCTTCGAGAGCGGCCACTTCGGCTCGCAACGCCTCGTGGCGTCGAGCCTTGGCGGCGGCATCCACGAGGGCATCACGAATGGCCTCAGAGCGGCTCTTGCCCGTCGCCTCCAGGACGGCGAGCGCCCGCCGCGCTGCCTCGTCCAGGCGGACTGAGATCGGTAGTGTCACGACCCGATTGTAGTACGAGTTGAGATACGTGCTCTCAGTTCAACGACCATGGGTCGTCGTCGCTGTCGAGCCCGTTGATCTCGACCATCGTGATCCGCTGCTCGAAGCGTTCCATCAGCGCCGTGACTTGCTCCAACACGTCCTCCAGCGTTCCGTCGAGCGTCGCGGCGAACTGGTTGAGCTCCCATCTAGCAGGGCTTTCGTGGGCACGACGGGACTCGAACCCGGGACCTCCAGCGTGTCATGCTGGCGCTCTAACCAACTGAGCTACGCGCCCTCGCGGGCGCCCAAGCTACCAGCCGCCGCTTGTTGGTGTCACTGTGCGACGATCGGTCAGGGAGCGGGATCCGGGAAGCGCTCACGCAGGACGCGCTTGAGCGCCTTGCCGGAGGGGTTGCGGGGGATCTCGTCGACGAACACGGCGCCGGTCGGACACTTGTAGCGGGCGAGCTTGCCCTCGGTGTAGGCGAGGACGTCCGACTCGGTCAGTGACTCGTCGCCGCGGACCACGACGGCGAGCGGTGTCTCGCCCCACCGTGCGGACGGCCGGCCGATGACGGCGACGTCGGCGATCTGCGGGTGGCCGAGCAGGACGTTCTCGATCTCTGCCGGATAGACGTTCTCGCCGCCACTGATGATCATGTCCTTGATCCGGTCGTGGATGTAGATGTAGCCGTCCTTGTCGACCACCGCGATGTCGCCGGTGTGCAGCCAACCGTCGACGATCGTGCGGGCGGTGTCGTCGGGACGGTTCCAGTAGCCGACCATCACGTGGTTGCCGCGGCAGATCAGCTCGCCGGGCGTGTCCGGGGGGACGTCCGAACCGTTGTCGTCGACGACGCGGACGCGGGTGAAGAAGAACTCCTTGCCGGTCGAGCCGGCGCGGGCCAGCGCCTCGTCGGGGCTGATCAGGCAGGCCGGGCCGCAGCTTTCGGTGAGCCCGTAGACCTGGTGGATCTCGATGCCCAGCTCGGCGTAGGCCTCGATCAGCGTGACCGGCACTGGCGAGGCGCCGCTCATGATCCACCGCAGCGGGCCGATGTCGAGACCCTCCGGCTTCGTCGTGAGCATGAACTGCAACATCGCCGGCACGAGCAGACCGGTCGTGCAGCGCTCGGCGACGATGTGCCGCCACGCATTCACCGGGTCGAACGTGCGCATCACCAGCTGCGTCACACCGGCGTAGACGGCGGCGACGGCTGGCGTCAGGGCGCCGACATGGAACAGCGGGAGGGCGACGAGGTAGCGGTCGGCGAAGTGCTGGTCGGCAGTGGCGTCGATCGTGAGGATCGCCCACAGCGCCGTCGAGTGCGAGTGCATCACGCCCTTCGGCAGGCCGGTCGTGCCCGAGGTGTACATGATGTAGAGCAGGTCGTCGACGGCGGTGTCGACGTCGACCTCTTCGTTCGAGGCGCCCGCTTGGACCGCGGCGTAGTCGAGCGCCCACGGTTGGGTGTCGTCGCCGACCTGGATGAACGTGCTCAGCGCGGTCTCGCTGCCGCGGTCGCGGAGGTCGGCGACGACGTCGACGAACTCGGTGCCGAAGATGATGTGCGTCGCTCCGGCGTCGGCGAGGATGAACGCCAGCTCGTCGGCGACGAGGCGCCAGTTCAGCGGGACGGCCGTGGCCCCGAGCTTGGCGATCGCGAGGTAGGACTCCTCGAACTCGACGGAGTTCATCATCAGCAGGGCGACGCGGTCGCCGCGCCCAACCCCGTCGTCGGAGAGGACGTGGGCCGTGCGGTTGACCCGGTCGTTGAGCTCGGCGAACGTGAACCGGCGGCCCGTGTCGAGGTCGACGAGCGCCTCCAGATCAGGGTTGAGCAGCGCCCGCTTCGACACGAAGTGCCCGATGTTCGTTGATGGCGACAGCATCGCCCGATGATCGCAGATCCCCGTTGGAGGGTTTGCGCCGTTGGAGTGTTTCGCCAGGGTCCCTCCCCGAGGAAACACTCCAATGCCGGAAACACTCCAATGGGGCTGGCTCAGGCGGCGGCGACGGCGGCATCGATGCTCGCCGTGAGCACGCTCACCAGCAGGTCGATCTCCTCCTCGGTGATCGTCAGCGGGGCGCCGATCATCACGGCGTCGGTGACCGGCGGGCCGGATCCCGCCGGATACACCCAGACGTCGCGGGCGAGGCACTCGCGGACCACGGCTCCCGCCAGCGCGCCGCCGCTGGGGGGCAGCTCGATACCGCGGAACATGCCCTCGCCACGGAGCTCGACGACGGCCGGATGGTCTCCGAGGGCGGCGACCAACCGAGCGGCGAGGACTTCGCCGATCGCCGCGGCGCGCTCGACGAGCTGCTCGCGCTCGATGATGTCGAGCACCGCCGCGGCCCCGGCGCACATCGCGTCGGCGCCGGTGAACGTGAAGAACATAAACCCGCTGCCGCGCAATGCGGCGACGATCGCGTCGGTGGCGGCGACCATCCCGATCGGCACGTAGCCCCCGCCGAGACCCTTGCCGCCGTAGACGATGTCGGGCCGGAGCGACGTGTGCTCGTGGCCCCAGCGCCGCCCCGTGCGTCCGAACCCAGTCATCACCTCGTCGGCGATGAGCAGGATCTCGTGGCGCCGGCACAGGTCCTCGACCGCCCGCCAGTAGTCGTCTCCGGCCGCCAGGCAGGCGCCTGCGGCGCCGGTGATCGGCTCGAACACGAAGCCGGCGATCGTCGCCGGATCCTCGCGCTCGATGACCGCGGCCAGCGCGTCGGCGTCGTCCCACGGGACGTGGGGGAAGTCGACCAGCAGCGGCTCGTATTCCCGGCGCCGCGGGACGTGGCTACCGGCGGCGAGCGCGCCCAGCGTCAGCCCGTGGTAGCTCGGATGGCGGCCGATGACCTTCCAGCGCTCCGACCGGCCGCGGCCGACGTGGTAGGCCCGCGCCAGGCGGATCGCCGAGTCGGCCGACTCGCTGCCGCCGCTGGTGAAGAACACGTGGCCCATCCCGGCCGGAAGCCAGCGCTCGACGAGCAGATCGTGGAGCCGCTCCCGGTGCGGGGTCGGCCAGATCGGCACGACGTAGCCGCCGCTGACCATCGCCTCTCGTACCGCGTCGGCGACCTCGACTCGCCCGTGGCCGATGTTGGCGACGATCGCCCCGCCCGCGGCGTCGAGTATCCGCCGACCGTCGTTGGTGATCAGCCAGCACCCCTCGCCGCCGACGATGGTCGGCCCGCGGGCCCCGGGCACGAAGTGGATCCGGTTGGCGTCCCGACTTGGCGAGTCGGTCGTCATCAGCGGGGTTCGCGTGGGAGGCCGAGGACCCGCTCGCCGAGGATGTTGCGCATCACGTTCGACGTGCCACCCATGATCGTGTAACCGGGGGCGTAGACGACGCCGCGTGACAGGTCGTTCCACAGCATCGCCTCAGCACCGAAGACGCGGGCCACGAAGTCGGCGACCCGCTGCTCGTGCTCGGTGCAGAAGCACTTGGTCGCCGCCGAGAACCCGGCCGGTGCCTGCTTCAGCACCTCGCGGACGACGAGGATGCGCCCGATCCGGTAGCCGGACTCCAGGGCGGCGATCTCCTGGCGCACGAGCGGATCGGCGCGGTCGGCCCGCTCGCCCGCCAGGCGGTACAGCGCGTGGTTCGACACCAGCCGGTCGATGCCGCCCCGCTCGTGCTCGAGCTGGCGCATCGTCTGCTTGAACGCGTTGCCCTCGACGCCGACGAGGTTGGCGGCCGGCACGCGCACGTCGGTGAAGAAGACCTCGCAGAAGTGGCGGTTCGTCGTCATGTCGGTGATCGGGCGGACCTCGATGCCGGGCGACGACATCGGCACGATGATCTCGCTGATCCCGGCGTGCGGCGGCCCCTCGCTGGCGGTTCGGCAGATGCAGTAGCAGTAGTCGGCGACGGCCGCGAACGACGTCCAGATCTTCTGCCCGTTGATGACCCACTCGTCACCGTCGCGGCGGGCCGACGTCTTGAGGTTGGCCAGGTCGCTGCCGGCCTCCGGCTCCGACATCCCGATGCACCAGGTCGTCTCCCCGGCGAGGATGCCGGGCAGGAACTCGGCCTGCTGGTCGGGGCGGCCGAAGGCGATCAGCGCCGGCCCCATCTGGCGGTCGGCGAACCACATCGCGGCGATCGGCGCGCCGGCGGAGATCAGCTCCTCGCCGATGATCAAGCGGTCGATCGCCGGCCGCCCGCCGCCCCCGAACTCGGTCGGCCACGTCAACCCGATCCACCCGAGGGCGGCCATCTCCTTGGCGAAGTCGTCGGAGTAGCCGTTGATCCAGGAGTCGTTGCTGCGGCCGAACCGGGTGACCGCGTCGGCGGCCACGTCGCGGGCCTGGGCGCGCAACGCGAGCTGCTCGAGAGACCAGTCGAAATCCATCGCCGCCGATGGTACGACCCGGCAGCCCCGGTCTCCGCCGTCGCCCATCGGAGTGTTTCCGCGGGGAAAGCCCCTCTGGAAACCCTCCAACGGGCGGAAACCCTCCAACGGTCAGAGCTCGGCGAGGGCCTCGTTGAACGTCGTTGACGGACGCATCACGGCCACTGTCTTCGCCGGGTCTGGGCGGTAGTAGCCGCCGAGGTCGACGGGCGATCCCTGGACGGCGAGCAACTCACCGGCGATCTGCTCCTCGTTCTCGGCGAGCGCCTTGGCCAGCCCGGCGAACGACGCGGCGAGGTCCGGATCGTCGGTCTGCGCCGCCAGCTCCTGGGCCCAGTACAGGGCGAGGTAGAAGTGGCTGCCGCGGTTGTCGATGTGACCGACCCGGCGGGCCGGCGACTTGTTCTCCTCGAGGAACGTCTCGGTCGCCCGGTCGAGCGTGTCGGCGAGGATCTGGGCACGGGCGTTGCCAGTCGCCGTCGCGAACTGCTCGAAGCTGGCGCCGAGGGCAAGGAACTCACCGAGGCTGTCCCAGCGCAGGTAGTTCTCTCTGACCAGCTGCTGCACGTGCTTCGGCGCCGAGCCGCCGGCGCCGGTCTCGAACAGCCCGCCGCCGTTGAGCAGCGGCACGACCGAGAGCATCTTGGCGCTCGTGCCCAGCTCCATGATCGGGAACAGGTCGGTGAGGTAGTCGCGCAGCACGTTGCCGGTGACCGAGATCGTGTCTTCACCGCGGCGGATGCGCTCGAGCGACAAGGCGATCGCATCGACCGGCGGGAGGATCCGGATGTCGAGGCCATCGGTGTCCCCAACGAGCGACGCGTCGGCGAGGTAGGTCTCGACCTTGGCGATCAGCT
>JBIOUO010000126.1:0-6468 GCA_044867195.1 Ilumatobacteraceae bacterium
GCCAGCAGCACGAGGCCCGGTGTGGCCATCAGCCAGCCGGCGGCGTTGTCCCGGCGCACTCGCTCGGGCGGCGGGTCGAGGTGTTCGGGGACGCCCTCGGCGAGGTCAACAGTGAGCGTCATGTGTCAATCCTCCAGCCGGTCGCGTCGTCAGGGCGGGGGCGCGGGGGCAGAGGCCTTTGGGCCGGAGCCCCCGCCTGGCGATCGAGCCGGCTCCGCCGGTCGATCGCTTGTGATGTGGGCGCCGGCCGGAGGCCGGCTCCATCAACTCGCCGAGCAACCTTCGGTTGCGAGGCGACACCCTCACAGGTCGTAGTCATCGTTGTCCTCGTAGTCGAGGTCGATGATCCGAGCCGCCCGGTCGAGCTCGGACTGCGGGTCGGCGCCGTTGTACGCCGCGAACCACGCCTTGGCGAACTGGGCGGCGATCGTCGGCCAGGCTGGTGACCCTGGCCGGGGGATCGCGACGCACTCCTCGGTGGGTGGCCCGGTGCCACAGGTCCGGGCCAGTGCTTCGGCATACAGCTGCAACGGCCCGCCCGCCCCGTACAGCTCGCTCGACTCGGTGACCGTGCTGGTGCCGGGCGGTGCGCCGTTGCCGTCGGTCATCCGGGCGACCGATTCGTCGGACATCAAGGAGGCGAGGAACACCCCCGCCGCCGGCGCCTTGTCCGTCTGCGAGCTGATGCCCCAGGCCAAGGAGCCCTGCCCGCTCTTCGTGCCGACGCCGAAGTCGGGGAGCGGGAGCACGAGTAGGTCGTCGCCGAGCGCCTCGGCATAGTTGCCGTAGACCCAGTGCCCGACCCATGACAGCGCCGTCCGCTCCTGCACGAACGCGGCGTCGTCAGTGTCCGGGTCGACGTACTTGCGCCACGACGCGAATCGCCGCAGCGCGTCGACCGCCGGTGCGCTGTTGAGGTGGCCGTCGGCCCGGTTGTCGACCACGACCTCCGTGCCAGTGGAGTTGACGATCGGCAGGAAGGCGTAGCTGGAGTAGGCGGCGCCGTAGTTCTCCTTGAGGTCGAGCGGCTTGCCATCCGGGTCGGCTTCGGCGAGTTGGGCCAGGACCTCGTCGAACTCGTCTGCGGTCCAGGCGTCGTCAATCCCGGTGGGGATGCGCACTCCGGCTTCCTCGAGCAGGCGCCGGTTGCCGTACAGCCCAAGGCCGGAGTCGAACATCGACAGCGCATACAGCTGGCCGTCCCCGATGTAGGTGTTCTGGGCCTTGACCGACTCGGTCTGGTTGTCGATCGTCTCGGGCGCCACCAGGTCTTCGAGTGGAGCCAGCTTGCGCGAGTAGATCAGGGACGCCATCAGCGGACCGTCGAACTCGAGCACGTCGGGGAGGTCCTCGGGCTTGGTCGTCTGCAGCGTGCGCGGGTAGTCGCCTTCGGGGATGAACGTCAGCTCGGCGTCGATCTCGTCCTGCGACTCGTTGAACGCGTCCACCGAATCTTGCAGCGCCTTGACCTCCACCTCCTGGCCCTGGTGGGCCCAGATCGTGATCTTGCCGGTCGAGTCGCCGGCGGCCAGTGCTTGCGGGTCGACCGGGTCGGCGACCTGGCTGCAACCGGCCGGCACGGCGAGCAAGACAGCGACGAGTCCCCCGAACCGCCGACGTCGCCAGGTCCCCATGCGCTGCCCCCTCCCTCGCTCCAGCATCGCATCGCCGCCGGCCGGCAGCCGGAGGATGAGGCGATCGAGGTACTGGAAATGCTTCCGGCAGTCTGTCGCGGGCACGCCGGCGGTGTCAAGCATCCGCTGCAGACACCGACGAACGCGGCTCCTGGCGCCTCGGAAACGCTTCCATCCCGTGATATGAATTGCGGGGTGTCGTCGTCGAACGTGACGCTCGCCGAGGTGGCCCGCGAGGCTGGCGTCGGGCTCGCCACGGCGTCTCGGGCGTTACGTGACAGCCCCGGTGTGGCGCCTGCGACGCGAGTCAAGGTCCGCGCCGTCGCCCAACGACTGGAGTACGTGGCATCGCCCGACGCGCTGCGGCTGGCGACCGGGACGACGAGCCGGGTGGCCCTGGTCATCCCGCATGTGGACCGATGGTTCTTCGGGGCGATGGTCGCCGGCCTCGAGTCCGTGCTGCGCGACGCCGACCTCGACGTGCTGCTGTACCACGTGGGTGGCGCCGACGACCGGCGCCGATTCTTCGAGCACCTACCCGCCCGCCGCAAGGTCGACGCCGTCGTGGTGGTGGGGTTCACGATCGACGAACGGGAGCGCCAGCGGCTCGCTCTGATGGGGGTGCACATCGTCGCCGCCGGTGGCCAATCCGGTGACTACCCCTACGTCTGCATCGACGACTTCACCGCCGGCACGCAAGCGGTCAACCACCTCATCAACCTCGGCCACCGCCGGATCGCCATGCTCGAAGCCCTCGACCCATCGCAACCAGCGGTCACCTCCCGCACCCGCGCCTACTACCACTGCATGCGCGATGCCGGCATCGGGGTGGACCGTGATCTGGTCCGCACCGCCGAGTGGGGTGGCGAGCAGGGCGCGGCGTCGATGGCCGCCCTGCTCGGCCTCCGCTCTCCGCCCACGGCCGTGTACGCCCACTCCGACGAGGTCGCGCTCGGCGCCTTGCGCACGCTGCGCCGGGCGGGCCTGCGGATCCCGGAGGACATGTCGATCGTCGGCATCGACGACCACCCGGTGGCCGCGCTCACCGACCTGACGACCGTCCGCCAACCGGTGCACCTGCAGGGCCGGCTCACCGCCGAGATGGTGCTCGGCCTGCTGCGTGGCGACGAGGTCGATGTCGCGGTCCATGTCCCGACCGAGCTGGTGGTGCGGGCCAGCACGTCGCCGCCGGGGCGATGACCCGTGCCCGTCAGGTCGAGCCACGAACGCCACCGCCCGCGGTCGGCGGGCGGTGAGTGGTGGCGGACGGCCGTCGTCTACCAGGTGTACGTCCGCAGCTTCGCCGACTCCGACGGCGACGGCATCGGCGACCTGCGCGGGCTCGTCAGCCGGATCGGCTATCTCGCCGCGCTTGGAGTCGACGCCATCTGGCTCAACCCGTTCTACCCGTCACTGCTCCGAGACGGCGGCTACGACATCATCGATCACCGCGGTGTCGACCGCCGCCTGGGGACGCTCGCCGACTTCGACGAGCTCGTCGGGCGGGCGCACGCCAACGAGATCAAGGTCATCGTCGACATCGTTCCCAACCACACGTCGGACCAGCATCCCTGGTTCAAGGCCGCGCTCGCCGCCAGGCGCGGCAGCCGGGAACGGGATCGCTACATCTTCCGCGACGGCTCTGGCGGCGACCCACCGTCCGACTGGCGATCCCACTTCGGCGGCAGCGCGTGGGAACGGGTCGCCGATGGCCAGTGGTACTGCCACCTGTTCGGCACCGAGCAGCCGGACCTCAACTGGGCCAACCGGGAGGTTCGCGCCTACTTCCGTGACACGCTGCGCTTCTGGGCCGACCGCGGCGTTGACGGGTTCCGCATCGACGTCGCCCACTCGCTGGCCAAGGACCTCAGCGAGCCGCTGCGCAGCCAGCCCCACCTCGACACTCAACTTCCGCTCGACGGGAGCGACCCGCTCTACGACCGGGAGGAGGTGCACACCATCTACCGCGACTGGCGGCGGGTCTTCGACGAGTACGACCCGCCGCGCATGGCGGTCGCCGAAACCTGGCACCCGGCGAACGACCGCAACTTCCTGTACGCCCGACCGACCGAGCTCGGTCAGGTCTTCGACTTCTCACTGCTCAAGTCACCATGGGAGCGCGATGCCCTGCGGCTTGTCATCGAGCGCTCGCTCCACCACCACCGGGCGACGGGCGGCAGCCCGACGTGGGTGCTGTCGAGCCACGACGTCCCGCGTCACGCGACGCGGTTGGCGCTGCCCGCCGATGTCGACCTCGACACGTGGCTGGCCGGCGACGGCGCCGAGCCACCGATCGACCCGGTCCTCGCCAGGAGCCGGGCTCGCGCGGCGACGATGATGGTCCTCGCCCTCCCCGGCTCGGCGTACCTGTTCCAGGGCGAGGAGCTCGGCCTGCTCGAGGTCGCCGACCTCCAGCCCGACGTGCTGCAGGATCCGATCTGGCAGCGCTCCAACGGCCGCGTGAAGGGCCGCGACGGATGTCGCGTGCCGCTCCCGTGGACACGGACCGGGCCGTCGCTCGGGTTCGGGCGAGGTGGTGCATGGCTGCCGCAACCGCCGTCGTTCGCCGACCAGGCGGTCGAGGCCCAGACCGGGGACCCGGACTCCACGCTGACGCTCTACCGCGCCGCGCTGCGCCTGCGCCGGCGCCACCGACCGGACGACGACGAGCTGGAGTGGTGCGGCGACGACGGCAGCCACGCCCTCCACTTCCGCCGCAGCAACGGCTGGAGCTGCCTCGTCAACCTCGGGCCCGACCCGGTCGCACCCCCGCCGGGCGAGGTGCTGCTCACCAGCCAGCGACTCATCGATGGCCGCGTCGCGGCCGACACCACGATCTGGACCCGCTGACCCGACGGCCAGCCGCGCTCATTGGTGCACCATGTCATCGTGCGACGCCATCTCATCGTCGGACCTGTCGGGGCACCAATGAGCGAAAGACCGTGCTGAATTGCTCGCTCGCTCGAAGACTCGCTCGCTCACGAGGGCACGATGATCTGGGCGGGAATCGTTCCAAACGGGGATCTGGGCGGGGATCGTTCCGGATTCCGAGACGATCCCCGCCCAGATCGGGGTTCCGAGCCGCGCTGCGACGGCCCGGCCGAGTCGTGTGAGACTCGGGCCATGGCCACGATCACCACGCCTCTCGGGGAGCTGAAAGGTCTCGACGACGACGGGTGCGAGCGATACCTGGGCATCCGGTACGCCAAGCCACCGGTCGGGGAGCTGCGGTTCCGGCCCCCGCAGCCGGTCGAGCCGTGGGTCGGCGTGTACGACGCCACGGCGTTCGGTCCCTCGGCGCCGCAGCCGCCACCGCTTCCGGGCTCGATCGTCACCGAGGGCGAGTTGCGCACCGACGAGGACTGCCTGTTCCTCAACGTCTACACCTCGACGGCCGACGCCGGGCGGCGGCCGGTGATGGTGTGGATCCACGGCGGCGCGTACGTGCTCGGGTCGGGCGATGTGTACGACGGTCGATCGTTCGTGCGGTGTGGTGACGTCGTCGTCGTCACGCTCAACTACCGCCTCGGCGCGCTCGGCTGGCTGGCCCTCGACCACCTCGACCCGAGCCTGGCCGGCTCGGGCAACAACGGGCTGCGCGACCAGATCGAGGCGCTGCGATGGGTACGCGACAACATCTCGGCGTTCGGCGGTGACCCTCACAACGTCACGATCTTCGGCGAGTCCGCCGGCGGCGGCTCGATCGCAGCCCTGCTCGCCGCACCTGATGCCAACGGCCTCTACCACAAGGCGATCGTCCAGTCAGGGCCGGTCGCGATCGCACCGCTCTACAAGCCGGAGCTGCTGACCACCGAGCTGCTGACCGCGCTCGGCGAGCCCGAGGGGGGCATCGACGCGCTGCGCGCGGCCGATCCGGGCCGGTTGGTCCAGGCCCAAGTCGACATCGGCGACCTCAACCTGCTGGGGCGCGACCGCGACCATGCCGTCGACGGCACTGGCGTCGGCTTGCGCCCGAGTGTCGACGGTGTGGTCGTCGAGGCATCGCCACGGCACATCGTCATCGCTCGCGGTGACCGCAACGTGCCGCTGCTGATCGGCACCAATGAGGACGAGGGCACGCTGTTCAACCTGCTCCTGCCGACCGACATCACCGACGACGAGGTCATCGCCGCGCTCCCTGAGAGCGTGACCAACCGGGCGGCGCTCGCGGAGGGCTACGCCGCCCGCGAGACGGGGCACCGGCTGATCGTCGACCTCGTCACCGACTCGGTGTTCCTCGTCCCCACGCTGCGCCTGGCCGACGCCCAAGCAGGCGCGGGCGGTTCGGTGTGGGTCTACCTGTTCACGTGGAAGACGCCGGTGTTCGGCGGCCTCCTCGGCGCGACACATGGTCTCGACATCCCGTTCGTCTGGGACGAGATCGACAACCCGCTGTGGCAGGCGTTCGTCGGTGCCAACGCTCCGCGCTCGCTGGTGACGGCGATGCAGCAGGCCTGGATCGCCTTCGCCCGCACCGGTGATCCGAACACCGCCGACGCCGTCGCGTGGCCCCGCTACGACACCGCACGGTCGACTCTCCAGTTCGGCCAGGAGATCTGCGTCGCCGAGGATCCCAGCGAGGCGGTGCGCGAGCTCTGGTACAGGACGTCCATCGCGACCTGAGAACTGACGCCGGGCCCGTCTCCACGACAGGTTGCAGTCGTGCTCAGAGCTTCAGCGGAAAGGCGAAGCCTTTCCGCTGAGTGCAGCGAGCCGGCCTCCGGCCGGCACTGAAGAGTTGCTGCCGATCGACCAGCCAAGCTGGATCGATCGGCGATCGGGGGGCTCCGGCAGGAGCCTCTGCCCCCCGAACCCCCCCGCCGGGTCAAGTGCC
>JBIOUO010000127.1:0-6088 GCA_044867195.1 Ilumatobacteraceae bacterium
TGGGAAAGGCGATCCCCTACGGGGTGTACGACATCGGCGCCAACGAAGGCTGGGTCAACGTCGGCGACGACCATGACACCCCCGCCTTCGCCGTTGCTTCGATCGCCCGCTGGTGGGAACGGATGGGACGCCTCCGCTACCCCGACGCCACCCGATTGATGATCACCGCCGACGCCGGCGGTTCCAGCAGCTACCGCTCGCGGGCGTTCAAAGTCGAGCTGGCCCGCTTGGCCGCGACGATCGGGCTGGCCATCACGGTGTGCCACATGCCCCCCCCGGCACGTCGAAGTGGAACAAAATCGAGCACCGCCTGTTCAGCTTCATCTCCATCAACTGGCGCAGCAAACCCCTCACCACCTACCGCGTCGTCGTCGAGCTGATCGCCGCCACCACCACCCGCACCGGGCTACGTGTCCAAGCCGACCTCGACACCGGCTGCCACCCGCTGCAGCAGAAGGTCACCGACGCCGAGGTCGCCGCGATACCCCTCACCCGTCACGACTGGCATCCCGACTGGAACTACACCATCAACCCCCAGCCACCGTGACCGCTCAAGCTATTCGGGCATAGGCCCTGACGTGTTCACCCGTGTTGCCACGGACGACATCGGCCCCAACCTCTATATTCAACTGAAGGAATGCTTGATCTTGACCGCATTATGAGCTAAAGTCAGCATCCGAGCTGAACGGCCACACCGAACAGCTCAGCGGTTGACGAGATGACCGTCACACCGACGCCTCGTACACCACCGCGCGGCACTTGACCTGCTCGGGCGCGCCCATAATGGCGTGGTGCACGAGCACGCACAGGAGTACAACGCCGCGTTGGTCTACGTGGCGAACCGACTCCGCAATGACCAGGCCGGTAGGTGGTGAGCCCCGCCGTGTGGGAAGGTGACGAGTGGCTGGGTGACGACTACCAGGCGCAGTTCGACCGGCTGGCCGCCTCGGGACAAGACGTGCACGGGGAGCCGAGCGATCCG
This sequence comes from Ilumatobacteraceae bacterium, assembly GCA_044867195.1. Taxonomy (GTDB): domain Bacteria; phylum Actinomycetota; class Acidimicrobiia; order Acidimicrobiales; family Ilumatobacteraceae; genus JALZMG01. Next base: position 983 of record JBIOUO010000127.1, read on the forward strand.
GGTTGGGCGGGTCGGATCCGGGCGTCGGCGCCGATGTCCAGCGCGGTGGCGTCGCGGCCGTCGGTGACGATGAAGCGGACGAACCCATGACCGCCACGCTCGCGACGCACGTCGAGACCGGCGGTCATCAACGCGGTCTCGACGGCTTCGGCGAGCGCGTCGACCGCTCCGGCGGACGGACCGAAGTAGTCGAGATCACGAGTCTCACGATCGACGATGTTCGCCAGGACCAGCGCGGCCCCTCCCGCCAACGCGAACTCGTCGGCCTGGGGCAGTTGGGCGACGATTCGAGCGAGTCGCTGTTGCAGCTCGCTCAGCACGACAAGTTCGCGCCGCGACGCTCCCGTAGCCAGTCGGCCCAGGCTCGACGGACGTGGCGGGGCAGTACCAGCTGATCCCAGGAGTCGACCACCGTGTCGACGTCGATGAACGTCCTCACATCCTCGTCGCTTCCTTCGGCCATCACGAGCTCGTAGACCAGCAGGCGGTCATGAGGATCGTCCAGGTCGTACCTCCGACGTGGGTCACTCCAGGCCACCCGCAACGGCAGCACGACCCGACCGCTCGCCACACCCGCCGGCGTCGTGTCCAAGTCGTCAGGAATCGACACCGGACGCGTCGCCGGGCCGAGCTGCGAGCCACGGACAGTGACGAACGAACTCACTCCGACAGCGTACGACGCTGTCCGATCCCGACATCCGCAAGACACGCAATCCTCGTCCCGTCCCACGCCGACTAGGCCGCGGCTGTCACCGCGTTGCAGCGGGGCAGCGTTCGTTCTCGACCTGAGGAGGGTCGGATCCCAAGGAGGACCGTCATGACCACGACAACCGCAGAGCTGGTGTCCTGTCAAGATCCGCTCGAACTCGGCGAGCGGGTGGCGCTGGCCGGGTTCTTGGCCGGTTACACCGGCAACACCCGCACCAGCTACACAACCGATCTGCGCATCTACGCCGACTGGTGTCATGCCAACCAGCTGACCCTGCTCGGCGTGCGCCGGGTGCATCTGGAGCTGTTCGCCCGCTGTATGGAGGCCGAAGGACGGATGCGCTCCACGGTCGCCCGCCGCCTGTCGACGTTGGCCAGCTTCTACCGCTACTGCCACGCCGAAGGCATCATCGCCCGCGACCCGGCGATCAACGTGCGCCGGCCGAAGGTCGACCACGAGTCGCGCACCCTCGGCTTGGACCGCAACGAGCTCGGTGCGCTGCTCGTGCAGGCTGGGCTCGGCACGCCCCGCGACCACGCCCTGGTGACGTTGCTGGCGATGAACGGGCTGCGCATCTCCGAAGCGCTCAATGCCGACGTCGCCGATCTCGACACCGAGCGCGGGCATCGGACGTTAAGGACCGTGCGCAAGGGCGGCAAGCGCGTGACGGTGCCACTGGCGCCGCGAACCTCGCGGGCGTTGGACCTGTACCTCGGTAAACGCACGAGCGGCCCGATCTTCGTTACCGGCGACGGGCGGCGGATGGACCGGTCGGCGGCCGACCGCATCGTCAAGCGGCTGGCCGGCGGGCCGGGATCGACAAGCAGATCCCCCCGCACAGTCTCCGCCACACCTTCATCACCTTGGTTCCAGTTTGGACGCTGGAGTGGCGTTGAGGGACGTGCAGGACGCTGCCTCGCACGCCGATCCTCGCACAACGAAGCGATATGACCGCGGCCGCCAGTCATTAGACCGGCACGCCACCTGCATCGTCGCTGCCTTCGTCGCCGGCGCCTACCGCACCGGCTGCGCACCGGCGGTCCGGGCGATACCGAGCGGTCGAATCGCCCGGCACCGCCGGAAGTGCTCGGATCGCGGTGGGCGGCTGGCCGGGATTGTCGGCGGGTTCACGAGCGCCCTCGACCCGGCGTTCCAGGACGCGGTCGGCCAGCATTATCCCCGGCGTCTCCGGACACCCGTCAACGACGTCAGGGCGACGGGTGAGCTCCGGCTCGAGCCCGAGGCGATCAGTGCCCTGGAAGGGGGAGGGCAATGTGCCCGAATGAAATGGTGCGGCTCCAGATCGACCGCGCCATAGGCCAGGACGGCACCTATCGTGGTCGTCGGCCAGCCCTCCCGATGCCGCACCACGGCCAAGCCGGCGGTGGGTCGCGTAGAGACACGGATCGATCCACTGGGATTTTCGGACACAGCACTGATCTGCTCCGCCGACGGACCGCGGACGCACGCTCGCGGTGCCCGATGTGTCGACGAGGGTTCTGAGGGCACTGGCGACGTTCATGCCTCGCGGCGCCCGCTGCTGCTGGTGCGGCGGCGCGTTGGTCGGGAATCGCGCCATGGGTGTTGAGGATCTCGCCTCGGCTCCGGTCCTGGATCGAGAGCAGCTTGACGGAGTTGCACGAAATGGAGGACAGCGAGCATGGCTGCGACCAAGTTTCAGGCCATCGTCCGGTTCCGGTTCGGCGACGGCGCCGTCGAAGAGTTCAAGCGCTTGTCCGCGCAGTGCATGGAGATCGTCCGCACCCAGAACACCGGGACGCTGCAGTACGGCACCTACAGATGACGACGAGACGGAGTGCATCGTCATCGAGCGGTCCGGCGACTCCGAAGCGCTCATCGAGCACGGCGGGAACCTCGCGCCACCTGATGAACGCGATCACGGCCACGGGATCGGTGTCCGGCGAGATCCTTGGTGAAACTCAGCGCACAGCTCCGGGCGCAGTTCACTGCCGGCGGCCCGGTGCAGCTCTTGACGCCCTGGCAGACGATGTAGCTGGCAGTGGCGATGTCCGTGTCGCCGGCGGCCGCACGCGGTGTGGCGCGCTTGGTCGTGATCTGGTTGTTCGCGGCGCCGCGGGCGGCCGATGGGGTGCAGCTCAGTGGAGGGTGGTGCCGGCGAGGATGGCGATGGCAATGATGGTTGCGACCGTCCAGTCGACGACCGCGCAGAACGGGGGCCACCACCGGGTGCCGGTGGCGATACCGGTGGAAGAGCCCTGCGATAATCGCCACGACGAAGATCGTGACCACGTTGCCCAGCTGCATCACGACCATCAATGGTCCGTACAGGAACCCCGGCAGGCGATTGATCGACTGGAAGGCGGTGCGCTCGGCAGTCGAGACCTGGTCGTGCTGGGCGGGCAGCGCCGAGACGGCGAGGACGACCGCCGCCGAGACGACCAGCAGCAGCTCAGTCCGGTGGCGGACACCTCGGTCGAAGCGCCGGCCGATGCGATCGCTGCTCACTGGGCTCGCCTCACGCCTTTACGCTGGCTCGTTCCGTGCGGGTGAGGACAACGTCGATCCGCGGGCGGGGGCATGGTCGAACGACCGCCAGCCGGCCCGGCATGGCTTCCACCAGCCGCCGGGCAAGCGGGAGTCCGAGCCCGTGCGATCCATTTCCGTCGCCATCAGTGCCGTTGGAGCGTGCGCCGGGGGCGAAGCCCGGTCCCTCGTCGGTGAGGCTCACGGTGACCGTCTCGCTGCCGACCTCGTGGTCGATGTACACGGTGCCGGCGCCGTGGACGAGGGCGTTGTCGAGCAGCACGTCGAGGGCGTGACGGAGCATCGCGCCCGTCCCGCGAACCGGCGGCGCCTCGTGAGCGTCGACGATGACGAGCGGCCGGCCGGTGCTGGCGAATCTGCCGTGCCAGGCGTCGCGGATGTCGTCGAGCACCGCGGCCAATGACACAGTCGACGTTGTGGAGCGTGTTCGGCTGAGTGTGAGCAGCTCGGTTGTCGTGCGCTCGAGACGGTCGATGTCATCCAGCGCTTCGCGGAGGACTGCGTCGTGGTCAGGCCGTGGGAACTCGAGCTCGGTCTCGATCGTCGCTCGCAGCCCGGCGAGCGGGGTCCGCAGCTGGTGTGATGCGTCCGCGCTGAACGACCGTTCCCGGCGCAGCAGCTCATCCAGGCGGCGGGCGGTGGCGGTCATCGCGACGGCGGCCTGATCGAGTTCGGGGACCCGGCTGCGGGGGACATCGATCGCGAAGTCGCCGTCGCCGAGTCGCACCGCGGCGTCGCTGAGGCGACGGACCGGTCGGGCGAGGCGCCCGGCTACGACCCAGCCGATCGCCGCTCCGATCGTCAGCACGCCGGTGCCGAGTGCGGCGAGGAGGGCGATGATGCGCCCGGTGCGCGCTTCGCTGGCCGCCGTGGATTGCTGGGCGCGGATCGCGCCGACGACTTGCTCGTCGGCCGAAACAGGTACCGCCACGACGCGGAGGCCGTTCGTCTCGCTGTCGTTGACCTCGTCCTCCAAGGCCCGGGCCGTCGTGGTGTCGGCGGCGGTCGGACCGCTGCCGGTGACCCGGCGGCCGTCGCGGCCGTACAGACCGATCGCGATTCCGTCGATGCCGTCGGGAAGCTCGACCGGATCACCGCTCGTCGCGAAGTCACCGGGCACGGCGCGCGCCGCGAGCACCGCTTCGCGCTCGACTCGCAGGATCGCGCTCTCATCGACGAAGCGCTCGACGACGATGGCGAGGGGGACGCCGAACAGCACGACCGCGATCGAGCTCACGGTCAAGATGGCGACAAGGATCCGGCGCCTCACTGGACCTCCACGACCTCGAAGCGGTAGCCGATCCCGCGCAGCGTGGTGATCCGGCTGGGGCCGTTCGGCGGGTCGATCTTGCGGCGCAACGCGGCGACGTGGAAGTCGAGGGTCTTGGTCGATCCGTACCAGTTCTCGTCCCACACATCGGCCATCAGGGTGTCGCGGGACACGGCGCGTCCGGCGTCGGCGACGAGGCGGGCAAGGAGGTCGAACTCCTTGACCCGCAGAGCGAGCTCGTCACCGTCGAGCCAGGCCCGCCTGGCCGCGGTGTCGACGGCGACGCCGCCAGCGGTCGTGGGGCCGTGCGGTTGTGGATCGACGTGTCGAAGCTGGGCGCGGATGCGGGCCAGCAGCTCTGCGAGCCGGAACGGCTTGGTGATGTAGTCGATGGCGCCGGCGTCGAGCCCGACGACCACGTCCAGCTCTTCGTCCCGGGCGGTGAGCATCACGACCGGGATCGTCGGATCGGTGACGTGGATCCGGCGACACAGGTCCAGCCCGTCGAGGTCGGGCAGGCCGAGGTCGAGGAGTACGAGGTCCGGTCGCTCCTGGGACGCGAGCGCGATGCCGTCGGCGCCGGTGCGCTCCCAGACGGCGG
>JBIOUO010000128.1:0-3204 GCA_044867195.1 Ilumatobacteraceae bacterium
GGCGATGGCTCGGCTGTGCTCGAGGATCTCCCCGGCCCGGCTGTACTTCTCCTTGGGGACGTAGCCGAGCTCCTCCAGTAGCGGCAGGTAGATGTACGACTCGACGTCGCACTGCGCGCCTGGGTAACGGTTCCAGTACCACGTGCCACCGAAGTCGCCACCCTTCTCGACGAGGTGGACGTCGCCGATCCCGGCCTCTTTCAGCCGCGCCCCGGCGAGTAGCCCGCCGAAGCCGCCACCGACGACCACTACGTCGACCTGGTCGAACAGCGGGTCGCGCTGGATCGGCGTGACGTACGGGTCGTCGAGGAAGTGGGCGAACTGGCCGGTGACCTCGCGGTACTGGTCGTTGCCGTCGGGACGCAGCCGTTTGTCCCGCTCGGCGCGGTAGCGCTCGCGCAGGGCGTCGGGGTCGAGCTCGAGCGGTGGATGGTCGACCGTGGTCACGCCCGCGTTGATAGCCGCCGCCGCTCGCCGCTGTCCCACTGAGCGCGCCATGATGGCCGGATGGGGATTCTGAAAAGCGAGATCGACGCCGTCGACGTCGGCTTCGACGCCGCTCGCCTGGAGGTGCTCGACCGGCACTTCCAGCGCTATGTCGACGACGGGCTGCTGCCGGGCTGGCTGATCGCGGTCTCTCGGCACGGTCGCTTGGCCCACGTGTCGACGTACGGGCAGCGCGACATCGAGGCCGGGCTGCCGGTCGACACCGACACGATCTGGCGGATCTACTCGATGACCAAGCCGATCACGGCCGTCGCCGCCCTCGTCGCCTGGGAGCAGGGGCTGTTCGAGCTCAACGACCCGGTGCGCTGGTACATCCCCTCGTTCAAGCAGACCAAGGTCTGGCGTAGCGGCTCGTTCACCGCGCCCGTCCTCGAGCCGATCACCGAGGAGCTGCGGATCTGGCACCTGTTCGCCCACATGGCGGGCCTGACGTACGGGTTCATGCAGAACCACCCGGTCGACGCGCTCTACCGTCAGGCGGGGTTCGAGTGGGACATTCCCGAGGGGACCAGCGACCTCGCCGACGTCTGCGACCGCATCGCCGCCCTACCGCTCGTGTTCCAGCCCGGCACCGAGTGGCAGTACGGCTTCGGCCTCGATGTGCTCGGGCGGGTCGTCGAGGTCGTCGCTGGCGTGCCGTTCGAGGAGTTCCTGCAGGCCCACGTGCTCGATCCGCTCGGCATGGTCGACACGGTCTGGCACGTCGACGCCGGGCGCGCGGACCGTCTCGCCGCCCTGTATGCGCCGATGCCGGGGACCAAGCGGGCGTTCCGCTACGACGCCCTGGGTGGGGGCGCCACGACGCCACCGGTCGCTCCGATGGGGGGTGGCGGGCTGTGCGCGACGGCCGGCGACTACGTGCGCTTCGCCGAGATGCTGCGGTCCCGCGGGGAGCTCGACGGCGTGCGGATCCTCGCCCCGTCGAGCGTGGACATGATGGCCAGCAACCATCTCCCCGGCGGTGTCGACCTCGAGGCCATCGGGCGCCCGCTGTTCGCCGAGACCACGTTCGCCGGCGTCGGCTTCGGGCTCGGTGTGAGCGTGACGATCGACCCGGTGAAGGCCAAGGTGCCTGGCAGCGTCGGTGACTTCGGCTGGGGCGGAGCGGCGAGCACGTTCCACTGGGTCGATCCGGTGCGCGACATGACTGTCGTGTTCATGACCCAGCTGCTGCCGAGCAGCACGCACCCGATTCGCAGCCAGCTCAAGCAGCTCGTCCACGCCGCGCTCGTCCGCCCGGACGCGTGACCGGCGGGCGCCGCTCGACGCGCACGATCCGCGCCCGCAGGGCGCGCATCCCGGCCACGAAGCCGCCGGGCAGCACGAACATCATCACGAGTAGGGCAAGCCCGAAGAGGAGCCCGGACGCCCCGCCCCCGGCATCGCCCAGCAGGTCGAACAGCGGCGCCGTCACCTGCCGCAGGCCGGGCGGGATCCCGCTCTGGTCGATCGCCCACTCGGTCATGAAGTACGGCACGAAGTAGAAGACGAAGGCGCCTGGCACGGCACCCGAGATGGTGCCGATGCCGCCGACCACCAGCCCGACGACGAGGAAGATGGCGACCCTCGTGCCGAACTGCACGTCCGAGGCGAACGGGCGGTCGAGCATCAGCATCGAGCCGGCAAGCCCGCCGTAGACCGCGCTGGCGCCGAACGCCGTCGCCTTGTAGAGCGCCGCGTTGACACCGCTCGCCGAGGCGCTGATCTCGCGGTCGCGGACGGCGATCAGCGCCCGCCCGGGCCCGCTGGCGACGAAGTTGCGGGCGAGCAGGAACAGCACCGCCGCCACGACGACCAGGATGCAGTACACCCACAATGGCCCGGCGAGACGCCCGGCGTCGGCGAACGGCAGCCATGACGGCGGCACCAGCCGGGCTGTTCCCCGTGCGGCGCCCTTGCCGTTGGTGCCGCCGGTCAATGAGTCGAACCGCAGCACGACGGCGGGGAACACGTACGCCAGCGCCAGCGTCACGACGGCCAAGTAGAGGCCGCGGATGCGCAGCGCCGGGAGCCCGACCAGGAGCCCGACGACGAAGCACACCAGCGCCGATGCCGGCAGCGTGGCGAGGAGGTTCCAGCCATGGTCGGCGACAAGGATGACGGTCGTGTAGGCGCCGAGCCCGACGAACGCCGACTGGCCGAGCGAGATCTGTCCGGAGTAGCCGGTCACGAGCTGCAGCCCGAGGATCGCGACGGCCCAGGCGATGACCTGGTTGAGCTGGTGGATGCGGAACGGCTGGTCGATCGACCCTGGTGCGAAGCCGATCTCGGTGGCCAGCGGGACGTAGGCGAGCACCGCAGCCGCGAGCAGCCACGCCCCGACCACGTAGGCGCGATAGGCGGCCGAGCCCTGGCGCAATGTGATCGGCATCAGTCGTCAGCCCGAGGCCAGCGGGGCCGCGCACGGAGACATGAGGCAGTGAGCATCTCGGCGCGCGGAGGGTACGTCGGGATGTCCAGCCTGGTCGCTTCCGCGGTCACCAAGATCTCGCCCGCGCGAGGCTGCTTCGATGAGTGCTCTCGCCAAGGATCTACGCCCGCTCGTCGATCAACAGCTGGTCCCCGGGCTCGTCGCCGCCGCCGGTCCGGTCGACGATCTGCAAGTCGTCGTGCTCGGCGACCAGTCAGTGGGCGGGCGGCCGATGGCCGAGGACGGGTTGTTCCGCATCGCGTCGATCACCAAGCCGATGGTGACGG
>JBIOUO010000129.1:0-17945 GCA_044867195.1 Ilumatobacteraceae bacterium
GCTCGCGGAAGATCGTCACCACACGCCGGATCTCGTCGGCGGCCGTCGGCACGTCGGGTAGGGCGAGGGCGGCACCGAGCTCGCCGACGCGCCGGGCGACGATGGCCATCTCCTCCTCCGGCGTCGCCGGCAGTGGCAGCACGACCGTGTTGAAGCGGCGGCGCAGGGCGCTCGACAGCTCGTTGATGCCACGGTCGCGGTCGTTGGCGGTGGCGATCAGGTTGAACCCCTGGACGGCCGCCACCTCGGTGTCCAGCTCGGGCACGGGCAGCACCTTCTCGGACAGGATCGTCACGAGGGCGTCCTGCACCTCGGAGGGCATCCGCGTCAGCTCCTCGATGCGCACCAGGCTGCCGGCGCGCATGGCGCGGTACACCGGGCTCGGCACGAGGGCGGCCTCCGTCGGCCCCTCGGCGAGGAGCCGGGCGTAGTTCCAGCCGTAGCGCAGCGACTCCTCGGTCGTGCCGGCCGTGCCCTGGACGAGCAACGTGGAGTCGCCGCTGATCGCCGCCGCCAGGTGCTCGCTGACCCAGGTCTTGGCGGTGCCCGGCACGCCGAGCAGCAGCAGGGCACGGTCGGTGGCCAGCGTGGCCACGGCGATCTCCATCAGCCGCCGCTGCCCGACGTACTTCGGTGAGATCGACGTGCCGTCGGGCAGCACGCCGCCGAGGAGGTAGGTGACGACGGCCCATGGCGAGAGGTTCCAGCTCGGCGGCCGCGGCCGGTCGTCGGTGGCCGCCAGCGCGGCGAGCTCGGCGGCGTAGGCCCGCTCGGCGTGCGGGCGGAGGATGGCGGCGGTCGCCGCCGGGGCGGCGCTGCTCACGACGTCACGCTCCCGCCTGCTCGATCGCCGGCGTCGAGGTCTCCGCTGGCCTTCATCGGGCCAGCTCCTCGAGCATGCGCGCCCGCGTGGCGGCGAGGTCGGCCAGCGAGTGGGCGAGGCCGGCGACGGCGTTTGGGAGCGTGTTGTCGGCGCTGAGCGCTGCTGCCAGGGGCAGCAACGTATCCGCGCGCGCACGGGCGACGAAGTTGACGAGCACGGCGCGGTGGGCGGTGCCGAACGTGCCGCCGCGCAGGCCGGCGAGCACCGCCGGGACGACCCGATCGGGCCCGGCGGCGAGGTGGGCCAGCAGCTCGGGTGGCATGGCGAGCGCCGGCAGCGGGTGGTCGAGCGCTGGCGGCTCGCGGCGGACGGGCGACGAGCGCAGCCACGGTTGGTGGTCGAGCAGCCAGCGCGCGGTGTCACCGCCCATCCGCAGCACACGCGCCCGGCGGGCGGCATCGGTGCGATGGCGCCGGAGCAGCCCGACGAGAACGTCGGGTGCCAGGCGCCATCCCGCCTGCTCGGCGACGGTCAGCCACTCGTCCTCGAGGACCGGCCAGTCGACGATGATCCGCCACCAGCGCCGTGCCGCCGCCGGCGGCGCGAGCGGCCGATCGTCGCGGGGTGGTGCGGCGAGCGGGTCGGCTGGCGCCAGCGGCCGCAGCCCGCCGCGGCGGGCGGCGACGCACGCCGCGACGTCGGTGAGCATCCGCGCCGACAGCGACGGTGCCAGGGCGTCTGCGACGACGTCGGCCAGGGGGCCGGCCGGCGGTTCGGGTGGGTCACGACGGTCGGTGCCGAGCAAGGCGACCGTGACGAGCTCGTGCCAGTGGGCGGTGATCGCACCCGCCCAGATCCACGGGTGAGACGATTCCCGCCCAGATTGGGGGGCGGTCGCGGTCATGCCGCGCTCACGAAGGACGGGTCGGCGCGGGGGCCGACGTCGAGGGCGCGGTCGGGGAGGTGCACCGTCAGCGGGACGGCGCCGTCGATGGTCCACTCGACCGTCAGGGACACCGCGCCACCGGCCGACGCGGCGAGAACGGTCGCCAGTCCGGGTGTGTCCGGGGCGAGGGCGAGCGACCCCGTGCCGTCGGTCAGCACCCAGCGCCCGGCGGCGACGGTCGGCGCGGCGACGACCGAAGCCGGTATCCGGTCGAGCCAGGGCTCGGCGGCGAGCGCCGCGCCGATCTCGGCGCACGCCGTGGCGACATCCGCGACGGGAGGCGCGATCGGGTGCTCGACAGCCTGCTCGTGACGCACCCCGACGAGCGCCCGCCACGACGGACCCGGATACCGATGGAGGTCGGCGGTGAACGCATCGCCGACGACGAGCGTGGCGTCGAGCGATTGGCGGTAGGCGGCGAACGACAGCACCATCGCCCACCGGCCCGACGTGCGACCGCGCAGCCACGTGCGGCGGACCTCGATGCGGTCCTCGCGGGTGTCGCTGCGCCCGGCGACCACCCAGGTGTCGGTGTCCGGGACGCCGGCCAGCACGTCGGACTGGCGCACCTGCCAGCCGCACGCCGTGGCCACCGCGTCAGCCAGCGGTGCCGGCAGGTCGGGAAGGCGAGACCCGGCCTCGGCGAGCAGGTGCAGGACCCCCAGCTCGGAGAGGACCACCTCGTGCCAGTCGGGACGGGCGCCCACGACGCCGGCGAGGCGCCGGACCCGGTTGGCGAGCGCCCCGGCGCGGGCGTCGACGAGGCGGGCCGCAAGGTCGTCCCAGGTGGCGTAGTGGGCCAGCGCAGGGTCGGCGAGACCGGTGCGCTGCCGGTCGTCGAGCCAGCGGTCGAGCTCGACGAGGCCCGCCTGCAGCCGGGCGACGCGCTCGTCGCGCTGGCGGTCGAGGGCGGGGCGCTCGGGGGCGGGCGACGCGGTGTCATCGCCATCGGGCGGTGGCGCGGAGATATTGGGCGCCGGCTCAGCAGCAGCCGCCGCCTCCTTGCGGGCGTGGCCGTCGACCCAGGACGCGATCGACGGGCTGGCGACGGCCGTCGGCACCTGGCCGCGCACCCACATCGCCAGCAGCGCCAGGGCGTGCTTGCAGGGCGCCGACCGGCTCGGGCATGTGCACCGCCACGCCAGGTGGGCGTGATCGACCACCGTCTCGTACGGTTCGCGGCCCGAGCCGCGGCAGCGCCCCCACACGGCACGGTCGTCGGCGCCGAGTGCCACCCAGCGCGACGGCGTGGCGATGGCGTCCGCCGCCGCGAACCGCGCCGGCGACGGCGCAATGGCGACGACTTGTTCGATCGACCACGGCATGAGCCCGACACTACCGAGGGGGTGTCAGCGTGAGCCCGGACGCCACGCCCGGAGTGCGCAGGACGTCACGCCCGGAGCGGAACGGACCCACTGCGTCAAGAGCTCAGCGACCGGGTCGAGCGCGTGGTTCGCGAGGCACCGGTATACCGGGTGGATATCGGTGGCCACCAGAATCTCCCGATCGGCGGACAGCGAGCTCCCGACGGCGGCCAGTTCCCCGATCAACGGTCCAGGTGAGGACGCGGCGATTGATCCGGTGATCCCGGATACGCGCAGCCCGGCGCTCTTCGCCGATATTGTCAGGCAGGGCGTGAGGGCTCGAGATATGGGCCGAGGGCTGGCGATGTGGCCACATTGAGGACCGCTATGATGGCGTCATGACTGAGGTCGGCGTGCGCGAGCTCCGAGATCACCTGAGCCGATATCTCGCCCAGGTCCAGGCGGGTGACGAGGTGGTGGTCACCGAGCGCGGTCGGGCAATCGCCCGAGTGCTCCCCATCGCTGGGGAACGGACCATCGATCGACTCATTCGGGAGGGACTGGTGACGCCGGCGAAGCAGCGACGACGTCGACGTCCCCGACCAATCAAGGCAGCAGGGCCGGTGTCCGACCTCGTTGCCGAACAGCGTCGTTGATCGCCTACTTCGACACCTCGGCAATCGTGCCACTCGTCATCGAAGAAGGCGGGACTCAGACCGCGGGGACGATGTGGGATCGGGCTGAGCGCGTCGTGAGCATCCGCCTCGTGCGCGTAGAAGCGCGGGCTGCGCTGGCGAGAGCTGCTCGCCTCGATCGCATCGACGCTGCGCAGCACACGGCGGCCCGCGGCAAGCTCGACCTTGTGTTCGCCCAACTCGATCTGGTCGACATCGATGACGACCTGGTCGACCGGGCCGCGGAGCTGGCGGAGCAGCACGCGCTGCGGGCGTACGACGCGGTTCATCTGGCGGCGGCCGAAAGCGTCCTCGATGCGGATCTCGTCGTCGTCGCTGGGGATCAAGCGCTGATTGCGGCCGCGGAGCAGCTCGGCATCCCCACGGCGGTCACCGGCTGACCGGGCGACGTGCGCACAGACCGTGCCGAATGCACGGCAGCGTGAATGAGTCGTATCCGCGTTACCCAGCGCTTCGAGTTGCGCCGACCGGTACGCGGGCTGCCCCAAGTCCGCGACGCATCCGCCTTCGATCGTCTCGATGAACTCCTCCTCCAGGTGTGACGGTCGGGACCGCTGCAGGCATGGCGGGTACCATCGACGACATGGGTGAAGATCCCCGCCTGGCGGGGACGGCGATCGCCTCGTCGGTGCTCGACCTGATCGGCAACACGCCGCTCGTGCGGTTGCGGCGGATCAGCGAGCTGGAGCGGATCCCCAGCGTGCTGGCGATGAAGATGGAGACGACGAACCCCGGTGGCTCGTCGAAGGACCGCCCCGCCCTGGAGATGATCCTGGCTGCGGAGCGGGACGGGCTGCTCCGGCCCGGCGGCACGATCGTCGAGCCGACCAGCGGCAACACCGGCGTCGGCCTGGCCATCGTCGCCGCCCAGCGTGGCTACCGCTGCGTGTTTGTGATGACGGACAAGGTGGCGCCGGAGAAGGTCTCCCTGCTCAAGGCGTACGGCGCCGAGGTCACCGTGTGCCCGGTCGCGGTCGCCCCCGAGGACCCGCAGAGCTACTACTCCGTCGCCGAGCGCCTGACCCAGGAGCTGACCGCGTTCCGCCCCAACCAGTACGCCAACCCGGCCAACCCACGCTCCCACGAGCTGACGACCGGGCCCGAGCTGTGGGACCAGACGGCCGGGCGGATCACCCACTTCGTCGCCGGCGCCGGCACCTGCGGCACGGTCACCGGCGTCGCCCGCTACCTCAAAGCGCGCAACCCGACGATCCGTATCATCGCCGCCGACCCGCAGGGCTCCGTCTTCTCCGGCGGCTCCGGCCGGCCGTACCTCGTCGAGGGCGTCGGCGAGGATTTCTTCCCGGCGGCATGGGAGCCCGAGCTGTACGACGACGTGATCCCGATCAGCGACGAGGAGAGCTTCCTCACCGCCCGCCGCGTGTCCGCCGCCGAAGGGATCCTCATCGGCGGTTCCGGCGGGATGGCCGTCGCCGCGGCGATCCGCGTCGCCAAGGCGGCTGCGCCGGACGACATCGTGGTCGTGCTCAACCCCGATTCCGGGCGCGGCTACCTCTCCCGCGTGTTCGACGACGAGTGGATGGCGAACTACGGCTTCCTGCGCGAGTGTGACGAGTGCGTCGGCGCCGTGCTGGACACCCGCCAGGCGGTCGACGAGCTGCTGTACGTCAACCCCGACGAGACGGTGCGCACGGCGATCGAGGTGATGCGGGCCAACGGCGTCAGCCAGCTGCCGGTGTGCAAGAACACCCCGCCGTTCGCCGCCGCCGAGGTCTCCGGTGCCGTCGACGAGCTGGAGCTGATGGAGGCGATCGCCCGCGATCCGTCGGTGATGACGACACCCGTCGAGAAGGCGATGGGGCCGCGGCTGCCTTCGATCGGCATCGGCCAGAAAGTGACGTTGGCGGTGAAGATGCTGGAAGCCGCGCCGGCCCTGCTCGTTCTGTCGGGTGGCCGGCCGCTGGCGGTGATCACCCGCACCGACATCCTGAGCTGGTTCGAAGCCGTGGCCAGCGACGTCGACGGCCGATCGTGATGACCGGCTTCGAGACCCGGGCCGTACACGCCGGGCAGCCGCCCGACGAGGCGACAGGCGCCGTCGTCACGCCGATCTCGCTGTCGACGACGTTCGCCCAGCAGGGCGTCGGCGGGCACAAGGGGTTCGAGTACTCGCGCTCGGGCAACCCGACGCGCTCCGCGCTGGAGGCGTGCGTGGCGTCGCTCGAGGGCGCCACCCACGGCCTGGCATTCGCCAGTGGCCTGGCGGCGGAGGACACCGTCCTGCGCCTCGTGCCGCCCGGCAGTCGGGTGGTGCTCGGCGACGACGCCTACGGCGGCACGTTTCGCCTCATCGCCCGGGTGTGGGAGCGCTACGGGATGCGCTGGACCGCCACTGACCTCACCGACGTCGCTGCGCTGGCGGCGTCGTGGCAGGACGACACGGCGATGGTCTGGCTGGAGACGCCGACGAACCCGCTGCTGACGTGCATCGACATCGAGGCCGTCGCGGCGACCGCCCACGAGCGCGGCGCGGTCGTGGTCGTCGACAACACGTTCGCCACGCCGTACCTCCAGCGGCCGCTGGCGTTCGGTGCCGACATCGTCGTCCACTCGACCACGAAGTACCTCGGTGGCCACAGCGACGTCGTCGGGGGCTTCGTCGCGCTCGACGACGACAGCCTCGCCCACCGCCTGCGGTTCACCCAGAACGCGGCCGGCGCGGTGCCGGCGCCGTTCGACTGCTACCTGGTGCTGCGCGGCGTGAAGACTTTGGCCGTGCGCATGGACCGCCACTGCGAGAACGCGCGCGCCGTTGTCGACCTACTGCGAGGCCACGGTGCCGTCGAGCGCGTGTTGTACCCGCAGCTCCCCGACCATCCGGGACACGACGCGGCCGTGACGCAGATGCATGACTTCGGCGGGATGGTGAGCTTCACGCTGCGCGGCGGAGCCGAGGCCGCCAAGCAAGTTGCCGCGTCAACCCAGGTGTTCACGCTCGCCGAGTCGCTCGGCGCGGTCGAGAGCCTGATCGAGCATCCCGCCGAGATGACCCACGCGTCGGTCGCCGGCTCGCCGCTCGAGGTGCCTGAGAACCTGATCCGCCTGTCCGTCGGCATCGAGTCCGCCGCCGACCTGGTGGCCGACCTCCAACAGGCACTGGAAGCTGCGGAGTCGTCATGAGCGACCGCCGGTGGCCGGAGGACACGAGCGAGATGCCCGCCATCGGGTCGACGCCCGAGCGGGCGCGGCGGTCGATCCCCACCCGGCCGATAGTCGTCGCCGCCAACCGGCTCCCGCTGACGCGCACCATCCACGGGTGGTCGCCGAGCCCGGGTGGGCTGGTGCGGGCCATGCTCCCGCTGCTGCGGGCGACCGGCGGCACGTGGGTCGGCTGGACCGGCGAGGCCGACGACGAGCCCGAGCCGTTCAGCCACGACGGCGTCCGCCTGCACCCGGTCCTCGTGACGGGCGAGGAGGTGCAGGACTACTACGAAGGCTTCTCCAACGACACGCTGTGGCCGCTGTACCACGACGCGCTGCGTGACTCGACCTACAGCGGCACCCACTGGGCCGCCTACCAAGTCGTCAACCAGCGCTTCGCCGACACGCTGGCCGAGGTCTCGCCGGACGACGCGATCGTCTGGATCCACGACTACCACCTGCAGCTCGTCCCCCAGATGCTGCGCGACAAGCGCCCGGACCTGCTGATCGGGTTCTTCTTCCACATCCCGTTCCCGCCGGTCGAGCTGTTCATGCGGTTGCCGTGGCGGACCGAGATCGCCGCCGGGCTCGCCGGGTGCGACCTGGTCGGATTCCAGCGGGCGATCAACGCCACCAACTTCGAGGTCGTGTGCGACGAGCTGCTCGGCCGGCGCACCCGCGTCGGCTCGTACCCGATCTCGATCGACGTCTCCGAGCTGGAGGCGGTCGCCGCCGGGCGGGCCACCCGCCAGCGATCCAACCGCTACCGCACCCGCCTCGGCGAGCCGGAAGTCGTGCTGCTCGGCGTCGACCGCCTCGACTACACGAAGGGCATCAGCCAGCGCCTGCGGGCCTACCAGTCGCTGCTCGAGGACGGCACGCTGGACACCGAGCGCTGCGTGATGGTGCAGGTCGCCACACCGACCCGCGAGGGCGTCGAGCACTACCAGGTCGAGCGCCGCGAGATCGAGCAGCTGGTGAGCGAGATCAACGGCGTCCACGGGCGCCTCGGCTACCCGGCGATCCACTACCTCTACCAGTCGTTGCCGCTCGACGAGCTGGTCGCGCTCTACCGCACGGGCGACGTGATGCTGGTGACGCCGCTGCGTGACGGGATGAACCTCGTCGCCAAGGAGTACGTGACGACACGCCTCGACGGCGACGGCGTGCTGGTGCTGTCGGAGTTCGCCGGCGCCGCCGACGAGCTGGTCGACGCCGTACTCGTCAACCCGCACGACAACTCCGCGCTGCGCGACGCCATCGTCACCGCGGTCGAGATGAACCGCCACGAGCGGCGGGCGCGCATGGCGCGGCTGCGCGAGGTGGTGCGCGCCAGCGACGTGCAGACGTGGGCGGATCGATTCCTCGCCGACCTCATCGCCTCGGCGGCCGGCGAGCAAGCGGGGCAAGCAGAGCCGTGAGCCACGACACCGGCCAGGCGCCGGGCGACGTCGGCGACGGCGCCGACGTCACGGCGGACGACCCCGAGTCGCTGGCCACGGTCGCCGCCGCGCTGGCGCGCCCGCTCGTGGTCGGGCTCGACGTCGACGGTGTGCTGGCTCCGATCGTCGCCCACGCCGACGATGCCCAGCTGCTGCCGGGCATGCTCGACGCCGTGGCCGTGCTGGCCACACGGACGACGGTGGCGGTCGTGTCCGGCCGGACGGTCGAGGACCTTGAGCGCTTCGGCTTCCCCGACCACGTCGAGGTGTTCGGCTTGCACGGCATGGAGCGCAGCGGCGAACGGGCGGTCGAGCTCGCCGAGCACGAGCAGGAACGTCTCGGGCGACTGGTCGCCCTGGCCGCCGAGGCCGCTGACCGGGCCGGTGACGGTGCCTGGGTCGAGATCAAGCCGGCGAGCGTCGTGCTGCACACCCGCCAGGCGCCTGCCGAGGAGGCGGCGCGATCGGCGGCGGAGCTGCGCGAGCAGGCCCGCGACGTCGACGGCGCCCAGGTGCTGCCGGGACATGCCGTCATCGAGCTGCTGACGCGATCGACGAGCAAAGCCGCGGCGATCGAGGAGTTGCGCAACGAGCTCGGCGCTCGAGCCGTCGTGTTCGTCGGCGACGACCACACCGACGAGGCCGTGTTCGCTGCACTGCACGAGGGCGACTGCTCGATCCGCGTCGGGCGCGGCCCCACCGCCGCCCGCCACCGGGTGAGCGGCCCGCCCGAAGTGCTGCGGTTCCTCGTCGCCCTCGCCGCCCTGCTCTGACCTCTTCGCCCGTCGCTCGGCGCGACCGGCGTGTCCCCGCCCGCAGGGACGCGCCGGCCGTCGACGGGTGGAGCGTGGTGTCAGTCGACCTGGCCGCGGATCGCGCCGCCCATGAACCGGGCGTTGTGGATGTTCACGTAGTACAGCTCCGGGTGTGTCGCGATGTCCGAGGCCAACGCCGGATCGGCGGTCGTGCAGCCGTCAGCCCGGCCGCGCTCGAGTGCGTCGAGGTCGCTGACGGGGTGGGTGGGGTCGAAGAACAGCACTTTGACCCCCGCGTTCTCGCCTACGCGAGCCTGGCCGTGGATGTGCGCCATCGTCGGGGTGGCGATGCGGTCGAAGCGCAGCGACCAGCAGATCTCACCCGATTCCGTGTTGATCTCCAGCTTCGCCGTGCCGCGGCCGTCCGAGTCGGCAGGCGGTACCTCGTTGGCGCCGCGCAGGTTGACGTGGAAGTGGTCGCGCCCGCCGTTGGCAAGCGCGACGCCCCCCACTCCGGTGACCCCGGCGAGCATGGCCGCCCCGGCGATCAGCATCCGACGGTTCTTCATCTGTCCCCTCCATCACGCATCGCCCGACCCCACCTTGTACGGCTGGCGGGCCGATCCGGATTGCGCTTTCTCACTCGCGCCGCCGGTCGTGCAGGATGTCCGGGGCGACGTTCACGTGAGGAGGCGTGGTGACGGAGCTATCGGGGATGGGCAACGCCTCGCGGCACAGGGGCGCGCTCGATCACATCCGGATCTGCGACCTGTCGGGCCAGCTGGCCGGGGCGGGCGCGACGCGGGTGCTCGCCTCGTTCGGCGCCCAGGTCATCCGCGTCGAGGACCCCGTCGCACGCGGGCTGTGGGACATCGTGCGCCAGATCGGGCCATACGTGAACGGCGACCGCAGCCCCGACGGGGGGTCGGGCTTCATCAACCACAACACCGAGAAGCTCGGCATCACGCTCAACCTGCGCACCGAGCGCGGGCGCGAGCTGCTCGCCGAGCTGGTGCGGGTCTCCCACGCCGTCACCGAGAACTTCGCGGCCGGAGTGATGGAACGCCTCGGGTTCGGCTACGAGCGGCTGCGCGAGCTGCGCCCCGGCGTCGTGTACGTGTCGAACTGCGGGTTCGGCCAGACCGGGCCGTACCGGCCGTTCAAGTCGTGGGGCCCGATCGTCCAGGCGGTGTGCGGGCTGACCCACACGGCGGGCCTCCCCGGGCGCGAGCCGGCCGGGTGGGGGTACTCGTACATGGACCACACGGGCGGCTACGTGATGGCGATCGCCCTGCTCGCCGCGCTCTACCACCAGCGGCGCACCGGTGAGGGGCAGTGGGTCGACCTGGCGTGCATCGAGGCTGGCATCGCGATGACTGGGCCGGCCGCCCTCGACGCCACCGTGAACGGGCGGATGCTGCGCGACGACGACGCCGTGCACTCCAACCGCAGCCCGCACCCGGCGATGGCGCCGCACGGCGTCTATCCATGCCGCGACGACGACTCGTGGGTCGCCATCGCCTGCCGTGACGACCGCGACTGGGCGGCGCTCGTCGAGGTGATCGGCGAGCCGTGGTCCAAGGACTCCGCGCTGGCGACGGTGGAGGCTCGCCTTGCCGGCGAGGACGCGCTGGACGACGACCTGGCGACGTGGACCGCAGCCCGCGGCCGCGACGACATCGTCGCCCAGATACGGGCAGCCGGGGTCCCGGCGGCGCCCGTGGCGCGCCCTCCGGAGCGATGCGACAAGAATCCGGCGCTCACTGCCTGGGGGCTGTGGCCGACGATCACGCACAGCAAGCACGGGCCGGTCCGGGTCGACGGCCAGCCAGTCCACCTGTCGGCGACCGACTGGCGCATAGAGCGCGGCGGGCCGACGCTCGGCGAGGACAACGAGCGGGTGCTCGGCGAGGTGCTCGGCCTGACGACCGCCGAGATCGGCCGGCTGGCGGCGGAAGGGGTCATCTGATGGGCCCGCTCGAAGGCCTCGGCGTGGTCGAGCTGGGCCACGAGCACGTGGCCTGGGCGGGCAAGCTCGTCGCCGACCTCGGCGCCGACGTCACGCTCGTCGAGCCGCCGGGCGGGTCGCCGCAGCGGCGGTACGGGCCGTTCCTCGACGACGAGCCCGGCACCGAGCGCAGCCTGTGGTGGTGGCACTACCACACGTCCAAGCACGGCGTCGTGGCCGACCTGTCGTCGGAGGCGGACCGGGCCAGGGTGCAGGCCCTCGTCGCCGGCGCCGACGTCCTACTCGCTGGTGAGCCACCGGACGTGCTCGCCCCGGCAGGCCTCGACTGGCCGGCGCTGTCGGCGCGCGATCCACGGCTGGTGATGGTGTCGATCACCCCGTTCGGCGCCGATTCGCCGCGTGCCGTCGAGCCGGTGACCGACCTCACATTGATGGCCGAGGGCGGCCCGGTGTGGAGCTGCGGCTACGACGACCACTCGCTGCCCCCGGTGCGCGGGGCGGGGAACCAGTCGATGCAGACCGCCGGCAACTGGGCCGTGATGTCGTTGCTCGTCGCCCTGCTCGCCCGCGAGGAGCAGGGCCGCGGCCAGCACATCGACGTCAACATGCTGGCCGCCAACAACGTGACGACGGAGATGGCGAGCTACGGGTGGCTGGCCTGCCACGCCGAGATGCACCGCCAGACCGGACGTCACGCCGCGCCGATCGCCACTCCCCCGGTGCAGGTGCGCTGCCGGGACGGCCGCTACGCCACCACCGGCGTCCCGCCCCGCAACCCCGAGACGTTCGCCGCGATCCTCGGCTTGCTCGACCGTTTGGACCTTCGCGAGGAGTTCCCGGCGACGGTGATCCTCGAGCTCGGCGCCGAGCGGGACGCGCCACTCAACTTCGCCGACGCGCTGTCGGACGCGCTCGTCGCCGAGATCCTCACCGCGGCGCGAGACGTGGTGTGGTTCCTCGCCGAGAACCTCGACGCCTACGACTTCTTCGTCGAGACCCAGCGCATCGGCCTGGCGACGGGCATCATCTACTCGCCGGGCGAGGCGATGGACGATCCGCACTTCGTCGAGCGCGGCTTTCCCGCTGAGATCGAGCACCCGGAGCTCGGCCGCACGTTCACGTATCCAGGCGCGCCCTACCAGTTCAGCGCGACTCCGTGGTCCGCCCGTCGCGCCCCAGGACTCGGCGAGCACCAGTCAAGGCTCTGAGCATTGGAGTGTTTGCGCCGTCGGAGTGTTTCGCCAGGGTCCCTCCCCGAGCAAACACTCCAACGACGGAAACACTCCAATGGACAGCCGGTGTCAGCCGGTCACGGCTGAGGCGATCGCCGCCACGTGCTCGTGGTCGGTGCCGCAGCAGCCGCCGACGACCCGCAGGTCGAGCGTCGACCCGAGGTCGGCGTACATCGCCGCCAGCTCGGAGATGTCACCGCGATCGAGCTCGGTGGCTTCGTCGAGCTCGGCGTGACTGAGGCGTGAGGCGTTGGCCCGCAGTCCCTTGATCCGCGCCGTCCACGCCGCCCCGCCGTCGAGCACGTCGACGAAGTGCGTCGGGTGGGCGCAATTGACCATGTAGTACGCCGGGGCGGCGTCGGTGGCCTCGTCGACCTCGGTGATCGCCTCGCCGAGCGTCTGCCCGGACGGCAGGCGGCCATCCGTCTCGACGGTGAACGACAGGACGACGGGCAGGCCGGCGGAGGTCGCGGCGCGCGCCACGCCCGCCGCCTCGGCGGCGTAGGTCATGGTGATCGCGCTGAGCATCGCCGCGCCCGCGTCGGCGAACGCTCGCGCTTGCAGGCCGTGGTAGGCGGTGGCCTCGGCCACTAACATCGTCTCGCCGACGACGTAACCGTCACCGCGCGGCCCGACGACGCCGTTGATGATCGCCGTCACGCCTGGGCGGGCAGCCGCCAGCTGGCGGACGAATTCGACCGCTCGGCGGTTGACGGCCGTGAGGCCCGCGGCGTCGTAACCGAGGCGGGCGCCCCAGTCGAGGTTGGCCCGCCACGTGGGGGTGTCGAGCACGATGCCCGTCTCGCGGCGCTCGGCGAGTTCGAGATAGGTCTCGTAGTAGCCAGCGAGCGACGTCCGCCCGTCGGCCGTGTCAAGCAGGGGGAAGGCGGCGAAGTCGGGCAGGTCGATGCCGTCGTCGAAGACGAGCGTCGTCTCGAGCCCGCCGTCCGTGATGAACGGTCGAGCTGCGCTGAGCTGGGGAAGCGACATGGCGGTCCTCTCATGGTCGATGATGTCTCATCTGGAAAGGCGTGAACCCGCGCCTCACGACGTGAGATCGCCGCCGGCTTGGCCCCTAACTTCTTGGGCGTGGCGACGGGATCGTTGATCGGGCGTGAGCGTGAGGTCGCCGAGGTCGGGGCGCGGCTGCGCGCGGCCCGCCTCGTCACGCTCGTCGGGCCGGGCGGGGTCGGCAAGACGGCCCTGGCGCGGGCCGCCGCGGACGGAGCCGAGAGCGACTTCCCGCTCGGCGCGCGCCACGTCGACCTGGCGCGGATCGACGACCCGGACACGGTCCCCGACGCGCTCGCGGGCCAGCTCGGATTCCAGTCGTTCGATGCCCTGCTCGCGTCGCCGGCCGACCGGCCGGTCCTGCTCGTGGTCGACAACTGCGAGCACCTACTCGACGCGGCGGCGACCACGATCGCCCACATCCTCGGCGCGTGCGCCCTGCCGACCGTGCTCGCCACGAGCCGCTCGCCGCTCGAGCTCCCCGGCGAGTCGATGATCGCGCTGGCTCCCCTCGCCCTGCCCTCCCCCAGTGACGATGCGGCCGACTGCCCGTCCGTGCGCCTGTTCCTGCAGCGTTGCCACGATGCCGGAGTCACCGTCGACGACCGCGACCTGGTGCCCGTCGTCGAGCTCTGCAGGCGCCTCGACGGCCTGCCGCTGGCACTCGAGATCGCCGCCGCACGGGCCCGCACGATGAGCGTGGCGGACATCGCCGCTCGTCTCGAAGCCGGCGTCGACGTCCTCGACCGCCCGCGCTTTCGGGGCGACCCGCGGCACCGCAGCGTCGCCGAGACGATCCACTGGTCCGTGGACCTGCTGAGCCCGGGCGCCGCCGAGCTGCTGGCCCAGCTCGCCGTGTTCGCCGCGCCGTTCCCGGCCGACACCGCCCGTGCGGTGACGGGTATCGACGACGCCCGCCGGTTCGACGCCGAGCTCGACGAGCTGGTCAACGCGTCCCTCGTCGTGGTCGACACCAGCGGGCCGACGACCCGCTACCGGCTGCTCGACACGGTCCGGCGCATCGCCCTCGACGAGCTGCGCCGGCGAGGTCGACTCGACGAGACGGCCGATCGCTTCGCCGACCACGTCGTCGCCGAGACCGGTGCCATGCTCGCCGGCGCCACGACGTCATGGCGACCGGGGTTGCTGGGCGATCTCGTCGCGTCGTGGGACGGCGTGGCCGACGCTCTGCGGTGGTGCAACGAGCACGACGCCGAGCCCCGCCGGGCCCACTTCCTGTGCGCGGTGTGCTGGGCCATCGTCCACCAGGCGCACGCCGAGCAGATCGCCGTGCTCGTCCGCCGCACCCTCGAGCGGTGGCCGGACCGCAGCACGCCGGCCGGCGCCCAGGCCGCCGCCGCGCTGGCGACCGCCGAGTACGTGACCGGCTACCCGCAACTGGCCGCCGAGCTGGCGGAGAGCACGCTCGAGGAGCTCACCAAGCCGAGCCTTCCCTCGATCACGCTGCGCCGCGTGCTCGGCCAGGCCCGCCGCGCGCTCGGCGACGTCGACGGCGCGCTGGCCGCGCTCGGTGCCGCCGCCGCGATCGGCCACGAGCTGGGGATGACGGCGATGGCGATGGAGATGGAGGTCGCCACGGCCCAGGTCGTCGCCGACGCCGGCGACGTCGCGACCGCCGTCGCCGACCTAGCGCGGATCGTCGACGGGGCGGTGGAGTCCGGGTCGACGATCACGGAGAACTGGGCGCGCTCGACGCTTGCGTGGGTGACCCTGCGCGTCGACCCTCCAGCCGGACTGGCGCTCGCCGGCGCGGCGCTCGGTCAGGCCCGCGCCGCCGACTACCCGATCGGAATCGCCGTCAACCTGCGATCGTGCGCCTTCGGGCACCTGCTGCTCGGCGACCTCACGGCCGCCGCGGCGGCAGTCAGCGACCTCCTCGCCGAGCTGCTCGCCCGTGGTGCGCTGTCCAACGTCCGCGTGCTCACCGACGTCAGTGCCGCCCTCGCCTACCGAGCCGGGAGCCCGGCGTGGGAGGTGCTGGCGGCGACGGCGCGCCACCTCCCCATATCGACGATGGCCAGCGCGCAGTATGAGCTGCTGCCGCTCCCGATCACGACGGCGACGCCGCTGCCACGCCACCAGATCTTCGGTGCCGTCCGCGCCCTGCTCGCCGAGCTGACCGTGTCACGCCAGGACGAGCTACATGCGGCCGGCGCCGCCGGCGCCGCGGGCGCGCAGCCACCGAGCACGGTGACGCGTCGCGGCGACACGTTCGAGTTCGAGTTCCGCCGGTCGGCCGTCACCGTGCGGCTGTCCAAAGGGCTCGCCGACATCGTCCAGCTGATCGGCGCGGACGGCCGAGAGGTGCACTGCCTCGACCTCGCCGGCGCGGCCGTCGACGAGTCGTCAACCGGGGATCTCATCGACGCCGAGGCCCGCCGCCGTTACGAGGATCGGATCCGTGCGCTGCAAGCAGACGTCGACGATGCCGAGCGGAACAACGACTACGCACGCGCCTACCGCCATCAGGTCGAGCTCGACGAGCTGATCGACCACCTCGCCGCCGCCATCGGCCAGGGTGGGCGCAATCGCCGCGCCGCGGACACCACCGAGCGGGCGCGCTCGGCCGTCACCCATCGCATCAAGGCGACGATCCGCACCATCGACAAGCTGCACCCAACCCTCGGCCGGCACCTCGCGTCGTCCGTGAAGACTGGGACGTACTGCAGCTACCGCCCCGAGCAGCCGGTCGTGTGGACCATCTGCTGATCCGGACCGGCCCGGCGAACTGTGATTCCAGCGGGCCGGTTTCCACCCCCTCCAATCACCGATCGGGGTGGACCCGGGCGGGAGCTCACATCTCGACGTCGTCGAACAGCGTCGGCTGCTCGGGGTCGGGCTCGCAGCCGGGGCGGTAGACGCGGTGGATGCCGCCCCAGGGGACGTAGTGGTCCATGAACACCCACGTCCGGCGGTGGATCCCTGACGGCCCGTAGCCCTGGAGGGCGGCCTTGTGCACCGGGCAGGGGTAGCCCTTGTTGGTGTCGAACGACCACTGCGGGTAGTGCTCGGCCTGGGCGCGCATCTCGCGGTCGCGCACCACCTTGGCGAGGATGCTCGCCGCGGCCACGCTCAGGCAGCGGGCGTCAGCCTTGATCCGCCTGGCGACGTGGCCGACGTGGGGCGAGACGAAGTCCCAATTGCCGTCGACGACGGCCGCGTCGGCGACCACGCCGAGCTGCTCCAGCGCCCGCAGCGCGGCGAGGCGCTGGGCCGCCGACATCCCGAGCTCGTCGCACTCCACCTGTGACGCGCTGCCCACTCCCCACGCGACGCACCACGACCCGACACGGTCGAACAGCTTCTCCCGCTCGCGCTCGGTGAGCAGCTTAGAGTCGCGGATCCCGTTGACCCGCCGGTCGCGGGGCAGGATCGCCGCCCCGACGGTCAGCGGCCCGGCCCACGCGCCGCGGCCGACCTCGTCGACGCCGACGACGATGTCGTGGCCGAGCTCCCACAGCTCCCGCTCGAACGATCGCGTCGGCGCCCGCTTCTTCGACACGGCCGGCCGGGCGCGGACCGCCGGACGCAGCGGGGCCGTCACCGCAGCACCACCGCCGGCTCGCCGGCCTCGATCGTGCCGACCGTCCAGAAGCCGGCGTCGAGGAGCGCTGGGGCGACGCCTGGGTCCACCGCGGCGAGCAGGCCGCCGGACGTCTGCGCGTCGAGCACGACGGCCTCGGCCACGGCGCCGGCAGACGAGTCGAGCCGCCCGGCCACGTAGTCGCGGTTGCGGGCGTCGCCGCCCGTGCGCACGCCCCGCTCGGCGGCGGCGACGGCGCCCGGGTAGGTCACCAGCGCGAGGGCGTCGACGACCAGGCGGACCCCGCTGCGTTCGGCAACCTCCCAGCCATGGCCGGCGAGCCCGTAGCCGGTGACGTCCGTGACGGCGTGGATCCCCCGGCCGAGAGACTGCAGGGTCTCCGACGCCGAGCGGTTGAGCGTGCGCATGCCGGCGATCGCCGCCGCCTTGTCCTCGTCGCTCCCACCGGCCAGCGTGAGCCCGGTCCCGAGCGGCTTGGACAGCAGCACGGCGTCCCCCGGCCGGGCGCCGGCCTTGCGCCAGACCCGGTCCGGGTCGACGAGCCCTTGCACCGCCAGCCCGAACACCGGCTCGGGGTTGCGGATCGTGTGACCGCCGGCGACGGTGCCGCCGGCCTCGGCGACGGCAGCGGCGGCGGCGGCGAAGATGGCGGCCATCGCCTGGCGCGGGAAGTGCTCCGGGAACGCCGCCACGTTGATCGCCAGCACGACCCGACCGCCCATCGCGAACACGTCACTGCACGCGTTGGCGGCGGCGATCGCCCCGTAGTCCGCCGGATCGTCGACCAGCGGCGGGAAGAAGTCGGTGGTCGAGACCAGGGCCGTCCGGTCGTCGAGGCGATAGATCGCGGCGTCGTCGAACGGTGCCAACCCGACGAGCAGCGCCGCATCGATGGCCGCTGGCAGGTCGCCCACCATCTCGGCCAGCGCGCTCGCCCCCCACTTGGCCGCGCATCCGCCGCAGGAGGTCCACTCCGTCAGGCGCAGCCCGGCGAGCCCCGTCGCGTCGCCAACCGGTGCGTCGCCGACGACCGCCATCGCG